>DATIBM010000148.1:0-9397 GCA_035457545.1 Nitrospiraceae bacterium
TGGGCACCTTCTGCTTCCGCAGCGCCCGCATGGCCCGACCCTGGATCGAATGATAGGCCCGGCTCCAGGTCGGTCCGTGTTGAAGACGGCAGGCCGAGGCCAGCTCGCAATGGTCGCAGTAAGAGTCCGGGAGGATCACGAATTGTCCCTCACGGATACCGCGGAGCAGGGTCAGGATCGTGCCCTGTAGGAGGGGACCGGCCGTCGAGGTCCAATGGGACGATTCGAAGGACGAGCGATCAATCCTCGGAGTCCAGTGAGGGGCCAGAAAGAGAAACTCGACCAGCTCCGGGTGCAAGGGACCGGCATCGGAAGCGCCGGCTTGGCTTGGATCTGGAATGGCCATCAGGGCATAAAGTGGTGGTTGCAACCGATCACCTCGCAGGGCGGAGGTCAAAAGGTCGCGATCTTCTTTTTTCTGATTGAACCCCTGTTTGTACTTGTAATCGACCACACGCAGGCTTGCATCCTGTTGCCGCTGATCCACGCGGTCCAAGCGGCCCCGAATCTTGATCACGGGCGTCTCCGGCGTCTCGCAGGCTGTGAGCCTCCCCTCGACCTCCAACTCAAATGCGACTGGACGATAGCCGGTTTGAAGGCAATCTTCCCGATCGGACAGAATCGCCTCCTGCACCAGGTCCCTGACAAGGTCCCGTGCGAGGTTCCAGAGGAGCTGATATCCCGTGGCCATGCTCGCTTCATGGGCGTCAAAGACCTCATGGACTGCCGTGCGGATGATATCGGCCAGCGCGCTGCCGTCGCCAAGGGCATCGGGCCATCCCGCTGCCGTCAGCCGTTTGTAGCAGAGGCGCAGCGCATCATGGCAGAGGGTGCCGATAAGCCTGGGCGCCGGACCTTCATCATGGTCCGGCCGGACCGATTGCAACCCCAGGATGTACCTCCCGAAGTACTGGAAGGGACAGCGAGCATAGGATTCCAGCGCGCTCGGCGAGAATCCCGCCTCGAGCGCCCTGTTCCAATGGTCCGCCAGCGGACCGGTGAGCCCGTCATAGTCTCCGACCTGACTTGAACCGAATTCCAGCGGACGCAACGAGGCATAGCCCTGTTGAAACAGCTCCACGGGTCGTTCCATCGCCTGCAACAGATCGCCCGGATCCTGCTGTCGAAGAATCCGGTGAAGGATCACGGTCTGCATCGGAAGCGATCGGATCACCGATGGACGCCGATTCACGAGTTCCGTGAGCTGTCTGGGAACCGTTTCGTCCTGCTCCGCCGAGAGGCCGTATCGCCGGCGCGCCTCTTCCAGAAAGGTGGAGGAGGCGAGAAACCGCCCTTCAACATCGGCCCGCTGATAGAACAACAACAACCGCGAGGTCGCCGCCTGACAGAGCAGCGCGAAGAGCAGGCGCTCCTCGTCATAGCCGGCCAGCTTTTCATCGATCTTGTAGCCCAACGTCGCGTCGAGCACCCGCCGAGACCGGTCGCGCAAGAAGGCATCTTCCCGGATCACACGGGGAAACACCTTTTCGTTCAGCCCGATCAGGCAGAGAGCCTTGAACGGCAACCCGCGGGCCGACATGGCGTCCAACACCTGCACACCCTCATGGTCCGCCTCTCCGATCGGGATCACTCCTCGTTCGAACACCTGCTGCAAGAGGACGGTCCATTCCTCCCACGTCCGCTCCAGTCCCAGACGATCGAGTTGACGCAATCGGTCAAACGCCTCCTGGAGGTCCGCCGCGACGGACGTCGCATGCTGATCCTTGAGCGTGTTCCCGTCCGACAGCTCGCCGTCCTCGGTCAATCCAGGGATGGAAAGGTGTCGGACAGCGAGCTCAAGAAACCGATTCGTCAGCTCCGCAACAGTCCCTCGATCCGGCAGCGAACGGCAATCCTCGATCAGCCGCGAAACCAATCGCCAGAGGTGCTCATATTCACGACGGCCGACCTTGACCGGCGCCCGATCCTCCTCATCCGAATCCTGATCCCGTTCGTCCTCTTCGCCCCCGCTCAGCGGGTTGGCATTGCTCTCGTCCGTCTCCTGGCCCGCCGCAACCAAACACCGCCACTCTTGTTCGCCTTTGGTGATACCCAGTTCCTGAACTGCCAGCCGCCAGAGATCCGGCCGCCACTCGAAGGCTGTAAGACCCGAGCCGTCGGTTCGATAGTAGGGTGAGCTCAACAGATCTAACAGGGTTGTGGCGTAGAAACCCGAGTTCGGCAGCGAGGCCAGTTGCCAGAGCGTCTTCGTGATCGGCTCGGCAAAGAGTAACCGGACCGCAGTAGAGGTGAAGGGAATACGGTACTGTTCGAACAGCCGCGACAGCAGCGGGGCATAGGGCTCCAATGTTCGGGCGACGACCCCGATTTCATCAAATCGATAGCCGTGCGTTTCGACGAGCGCGAGAATTGCCCGGCAGACGGCGGCCAGTTCCTCCTCTGGCCCAACCGTGTGTGTGATCCCTACCTCAAGGCTGTCTTGCCTATTCACAGTTCCCTGCCCCGTTCCCCGGGCGTTCGGAAGGTCCGTGACCGGAGAGAAGGCCGTGGAAGCAGCCAGCGGCAGGAGACGCCGCTCATAAAACCTCAATGCAAACTTGAATTCCGATGTTTGAACAAGTGGGAAATAGACCGTAGTCTCCGTTCTTTGTGAGATGCGCTCCAAGAGAGACAGTTGGACCTGTGAAAGGTCGTAGAAACCGTAGTAGATGGCCTGCCTGAGGTGAGGCAGAAACGTGGAATGGGAGATCCAAGGAAGAACGTCGGCCGCCAGGTCGTCGGCTGAGCCGATGCCAAGGACCCGGCTGCCCTCCAGAATACCGGCGTAGAGGGTGAACAGGGCCTCCAGCCAGGGACAGTCTTCCGGATCAAACTGCCCTTCCCGAACGGCCTGGATGGCAGCGGCAGGATCGACCGCGCCGTCCTTCATGTCGCGCAGGGTGGCCCAGAGCGCGGCCCAGGTGCCGGCGGCGGTCCCGAGCTGTTCCAGGGGTTCCAGGCCGGACCATGGCCTCTCCAACACGATATGCCGCGCCAACTGTTCGAAACAGAAGTCGTCCACCAATGCCGGCGGCCGGCTCTCGGAATCATCGAGGGCTCGTTCCGACGTCAACTTCAGCACCAATTGATGGAAGGTCAGAAAGTGGACATGCAGCAGAGGCAATCGTGCGTCCAGCACGAGCAACCGCCGCAGCCGATCGATAAGCAACTGCGAGGGAACGATGATGGCGAGAGGGGCCAGGGGCTCGCCTGTCTTCAGGCGGCGCACGTCCTCGACGAGGGCTGATTCAAGCGCGGGATGGAAGGGGCCGGTGCAAACGCGGAGCATTGCGCGCGTGTTTCGTGAGGCGCAAACGTGAAGCGGAGAGAGCGGGTTCAGTCAGCGCCCTTGCTCGCCACGCTTCACGGGCGGCGAAGCACGTGAACGGCTACCCGGTCTCCGGGCCAAGCAGCTCGCCGTTGCAATCCACGCAGGCCCAGTCGCCGTCGATGAAAGACATGGGATCTCCGCAAATCGGGCAGTCGGGAGGCGGCCCCTTGTCAATCCGAGGGAGAATCGGCAACTCGATATCGTCTTCTTCGACCATGAGGACTCCTGTTCCCGTGGGGCGTCTGAAGGGTTTTGCGCCAGGTCCGGAGGCTCTGCGTCAGGCCTGGCGCTGTTTGATCTTCTGTTCCAGCGCCTTTTCAGCGCTTTGCCGGCTGGGCACGCCGATAAAGGTCAGCCGCCCGTCAATGATCGTGGCCGGCACGGCCCGGATGGCATGGCGTTCGGCCAGCTCCTGTCCGTCCGGGGTGGTGATGTCCACCTCGCGGTAGCTGAAGCTGTATTTCACACGCAATTCCTTCCAGAGGCTCTTGGCCGAGGGGCACGCGCCGCAGGAGGGAGAGACCAATAGGGTAATGTTCGGCATAGGGCGATTCCTTGATGAACGAGAGGGAAAATCTTAACACCCCGGAAAAAGCAGGCGCAAGGGCGACGCCGAGGCTGTGCGATGGAAGCGGCGCGCTATACTGGTCATGACGGCGCCGTTGAGTCGCCGCGATGGAACGAGGGACAGGAAGCCCCTCGCAGGCGGGAGCCAAGGAGGGATCATGGGACAAACTGCCGCTTATTGCAGCGACTGCTATAACAAGGTCGCACGCTCCGAGGACGCGGGAGTCAAGGCTGCGGAGAACGAAGGCAAAACCCCGATGACCAAACAGGGGTCCTGCGCGAAATGCGGCAAGGCCGCAGTCGTCGTGTATTACGAGTGAGTTTCCGTCTCGAGGGCACGGATCTGCCCGATCAGTTTTTGGAGGCGGCGCGACACATGGTCCCGTTGGCGGGGCGTCAAGATCCTATCGATCCGAAGAGCCAGGGTCTTGACGCCGGCGCGCCAGTCGCGAACGGCGTCACGATACCAGGCGGGCGCCGCGTGATGCTGGTGGATCAGGACCTCCCGCCACTCTCCTGCTGCCGTCGCAGACGTGAGGGGACGGCGCAACAGCGCAAGCCATCTCTGTTGTTGCTCCTTCCGATAGCGAAACCACAGCGGCTCACTGTCGGGTAATACGCGGCTCCAGGCGCGAATCTGCGCCCGTTGCTCCTTGGACAGGGACCCCGTCCAGTCCTGTACAAGCTCAACGGTCTGCTCACCTCGCTTCCGAATGCGATCCTCCACCGGCCCTTCGGCCAGACGGGCGGTCTTCTCGTTCTCACGCAATAAGACCGACTCCAGATGCTCCACTTGCGAGGGCGCCATCGAAACCAGCAACGGGCTGCCGCCTGCCACTGCTCGATCCATGAGGTCGGCCCGCAACCGTTCGAGAACCTCGTAGAACCAGTCAATATCGTCGCCGGTCAATCCCCGTTCCACCCTGCTTTTGACCTCGGCGAGGAAACGTTCGTACTCGGGCAAGGCCTCGCGGCGATGACGAGATAGAACCGGCTTGAGGCGGGTGATGAGTTCCGCTCGTTGCTCGGAGGTCAGGTTGAAATAGTGATCGGCCTGCCAAGCAACCAGGGAATCTGCATGGCGATAGGCAAAGGGAATCGCCGCGCAACCGGCCGTGACTGCCACGACGCAGGCGACGATCCATCGTTTTAGATGACGAAATCCCACGCGGCCCCTGTGCAGACCATGGGAGGAGGATTCTCGTTCGCTCTGCAGGAACGGGCTTCGATCATCTCACAGCCCCCTCGTGGATGCCATCAGGCCGCGACGGAAAGGCCGGGACACGGCCCTTTCCGTCGGCTCGGGCGATCCGGACTGCCGCACAGGGCCACCGATCTCACCGGCATCGTGCCCGACCATGGCGACCTTGAATCGATCGCACAGCCAGTCGATGCCGTTGCTCACGGAGATGCGGCGGGCGCATGCGGCGGGTCCGGAATCGGCCGCGCAGGAGGCACGGTTGGCGGAGGAGCGTTCTTTTGTGACAGTGTCTCGTCAAAAGGCAGTTCCGGCGCCGGTTGATCCGGCGGAACGCTGGCCTTGGGATGGGGAATCGCCTCCGGCGGCGTCCTCATTTCTGGACTCACGCTCGGAGGTGCTGGAAGGGGTATCGGCGGCGGCGGGTTGCCGGCATCCTCCCTCACATCGGGAGGTGGCGGCGGCACCAGGTCGGCGGCCCATGACGGTTGAGATGGGGCCAGGAGCCATCCAGCCGTCACTGCCATCCACGCCACTTCCCTAAGGCCGTTCGAACAGGACCATCGGCCGGTCATACGTATTGTTTTGTCCTCCATGAGCCGACAATACCATCGGCCCGACGGCCGACCCACTAGGGCGATCCCCAGCCTGACTGCAGCCTGTTGCTAATGTCTCGGTGTGCCGGGAGGGACCGGCGTGGGCGGAGCTGGAACGGGGTCGGGCGGAACAGGATCAGAAGGACCGGGGTTGGGAGTTGGTTGCGGGACCGGAGAATCCTTCAGCCGCTCCCTAGTCGCGGGATTGATGGCCATATCAGGATCAACCTGAGGCGGAGGGACGACTGATTCGGGATTCGGGATGGTTTCAGGATACTGTTGAATGCCGGGATCGATCTCGGGCGGCGGCAGCGGCGGCATTAAACCCGGTTGTTGAGGAGACCTGCCCTGCCCACCGGGAGCCGAGGGTGAATCGGCTTCTCCCTTGCCGTCCGCGCTCCTCGCATGCTGCGACTGGCCGATGATCGCCACGGTAAGAAGCAGAACAGAAGCCATTCGACCCAATGCCATCACGCCACCTCGCTCTGAGATCAAGGCGATGATCCTTGAGGCACCGCCTCTGAAGATTCTGAGTTAAACCTACCCATTAACAAGAATTTGCCCAACTGGGGCATTCCCTAGCGGAACGCAAAATGAATGCATCGGCAAGATCCGGGTGGGACAATGGGAGGATCGCAGCCCGTCCCGCCAGGTGAGCGGTTTTCGGATGGGACCTAAACGAAGCGGGTGTCTGAGAGAGGCTACTCGCAGCGACAGTTGGCCTTATAGTCCGTGCAGATAGGACCAAAGGACCGCTCACAATCGCAACCGCACTTGGGCGTTTGTCCGGCCGGACAGGTGATCTTGCAGGTCTGTTTGATGCCCATTCCGCACGAGATGATTTCGCATCCGTTGGAACCTTCAGCCACGAGCAGCGGCGGCTCAGTGGCACAGACCTTCTCCCCGATCACCTGTTCCCCGGTGTCACCCATTAACGGCAGGCGGACGGACGCGCTTCCGTTCGCAGCCGGGAGACGGGTATCGAGATCTTGCTCTACCAGAGAGAGCCCAAGCGGCAAGCGGCTCAGGGCGTCAGCATGAGACTCGATCGGAGAACTCTGAGCCATGCCAACGGACGGAGGAAGCGGCATGGTCAGGAGCAAGGCAAGCGGTAGGAGAGTTGCCAAGCGAGAGACTCGACCGGACGGCATCGGAATTCGCCCCCAGTGAGCAGCGGGCACCAGGATAGGGGCAGTCCTATACGAAATCAAGCGGAACCTACAGGGCGGTGCCGGTCAATGGAACCGAGACCGACACCGCCGAGGTCGCTGCCGGCCGATCATGCCGTATCAGGCAGCCGACGTCCGTCACGACCGACTCTTGCGCTTCCCCCCTCCCCGCGCCGATGCATCTGTTTTGGAGAGTAATTGTTCGCGACGCTTCATGACCTTGGCTCCCAGGACATCCCAATCGATGTCGGCCTCCTCGGCCTGAGGCAACATTTCACCTTCCTCTTCCTGAATGTGATGCTTGACCAATTCGCCGAGCACCTTGAACTTGGCGTCGAATTTCGCATCACCGGGCTTGAGCTTCTTGAGCTCTTTGATCGACACATGGACCAGATGATGTTCCTCGATCGCTTCATTCATCAGCGCATCGTCGTCGATCGCCTCTCGAACAGCGGGATAGATGAGCTTCTCCTCCAGTTCCGCATGGACCTCGAGGTCCTGAAGCGCGGTTTCGGCGACGTCTTGCTTCCGGTCGGAGTCGGCCTCCTCATACTCCGCGAACAACCCCTTGACCTTTTCGTGGTCCTCCTTGAGCAGCTCAACCACGGAGTTGGCGACCGCATGTGATGGTGTGTGGGCCATAGATCCTCCTTGTACGGTAAAAAGGGTGAAAGCGAGTTACAGAGCCCACACGGTACCATCAGGTCCTGGCGAGACAAGCTGGACGAACCCCTAGCGTGTGAAATCGGGCAAGCCGCTGCCAAGCGTCAGCAGGGAATATCGAGGGCGGGATCGCAAAAAAGCGGGCCGATCACAAGAGGACGCATGTATTTTGAGGAAAGATCCTGTGCGCCGTTGGGCGAAGTCAAGGGCGGTCCGCCCGGCATGCCTGGCAGGCCCTGGCCGACCGTGCCGAACGATTTCCGGTCACTGGAACTCCCGGTGGTGCCGACTGTGGGAGCGGGGGCCGGTTGCACACCTGTCGCGCTGGGCGTGATCCCGCCCGCCCCGGTCACCACCGGCTGCAAGGCCGGTTGGAGACTCGGTGTCGATTGGGCCGGCGTTTGAGAAGGAGCGGGAGACACTTGCGCCCCGCAGGGAACGGCCAGCGCAAGCAGGCCGATGGCCGTCAGCGCATAAACCAAGAAACAGCCTCTCATGCCGACTCTCTCTTCACCTTCCCATCAATCCCATCTGGCCCATCCTTCGGCGATGCGAAAGCATCGATCCAGCGGCCGCCAAGATTACTCCCAGCCCTGAATCTGGTACCCGCGCGCCGCGAGGCACCGTTCGATGGCCTCTCGATAGGCGGCTTGAGAAGGCCAGACCCGATGCGGCGGCGCGACCGTGCCGAGCACCACAGTGCCGACCGGGCTGCCGACCGTGCCGATCGGCGGAAGGCCCAAGGGTTGGATCGTCAGCGGCGCTTCCTGGTTCACCTCATGACGGCAAGCCTGAAGATCTCGTTTTGAATCGTGCGAATCCGCCGCTCCAAGCTCGGCCCGATACAGCATGATGGGCTGAGGGATGGGATGGTCTGGATGACAGGCCGTGAGCGTTGCACAGGCAAGGATCACGGATAGATTGAGCGTGAGAGGTTTCATATAACCCCCCTACGGGGATTGTAGGCTCCTCACAGAGGCTCCGCAAACCCTCGGCCACCCGACCTGCAGATTGCTCTCCCGCATCGACGCCGAGTCAGGCTAATCCAACCAATCCTTCTCCTTGAGCTTTCTGGGAAGATATTTTTTCGTCAGGTATTGAAAGTCCTTGTTGGCCAGCGCATCCAGCTCGTACTTGAGCCCGCTTGTGAGCATCCGTTTGATTTCCTGCTGCCAGGCCGGCTTCTGGAACCAGGGGTAGTTCATCAGTTCTCGCGCCCTGGTCGTGTCCTTGTCGTTGAGCTTGATGCCGACATTCCGCGGCAGCTCATACCGTTCCGGATCGGCGCTGGAGAGGCCGATGAACTTGGCCTTGGGAATCGCCATCCGCTGGCTTTCGAAGGCCAGGTTGATCGAACCCTGTTTGATCACCGAGTAGATATAGTAGCCCCAGGGATCGTTATCCACGAGCACATAGACCGGCAGCCGGTGTTCTTCGTGGAGCCGCCGGGCCAGCCGGCGGACGCCGCGCGGGGGCTGCCCGTTGCCGGTCAACAGCACGCAGTTGTACCGCCGCCAGAACTTGTCCTCCGAGAGCCGGTTCCACTGGGTGCCCTTTTCCACCAGCAGCACGAAGTCGGCGGTGCAACGCCGGATCTCCAAATACTCCGGCTCGACGATCGAGGGCACGGAATAGCCGCCCTTCCCGAGCTTCGCGCAATCCACCCGGTCCCCGTCGTCTCCCAGCACCAGCGGCCCGACGACGCTGCCGCCGTTCTCCGCGCGCACGTGCAGCTCTTCACGCAGGGCGGTGAGCGACACTTCCAGGTCCTCGATGATCGGGTCCGATTCATCCTGCGTATCGAACGTGTTCTCGTGCGAGTTCTTGATCGTGTGTTTGGTCCGGTAATAGATCTCTCTGAGCGAGGTCGTCA
>DATIBM010000149.1:0-19679 GCA_035457545.1 Nitrospiraceae bacterium
ATACAGGTCGCATCGACGAAGAAATTCCCCTCGACGTTCGTGCTCAATCGTTTCCGCGCATCCGCCATCGGATTATCCGTTCGTCTCTCCGCGCTCGCCGAAGCAGGCGCTCAGCTCGTGATCGGAGAGCGCAATGCCAAAGTGATCCGCCAGCATCGTCCGATAGGCCGCCGCAGTCTTGAGCGCCTCGGTCTGGGATTGGCCGCCATGCCTGATTTTGAGGGCCCGGTTCTGCAGAATGATCCGGCCGTTCGGCGTCGGCTTCGTACACAGCCGTTTTTGGGTAAACAGCGACTCCGGCGAGTGGGAGTGAAAGTAATTGGCATAGGTATAGTCCACCGGCAAATAGGACTCGGTCGTGAACGAGTACATCGGCTCCCAGATGTCCTTGACCAGACAGTCGATCCGATATTCTTGCCGATCCTTGTGTTGAGCATCCAGCGGATCGCGCCGGCGAGGGTCGCGTCGATCCTCACCGTTGGCCACGCTCATCACGCGGAACCGGTCCGCATATTGCCGCTCCTCATGGCCGGCGGCCAGTGGAATGGCCGCGATCAAGCCGTTGCCGCCGAATCCAACGTCGGCGATCCACCGTTCGCCTCCGGTCTCGACGAGCAGCACACGATGGCTGAGCGGGCCGACCTCCGTCTGGCCCCATAACACTCTCGCCATCAGATGGCGTACGGAAAACCCCACGCGCTCCAGCAACAGGGCAAAGAGCCCGTTCAATTCGAAACAATAGCCTCCCCGTCGCCGTCGCACGATCTTGTCGAACAGCGACGCAGGATCGAGGGAGATGGTCCGTCCCAGATGAATGTCGAGATTCTCGAATGGTACGGCGAAGGTGTGGGCCGCATGCAGCATGCGCAGGCTTTCGGGCGTCGTCTCGTGCGGCCCATGATAGCCGATGCGGTCCAGATAGGCTGTCACCTCCATCGTCGAATCGCGCTCCCTCCTATGCAGCCGCTCACGAACCGGCCCCGATCGCCGCCCGGCTTTCGCGCCGGCCGTGGCTTGAGCCGGGATGTCGCACGAGCGGGTACTTTCGCTGCCGCCAGGCGTCGATGCCCCCCTCCAACGGCCGAACCTGATGGATGCCGTTCCGCTTGAGCTTCAGCGCCGTCCGGGCGCTGCTGACCTCGTTCGGACAGGCACAATAGAGAATGATCTCCTGGTCCTTCGGGATTTCATGGTACCGCCCGTCGATATCCTCCAGCGCCATATGGATCGCTCCCGGAATCATGTCCGGATCGGCCTGCACGTCCCGCGCATGCCGGACATCGATCACCGTCAGCGGTTCCCCCGCGTCCAACCTGGCCTTGAGCTCGTCAACGGACATCTTGGCCATCCGAAGCTGCCGCAGGAAGCGTCTGCGCTGGAGAAACTTGTAGGCGACATAGACGAGCAAGGCGCCGAGGAGCAGCAGGACGGCCCGGCTGCCCAGATCCGCGAGCCCGGTGACCACGCGGTCCAATTGATCGCTGAACAGATGGCCGAGCCCGACGCACAGCCCGGCCCAGATGAGCGCCCCGGCCACATCATAGACCAGAAATTTTACCAGTCCCATGCCAAAGATGCCCGCCATGGGCGGCGCGACCGTGCTGAGACCGGGCACGAATTTCGCCACAAGGAGGGATCGTGTGCCGTGCAGAACAAACAGGTTCTCCGTCTTGCGCACGCAGGAGTCCGGTTCGAGCGAGATCCGGCAGAGCCAGCCGAGCACCCGCCCGCCGCGGACGCGACCGAGCCAGAACCAGAAGACGTCCGCCGGCAGGGACGCGGCGACCGGGAGCAGCAGCGCGGCGGCAAGGGACATCTTGCCCTGTCCGACCAGCGCGCCGGCCGCGACCAGCAGGGGAATGGCGGGAATGGGCAGCCCGATCTGCTCAAGCAGCACGGTCCAGAAGAGGACCGCTTCCTTGTGCTCGACGAGAAATTGAGCCCCGCTCTCCACGCTCGCTCCTTCCGGCGTCGAACGCCCGGTGTTCAGACAGCTTGGCGTTGATCACAAGCCGGAGACGGCCGGCGCTGGGCGAGCGGCGACGGGACCGGGAGCGGTCGAGTCGGCGCGCTGAGCAGGATGCTCCTCCGGCGACCAGCCTCCACCCAGCGCCTTGTAGAGTTGGACGACCGAGACCAGATGAAGGCGGTGCGTGCCGGTGAGCGCCAGTTCGGCCTCGAACAGGTTGCGCTGCGCGATCAGCACGTCGAGGTAATTGGCGAGCCCGCCCTTGTACCGCAAGTTCGCCAGGCGCAAGGCCGAGCGGAGGGCCTCCACCTGTTGCGCCTGCGCCTCCCGCTGCTCGCGGGCCGTCCGGACCGCCACCAGCGCATCCTCCACTTCCCTGAAGGCCACCAAAATGGACTGCTCATAGCTGGCCAGGGCCTGGCGCGCCTGCGCTTCGGTCGCCTCCTGTTGAAAGCCGAGAATCTGCGCGTTCAACAGCGGACCCGCCAGGCTTGGCCCGACCACGCCGAAGTCGCTGCCGTTCGTGAAGAGCTGGGAGAGCTTGGGGTTCGCGACGCCCAGAATGCCGGTGAGCGACAGCTTGGGGAATCGATCCGCCTTGGCCATGCCGATGCGCGCGGTGGCCGCCGCCAGTTGCTGCTCGGCCACGAGCACATCCGGGCGGCGCTGCAACAACTCCGACGGGAGGCCGGGCGGGACGGCCGGCGGGATCACCTGTTCCGTCAGCGACCGGCCGCGCGTGATCTGGCCGGGATTCCTGCCGAGCAGCACGCTGAGCTGGTTTTCTTTCTGGACCATCTGCCGCTCAAACTCGGCCGCTCGGGCGGCGGCGTTCGCCCGTTCCGCTTCGAACTGGTCGGCGTCCAGCTTGGCGATCACCCCTTGGCGCAGCCTGGCCTGGGCGATGCGCACGGATTCTTCCCAGGATTGCAGGGTGCGCTTCGCGATATCCAATTGCATGTCGAACTGCAGCAGGTCGAAATAGGCTTGCGCCACGCTGCTGACCAGCTCCAGCACCACCGCCCGCTGATTTTCATCCTTGGACAGCAGGTCGCCCCGCGCCGCCTCGTTGGACCGGCGGATGCGCCCCCAAATGTCCAATTCCCACGAGAGGTTGCCTTGAATATAGTAGTTGAACGGGTTGGGAAAGCCGGGGAACAGAAAGCTGGAATTGCGCCCGAACGACGGCGCATTCACGACCCCGTCGAGCTTCGGCGCATAGTCCATCCGCGAGATGAACAGGCGCGACTCGAATTCCTCCACCGTCGCCACCGCGCGCTTCAGATCCTTGTTTTCCTCCAGCGAGATCCGGATGAGTTTCTGAAGTTCTTCGTCGCGCAGCAGTTCCCACCAGGGGAGATTGGCGATGGACGGTCCGGCGCTGCCCGCCTCCATCATGCGAAACCTCTCCATGGTCGTGACGGATGGAGGGGAATAGTCCGGACCGACGGCACAGGCGGTGGTGAAGAGTAACAGGAACGGAACGACGACCTTACGCATGCTGGTACTCCTCCTCTTCGGCTTGGGCTGGAGCCGGCAACACGACGGGCGGCTGAGGCTTGCGCCCGGTCAAACGGCGGCTCACCTTTTGGATCAACACGAAGAACAGCGGCACGAAGAAAATGGCCAGGAAGGTGGCGGCCAGCATGCCGCCGAACACGCCGGTTCCGATGGAATGGCGGCTGGCGGCTCCCGCGCCGCTTGCAAACACCAACGGGACCACGCCCAAAATAAAGGCCATCGACGTCATGATGATCGGGCGGAACCGCAGCCTGGCGGCCTCCAGCGCGGCCTCCCAGGGAGACATGCCGGCTTCGACCCGGTGATTGGCGAACTCGACGATCAAAATGGCGTTCTTGGCCGAGAGGCCGATCAAGGTGACGAGCCCGATCTGGAAATAGATGTCGTTGGCCTGTCCGCTTACCCACACGGCGGTCATCGCGCCGAACACGCCGAACGGCACCGCCAGGATCACGGCGAACGGCACCGACCAGCTCTCGTACTGGGCGGCCAAGACCAGAAACACCATCAGCAGCCCGAACGCGAACGCAAAGACCGACTCCGATCCCGCCTTCTGCTCCTGATAGGAAATGCCGCTCCAATCGATCCCGTAGCCTTGCGGCACCAGCACCTCCTGCGCCACGCGCTCCAGCGCCTCCAACGCCTGCCCGGAGCTGAACCCCGGCGCGGCGGTTCCCAAAACCAGGGCCGTATTGAAGCCGTTGAAGTGGGTCACGGGATCGGGTCCGCTGGTGTACTCGGCGGTCACGACCGTGTCCAACGGGATCATCCGGGACCCTTGGGGGCCTTGAGCCCGGACATAGATCTTGCTGATGTCTTCTGGCGTCGAGCGATAGTGGGCGTCGGCCTCGGTCTGCACCCGGTACACCCGGCCGAACTTCACGAAGTCGTTGATGTACAGGTTCCCGAAGAAGGCCTGCATCGTATCGAACACTTCCGAGATCGGCACCCCCAGCGACTTGGCCCGTTCCCGGTTGATCTTCGCGTTCAACCGGGGGGCGCTCACCCGGAAGCTCGTCCCGATGG
This sequence comes from Nitrospiraceae bacterium, assembly GCA_035457545.1. GTDB lineage: Bacteria > Nitrospirota > Nitrospiria > Nitrospirales > Nitrospiraceae > Nitrospira_G. Next base: position 4,517 of record DATIBM010000149.1, read on the forward strand.
CGCCGATGCCCGGCGTCTGTCGGGCTTTTTGAATGAAGGCCTGGGTCACCTCTGCGAACTTGTTGAAGTCCCCGCCGCTCGGATCCTGGACTTGGAGCGAGAAGCCGCCGGTCGCCCCGAGCCCGCGGATCGGCGGCGCGTTGAAGGCCAGAATCAAGGCCTCGGGAATTTTGGCGAACTCGCCGTAGGCGGCGCCGATCAGCGCGTTCACATGCTGGTGGGGCGCCTGCCGCTCGTCCCAATGATGCAGGGGCAAAAACATCGTGGCCGCGTTGGGGCCTCGCGTGTTGAACACGAAATTCTGGCCCGATAGCGCATCCGTGGAATGGATGGATGGATTGGCCAGAAAATACCGTTCGATCTTTTCGAGCACGGCATCCGTCCGTTGCTTCGACGCGCCGTCCGGCAGTTGGACGACCGTGATGAAATAGCCCTGGTCCTCCTCCGGGAGAAAACTGCTTGGGATCATGCGGAACATTCCGATGGCCGCCACGACCAGCACCGCGAAGATGGCGAGCGCCACCGCCGAGCGTTTCATGACGGTCCCCACGACCTTCGTATAACGGTCGCGCGTCCAGTCGAAGACCCGGTTGAACCGGGCGAAGAATCCCCGCTGCGGCCGGTGCTCCGGCTTCAACACCAAGGAACAGAGGGCTGGACTCAGCGTGAGCGCGACGAACCCGGAAATGATGACGGCGATGGCGATCGTGATCGCAAACTGTTTATACAGTTCTCCCGTGATGCCGCCCAAGAATCCCACCGGCACAAACACGGCGCAGAGGACAAGAACGATGGCGATCACGGGACCCGTCACCTCGGTCATCGCCTTCATCGCCGCTGCCTTGGGCGACAGCCCGCCTTCGCGCATGTGCCGTTCGACGTTCTCCACGACCACGATCGCGTCGTCCACCACGATGCCGATCACGAGGACCATGCCGAAGAGCGTCAACGTGTTGATCGAGAACCCCAGGGCCTGCAACCCGATAAAGGCGCCGATCAGCGAGACCGGCACCGCCACGGCCGGGATGAGCGTGGCCCGCCAGGTTTGGAGGAACAGGTAGACGACCAGGATCACCAGAATCATGGCCTCGCCAAGCGTCTTGACGACCTCCTTGATGGAGACCTCGATGAACTTGGTCGTGTCATACGGGACGTCGTAGGACACACCCGGCGGAAAGCTCTTGGACACCGCCGCCATCTCCTCTCGGATGCGCTTGACGGTCTCCAGCGCATTGGCGCCGGGCGAGAGGAACGTGAGCAGAAACACGTTGGGTTTGCTGTTCCACCGGCCTTCGAGCGTGTAGGATTGCGCGCCGAGCTCAATCCTGGCGACGTCCTTCAAGCGGATCATCGACCCGTTGGGCAGGGCCCGGACGATCAGATCTTCGAAATCCCTGACCTCGGTGAGGCGCCCCTGCGTGATAACCGGAATGGTCAGCTCGGTGCCTTTGAGTGCCGGCTCCCGGCCGATCACCCCGGCCGGGAAATCCCGATTCTGTTCCCGGACCACGTTGGCGATGTCGGTCGGCGTCAGGTTAAGCTGGGCCATCCGGACCGGGTCGAGAATGAGGCGCATCGAATAGTTCGCGCTGCCGAACACGAACGCATCGCCCACGCCTTTCAGCCGCTTGAGATTGTCGATCACGCGGAGAATGGCGTAGTTGGACAGGTAGATGGTGTCGTGCGTGGGATCGCTGGAGCTGAGCGCCACCACGGCCAGCAGGTCCGGCGAGACTTTCTTGACGGAGATGCCTTGCCGGACCACTTCCGGCGGCAATTGCGGCTCCGCGAGCTTCTGCCGGTTCTGGGTCTGGACCTGCGCAATGTCCACGTCCGTGCCGATCTCGAACGTGAGCTTGATCGTCATGTGGCCGTCGTTGGTGCTGGTCGAGTCGTAGTACAGCAGGTTGTCGATGCCCGGCAGTTGCACCTCGATCGGGCGCGCGACGGAATCCGCCACGACCTCCGCGCTGGCGCCGGGATAATCGGCATCGATCTGCACGACCGGCGGCGTGATCTCCGGAAACTGCGCGACCGGCAGGGCCTGCAAGGCCACCAGGCCGATCACGACAATGATGATCGACAGCACGGACGCGAAGATGGGCCGTTGGATGAAGAAATGCGAGGTCATGAGGTCTGCTCCGCCTTCGCGCCGGGCGGGGGCTCGCCGGATCGGTTTGCAGGCGGGTCCGATGGCCGGCCGGACGCCGGCGCCGGCTCGACGCCTCCGTCGGCCCCCCCGGCTGGCCGATCGACCGGAACCGGCTTCACCGGCGCGCCGGGCTGCACGCGGTGCACGCCTTCGACGATCACGCGCTCGCCGCTCTTGATCCCCTCTTCAACCAGCCACTGGCTGCCTTGCCAACTGGTCGCCTGGACCGGGCGAATCTCCACCTTGTCTCCCTCGCCGACCACGAAGACGATGGGGCCCTTCGGCCCCTGCTGCACCGCCCGCTGCGGAACCAGAATGGCCGCCGGCCTCGTGTACCCCTTGACCCGCACCTTAACGAACTGTCCGGGGAGCAGGGCGCCGGTCGGGTTGGAAAAGATAAATCGCGCGTCGCGGGCGCCGGTCTCGGTCCGCAACCCGACGTCCAGCAGATCCAGCACTCCTTCCTGCGGATAGGTCGAGCCGTCCGCGAAGGTAATGACGGCCTTGAGTCGATATTGGTCCGGCTGCTCCACCTGCCCGGCCGCCAACTCGCGGCGCTGTTGCAGGATAAAGGTTTCCGGCAGACTCGCCGTCACATACATCGGATCGATCTGGTGGATGACGGTCAACAAGTCGGTCTGGGCCGCCACAAGCCGGCCTTCATAGACTCTGGTCCGCTCGATCATCCCGCTGATCGGGGCGGTGATGAGCGTGTTGTCCAGATCGAACTTGGCCTTGACCAACTGCCCCTTGGCCGCCTCCAGCGCGGCCTTGGCCGCCAACTCCTCCGCCACCGCATCGTCCACGTCCTTCTGGCTCACAGCCTGTTCCGCCAACAGCGGCTTGACGCGGGCCAGGTTCTGCTTGGCCTGTACCAAGCGAGCCTCCGCCTGCGCGACCGTGGCTTTGGCCGTGACGACCGCGGCTTCGAACGGCACGGGGTCGATGCGGTACAGCTTGGCGCCCTGCTTGACGCTCCGGCCCTCCTTGAAGAACCGCTCCTTGATGATCCCCGTGACTTGAGCACGGATCTCGACCGGACGGGAGGACTCCGACTGCCCCACGAACTCCGGCTCCTCGGCCAGCGACTGTGTCGTCACCGTCGTCACCTGAACCTCAGGCGGACCGGGGGCGGGCAACGAGGCCGCCTCCTGTTTGCAAGCCGCGAGCCCGGCCCCGAGGCCTAACGCCAAGGCCACTACGTGGATCAACCGGTGAACCTCCTTACCCATACCGATATTCTCCAATAAGAATCTCTGCTGTCTCTATGCGCGCGATTGCTCCAATCGGCGCGCGTCAATTCTAGCGACGGCCTCCGGCGACAACAAGCCTAATCTCCGGCCCTGGGACCGCATCGGCAGGCGACGCGACGGATGTCAGTGGCGTTGCCCTGCCGAACCAATCGATCGATCCCGCGAGCGATTCTGGCATGACTCGGTCACATCGTCGACGATCGCCCTGGTCAGACAGCCTCCCGCGCGAAACGTCACGCCTTGCCGGCAGAGGGAGGCCAAGAGTTCCTTGCCGTCGGCGTCGATGTAGGTGGTCTCATTCAGGTCAATCACGGCGGTTTCCCGCTCGGACGGCTCCGTCTGAGCCCAGCACTGCTCCAACTCGCGCACCCATGGCCCCATCAATTTCCCGGCCAGCGCGAACGTCGTGCCCTGTGTGTCCCGCGATACCGTGATCTTCAGCATGATCTCCTGCCCTCGCCCCGCGTCGTATTGCTATTCCGCCGTTTCTTCCGCGTTCAGACCTGTCATCCGTGAGGCGTCTCGACGAACGCCCTCACCCGCCGCTGTGCCGCTCCATCCAGCGACGAATGTGCTCGACGGCTTCCGCCTTTTGCTCGGGCGTGAGGCTCGCATGCCACTCCGCCACCTTGGGCAGCACCTTGTCCATCGTCTGGCGTTGCAATGCTTGATGCTGTTCAAAAAGCCGGGCCAATTTGGCCTGGTCCAATCGATCGCTCTGAATTTGCGCGAGGAGCGTCTCCAGCAGCGCCCGATGTTCCTGTTGGGCCGCCGCGCGCGCAGCCAGGAATTCTTCCTTCGCCTCGGCGAGCTTGGCCTTTTGCGGCGCGTTTAACTCCAACTCCTTGGCGACCTTGTCCGCCATCCACTGGGCCCGCTCGGCAGGACTCTGGTGACGATGGCAGGCCGACGCGGTCAGCGTGGCGGCTGCCAGTGCGATGAATAAGATGCTCTTCAGCAGGGTCTGGGATTTCATTGGCGGCTCCCTTCGTTGATCGTGAGCGATCTGTCTCTACCGTTCACGGTGATCGGCGCACTGGCCATTGTCGTCATTATCCGGACGGCCGGCGACGCACGGGCGCCGGTTTCCGGGCCCAATCCTTGGCCAGGACGCCGATGAGCCACAACGGCAATCCAAGCAGCAACAGGTACCATCCGGCCCAAAGCATGGTCGTATTCATGGCGTCACCCCTTTTCTCTGCATCCGTGACTTATCGAGTCCGTGTTGTTGTGTTTGCTGTTCTTCAGCAAGGCCCGTTCCTTTTTCCTCGTCGAGTCGATCGTTCATAACCCATTGACAACTGGCACATATTTGACTCTGCCACGCAGCAAGAAACACCCAGCTTCACGTTGTCGATGCCGACTGATCGTCACCTGCCGAGAATTCGGCACCAGACGATGGGATTCAAACCTGCGACCCAGCCGCGGCGCCCACGCGCCGCGCTATGTCGAATGTCGAGGTTCTACGGGGATCTGGTGAGTGGGTTGTGGATAGGACGAACGCGGTCGCCGGCCCGTCAGTCAGGCGTTCCGTTTCACAGCCAGCAGGTAGAGCTTCTCCAATTGGACCTCGAACTCGTAGGGTCTTCGCGTCAAGGTTTCCTCCACGTCAAAGCCGGCCTCGGTCGCATAGCCTGCCAACTCCGCCGGTTCGAAGAGCGTGGCATCCAGAGAGACGGGCTGCCCGAACCGCTCATCGACATGAAGGTCCTGTTGCCCCCGATGGCACCCCACGAGGAGACGTCCGTTCTTTCCAAGCACGCGCGCCATGTCCCGGAGCACCGGCACCACGGCATCCCGGCGAAGATGAATCAGCGAGTAGAAGGCCACGATCCCTCCCAACGAACCGGCAGGCAGGTCGAGCGCGCGCATGTCGCCTACCTGGAATGGAATCGCCGGGTATCGGCGCCTCGCCAGGTCGATCATGCGGGGTGAGAGGTCGATCCCGAAGGCCTGGACCCCACGCAGACACAGATACGCTGCGACGTAGCCCGGTCCGCAACCAAGGTCGCAGACAGGACCGTGAACCGATTCCGCAAACCGGTTCAACAGGGCTTGATCGAAGGGCGCGCGGCCGAGGTCATCCGCGTAGGCGTCGGCATAGAAGTCGGCGATCCGGTCATAATCACCGGCGAGATCGGGATTCCAACAGCCATCCTGCTGCGTCATGTCATCGTCCGGCGGATTCTTCCTTGGCCTGCCGCTCCTGCATTCCGGCAACTACTGTGGCTATGGACGAAAGGTCTCCCCGGGCTCCAGGCGATGGACCTCGATGACGCAGCTCATCACCTCCTTCGCCTCTCCGGCGACAGTCAGTTCAGCGGGGCGCTGGCTGTAGGTGCGCGGATGAATGCCGAGACCGTCCGCCTCGCTGGACCAGCCCGACTCGATCCATAGCCGATAGGGCACGAAGGTGCACCGCCCCCGTCTCGCCGGCCTGCGGCGTGCGTGCCCCGAAGTGATGCGGGAGAGAGACATCCGCTCGGCATAGCGGGCCGCCAGGCGCTGGGCATCGACAACCAGGACGACTTGTGGCCGCGGTTCGCAGGCGCGCCTCTGCCGGTTGAGCCGATCCGCATCCAACCAGAAGAACACCTGCGAATTGATCAGTTCGTACCATTCCGGCGCCGTGAGGCCGACCAGACAGGTCGCCAACGAACGCGCGGGGAGCGGCTTTTGGTCGCGCACCTGCACGCCGTTCGGCAATACCCTGTGCTCGAGACGCTGGCGCCGCTCGATCCGTTCCCGTTCGGTTCCTTGCAGCCCGGCCTGGTCGAGTAGGACCTTCGTGCTCAATAGTCCGCTGCGGCAAATGGACGGCCAGTTCGCCGCTTCGGCCAGGTGATAGAGCTGCGCCGGAAGCGTCCTCGACCTCATCGAGTCACCCGGACGTCATCGGTTCACACAAGCCGGGAGACCGGTCGTTTCATCACGCATCGACCAAAACCTTGAATCCGCCGTAGACCATGCGCGTGACGTCGAACGGCATGTCTTGTGGATCACACATCGTCGCGATGCGCGGGTCTTTCATGACCTTCGCGTTGACGCGGTCCCGATGCGCGCGCGACTTATAGACGATATACGAGAACACCACGGTTTCGCCGGGCTTGGCCTTGGCGCTTTTCAGGAATGGCACGCCCATCTTGGTATTGAGATCGTCGCCGGCGCATTCCTTGTAGTCGAGCGCGCCGTGCTCTCGCCAGATTTTCCCCGCCTTCTGCGCCAGGCGGCGGTAGGCCCGGAGATTCTTCTTTGGAACGGGCAGGACAAATCCATCGACGTAGCGGGCCATGCCAACCTCCTTTGGATGAGTCAGACAGTTCTGATGAGACGAACACCTATCGATAGCCGGTCGCGTCGGCCGGCTTTCCGGCATCGACCACTTCCCGCAGATATCGCCACGCGTCGGGACGGGAGCCGTCGAGGTCGGTAAAGCGATAGACTTGCGCCAGTTGGCCGCTGGACAGCGATTGCCCGTTCCAACGCGAGCGATTCGGATCTGCCGCAAGGGCCGCCACGGCGCGCCCGATGAAACGGGGAGTCTCGGAGATCACGAAATGCGGCACGTTCGCCGTGGCGTCCCGCCAATTCTCTTCGGTCACGCCGAACGCGTCCAACATGATCTCCGAACGCAACCATCCGGGCGTGAGGGACACCGAGGTCGCGCCATGCGGGGCAAGGTCCTTGGCATGGGCCCAAGCCATGCGCGTCACCGCGATCTTCGCGAGGTCATAGAACGGGTTGATCCGATAGTGCTCCGCATTGTACTCGGCCGTGCCGTCCGTCACCTCGACCAAGAGGCCTCCCGGACGCTCGATCAACAGCGGCAGGGCATAGTGCGCCGTGATCAGATGCGTGTGAATGCCGAGGCTGAGCATCCGCAGCCCATTCCGGAGATCATGCTTCCAGACCGGTGTGTCCCATTCCTTGAGCTGCTCTCCGCCCCAGATGTCATTGACGAGGACGTCGAGGCGCCCCTGCTCGGCGCGGATGCGATCGACCAGCTTCTCGACCTCCTCCGCGACGAGATGATCCACCTGAACAGCGATGCCATGGCCGCCGGATGCCGAGACAAGCTCGGCCGTTTCCTCGATAGTTTCCGGCCTGCCGTATTCGGACGGCTGGTCCCGCGTGGTCCGCCCGGTCACATAGACCGTGGAGCCGGCCGCGCCCAATTCGACCGCGATCCCCCGACCCGCGCCGCGCGTTCCCCCCGCAACCAAGGCGACGGTCCCTACAAGCGACATCAGACCTTCCACCTGCCTCGAAGTTGTGCGCGTCCTCCACATTCCGCTACGGTTTCCGCTTGTACGTGATCTCCATCATCTTGGTTTCCTTCTGGCCGTGGTGCGCTCCGTACATATCGAACGTCTGGGTGTGGTCGTCGATGATCTTCCAGACCGCCCGATGAGTCATCTTGCCTCCGCCCGGCTCCGGATGCGACCCTTTGAGCGTGATGGTCTTGCCGTCGGCGCTGGCCGTGCCTTCCATGATGAAGATTCCCGTGCCCATCGAATCCATCCAGGCCGTCACGTATTTCTTGGTCATGTTGTCGTAGGCGTCGATGCCGATCCCGGAGAAGGGTTGCCCCATCATCTGGCCGTGGTATTCCTGATAGAGAAAGCGCCCGTCCAGCAACATCTTCATGTCCGCGGTGCCGCTCGATTCCGTCGGCGGCTTGCCCGGCTCCATCCATTCCTTCGTGGCGGTCGTCCAGCTCCCGGCGAGACTCGCAAAGAGCTTGTGGGGCTCGCCAGGCTGGGCGAGTTTCTTCCACAGCTCCATCATCGCCTGGGGGTCCATCTGTTTCTCCGTCTTCTTGTCTTTGGCCAGAGTGGGAGAAGCCATGACCAACAGGCACACGCACATGAGTATGGCTGATATGAAACGCATAGGCACCTCCTTGTGGTCGGTCGATGAGTACATTCGACGAAATGATGTCACTGGACAATCGTCACACACATCAGCTTCGCATGGGAAGGAGCACGCGGATGCTCATCACGCACAGACAGACCTCACCGGATCAGACCCCCAGCAGAATCGCGGCGTCGAACGGCGCCGACACGTGCATGGGTGGCGGTCGTACCACCGAGGCAGCCGGCGACCGTATGGCGTCCGCCGCTCACGCTTCGGCGACGGCCTTCAAATTGGCGAGACCCACCTCGAAGTCTTTGCCGACCATGCGGTCCATGTCCATAAAGAGGCAGATGACTTTCGCGATGTAGGGACTCTGCCCGGTCATGCTCCACGTGACCTGCGTCGCGTCGCCAAGCGGTTCCAACCTGTATTCGACAATGTTGTGAGCGGCGAAGGGCTCGACGATGTCCAGCGCGATCGTGATCATGGAAGGCGGTACCGTGTCCGTAATCGTCAAGCGGCCTTTCCCGACTTCTTTGTTGCCGTCGAATTCATACACGGCGCCCTTGCCGTTGGCGGCCCCGCTGAATGTTCTCTTCATCATGGGGTCCTTCTTCTCGTAGGGCGACCAGGACTCCGACCGATGGAAGTCATTCAGAATCGCAAAGATCTTCTGCGGCGGCGCCTTGATGGTCGCCGACCGTTGAATCCGGAACGTGTCCGGCATGGTCGCGGCATAGATGAGCACCGCGACGATCAGGACAACGACGATGATGACGATGGTCTTGACCATGGCTGCCTCCGATGTAGTGATGGCGGTGATTCAATCCTGGTTCGCGACTGTGCGGCGAGACGGGCCACGGCACTGACCGTCGCGGCCACTTGCGATGCTGAACCGGCCGGTTACCCGCAAGCCTTCTGTGCCGCCTCCTGCAGTTCTTCCGGCTTCACGTCACAAACGTGCGTGGCGACCGACCAGTGGTGCCCGAAGGGATCTTCGAGTTTGCCGTAGCGATCCCCCCAGAACGTGTCTTCAACCGGCATCGTGATCGTCGCTCCGGCTGCCACGGCTTGTTTGAAGAACGCGTCCACGTCCTGGACATACAGATGGATCGTGACCGGCGAACCCTTGAGGGACTTCGGCCCGAATGAATGCCAATCGGGGAATTCATCGACGAGCATAACGGGTGAATCCCCGATACGAATTAGGGCATGGAGGAGCTTTCCCTGTGGTCCCGGCACTCTCCCCAGGTCCACGGCATTGAAAGCCTTCTTGTAAAATTCAATGGCCTCGGCCGCGCCGGCGCAAATCAAGTGCGGGGTGACCGTATGCATCCCATCCGGGATCGGCTTGACTTGGGGCTGACTCATCGTCATGTCTCCTTGTGGTTATGGGCTCGCATCGGACGTTTGGGGCAGCGTAGCTCTCGACAACCATCGTCGCCACGAACCGCCATGATCTCCTGGTTCCAATGGCCGTCTCGCGGTCTATTTCTTGATCGTTCGCTGAATCTGCTCAGTTTGCGCGCGTATCCGCTCCTCCTGTTCCCTGAGTTCCGGCGTAAACTCGGCGCCGAAGTCTTCCGCCTCGAACACCTGGCGAATCTCGACTTCATCGTTGTTAAATGGCGCGCGTTTGAGCCATTCGACCGCCTCGTCCATCGATTTGCATTGCCAGAGCCAGAAGCCGGCAATCAACTCCTTCGTCTCGGTAAAGGGTCCGTCGATCACCGTGCGCTTGTTTCCGGAGAACTTCACGCGCTTCCCTTGGGAGCTGGGCTGAAGCCCCTCGCCCGCCAGCATCACGCCGGCCTTCACCAGCTCCTCGTTAAATTTGCCCATCTCGGTCAAAAGTTGCGTGCTCGGCATCACGCCCGCTTCCGACTCCTTGGTGGCCTTGACGATGATCATGAATCGCATGGCTGGCTCCTTTGTTCAGTGACGATTTCGAGGGCGCTCCATCGAGCCGGCCCGGCTTCTGGCTATTGGTCGAACGCGCCCCCGCGAAATCGACAGGGCCGGTTCATTATTCGTGAAGCATCGTTCGCATGTCGCCATTGGTCCTTCTCTCCCAATGACGGTTGACCGATGACTGACGACGGCTTCTTGCTTCACGGGCCCTCGCCCGGCAACCCCGCGACCTCTCTCACCTGCCGGACTTCGACCGTTCCGATGCGCGCGCCTGGAATCCGCCCCGCGATGTCGATGGCCTCGTCACGATCCTTGGCAGTAATGAGAAAATACCCGGCAATCTGCTCGTGCGTCTCCGCGAACGGGCCATCGGTGGTGAACCGCTTGCCCTCTCGAACCTGCACCCTCGCTCCCGTCGCCGTCGGATGCAGCGGCGACGCATGGACATATTGCCCCTTGTCGTCGAGTTGGTGGCAGAGTTGAATGGATTCCGCCAGCATGCCCTGCCGCGTGGCCTCTGGAATCTTACCGAACGCTTCTTCGTTGTGATGAACCAGCAGCAGGTATTTCATGAAGCTCCCTCCATTCGCATCCCATAATCATGTGGTCGATCGGGAATCCCGAGCGCCGCGGTAGTCGCGCGGCGTTATGAGTCTGCCGATCGGGGCAGCACCGGCTTGATATCGACGATGGGCGTCCCGTCAATGGCCTCCATCGGCGCAACCCTTACTCTAAGCCCTGCGACATCCAAGACCGAAACCCGATGGAGTCCCACAGGATTGGGCCGATCCGGCGACCGCGTCGCAAACACGCCGGTCAACGGCGCCTCCATATTTCCACGCGGATGGACCTGAAGCACGTCACGCCGGGCCCGGTGAAGCCACGTCAGGACGATGACTTCGTCCCCCGCACTGACGCCGACCAAGCCCTGCGCAACCTGAGGCGTGAGTTCCAGCCAGGCTTCAGGGGCGCCCTCGTAGCCCTGGCGTGGTGCCGCCGTACGATTGACCAGCGTGGAGCGGATGACTCCGATCGGCTCGATCCTATAGTCGGCTTCTGTCATGTTCTTCCCTTGTGTCAGTGCCATCCTTCATCCTCTTCTCACGGCCGAGCCCTCCGTCACTGCAACAGGACGCACTTCGATGGCGCCGCCAGCGGGCAGGGTTGGGATGCGCGCCGCGATGGCAATCGCCTCATCCAGATTCTCACATTCCACCAAATGGTAGCCGCCGAGCTGCTCTTTCGTTTCTGCGAACGGTCCATCCGTACAAACCGGCTTGCCGTTCTTCATGCGCACCGTGGTGGCTGACGATATGGGGTGTAGCTGTCCTCCGCCGCGAAGACGTCCGCTCTTGGCGAGGCTCTGTATCAACTCTCCATACTCGCGCATAATGGTCTCTCTCTGCGCATCGGGCAACTTCTGCCAAGACTGTTCATCGAAACAGCACATCAGCATGTATTGCATGGCGTTCTCTCCCTTCGAGCGGCCACGGCGCGAGGACCTACGAGGCCGGCCGTTAATCGATGGCCGGACATTCTCGACGTCCTGTCAGACACGACAGCGCTCATCCCCGGGATCGCCGTCGCGAGGCTTCCTCCACCATGACACACGGAAAGATCGCTGGTGATGGCCTGCGCCGAGCGTCTCACCGCCGCCCCTGTCATCGCTCACGCATGCCCAATGGCATGTCACGATTGGCGCTCCCTATCCCCCGGCCATGGCCCCGACGATCAGGAACGGCTCGGCCCCCGTCGCCACTGCCTCGGGAAGAGGAGTATCCGGCGATTCGTGGGAGAAATCCTGCTCGCAGGCGAAGAACCTCACGAACGGCCGGCGCTTGTGCGTGACATGGTCGCGCACCGTTCCCCGCAGCATGGGATAGCGGGCTTCGAGCGCGTCAAGGATCGAGCGCTGCGTGACCGGTCCATCGATATCCAACCTGACCTCGCCGTTCACGCGCGCCAATGTCCGCAAGTGCGCCGGGAGTACGACTCGTATCATCTTCCGTCCGTCAGTCGTGAAGCGTTGTTGGCATCTCACATCGGAACTGTGCGTCATGCGTCAATCGTCATTCGTGAAGAGCGCCTAGGTATTGCTGGTCGATTGACGAGTGACGATTGACCTTTGACGCTCATGAAAGCGTCTGTACCTCGACCGACAGCACCGCCGGCAGGTCCCGAACGATGGGCGCCCAACTGTCGCCGGCATCGGACGAGGCATACACTTGGCCGCCGGTCGTGCCGAAATAGAGGCCGCAGGGATCCAGCTCGTCGACGGCCATCGCATCGCGCAGGATGTTGACATAACAATCCTGTTGCGGCAGCCCCTTCGTTAGCGGTTCCCACTCGTTCCCACCGGTCCGGCTGCGGTACACCCGTAGCTTCCCCTCGGGCGGATAATGTTCCGAGTCGCTCTTGATCGGGACCACATAGACCGTGTTCGGTTCGTGGGCGTGCACGGCGATGGGGAACCCGAAGTCGCTCGGCAGGTTCCCGCTGATTTCGTGCCACGACTCGCCGGCATCGTCGCTGCGGAGCACGTCCCAGTGCTTCTGCATGAACAGCACGTTCGGACGGGACGGGTGCATGGCGATGCGGTGCACGCAGTGGCCGACTTCCGCATCCGGGTCGGGCAGCTCATACTGGGACTTCAGGCCACGGTTCGCCGGCCGCCAGGTCTTGCCGCCGTCATCGCTCCGGAACGCGCCGGCGGCGGAGATGGCGATGAAGATCCGCTGCGGATTCCTCCGGTCCAACAGGATCGTGTGCAGACACATCCCGCCCGCGCCCGGCTGCCAGAGATGCCCCTTCGCCTCGCGCAGTCCCGCCAGTTCGTGCCACGACCGCCCGCCGTCCGTCGAACGGAATAGGGCGGCATCCTCCACGCCGGCATAGACCGTGTCCGGATCGTTCAGTGATGGTTCGAGGTGCCAGACTCGTTTGAACTCCCAGGGCTTCTGCGTGCCATCGTACCACTGGTGCGTGGTGAGCGGCCTGCCGGTCTCGGCTGACGCATCGTAGACAAACATGTTGCTCTCCCCCTTCGGCATGCCGTCCGGCCCCATGAGATCTTCGGGTTTGGTGCCGGGCGCGCTCCAGGTTTTCCCGCCGTCATCCGAGCGCTGAATGACCTGCCCGAACCAACTGCTGGTCTGCGAGGCATAGAGCCGGTTCGGATCGGCGGGCGAGCCCTTGAGATGGTAGAGTTCCCAGCCTCCAAACAACGGCCCGTTGACGTCCCAGCGTTTGCGTGCGCCGTCCGAGGTCAAAATGAACGCCCCCTTGCGTGTCCCTACCAGCAGCCGTATCTGGCTCATGATGTTCTCCTTTGCATGATGAATTGCCTCATTCAGCCTGTTCTTTTCGATAGACGCGATCGTTCGGATCTTACATAGGCGGGCTGCAGCCGCAAACCGGAACAGCCTCCGCCAGGCGATATCGCTGTCGTCCGCCGCCGCTCGTCCCCTTCACATCGCCGTGTTGACGAGCAGATCGCGGCTCGCCGCCCGTTCCAATGCGCGCCTTCTGTCCGCGCAACTCTCGGCCACGGGCCGGACTTCCACGACGCAGCCGTATTCAAGTCCAGGACACTGTTTGGCGATTTCCACTGCTTCATCGATATTGACGACCTGAAGATAAAAGTAGCCGCCAATGGCTTCCTTGGATTCGGTGAACGGGCCGTCGGTCACAATGTGCCCGTTCTTGCCGGACACGAGCTTACCCTCAAGATGCAACGGATGCCCGCCTGTGCATCTGCCTTCCTGCTTCACGCGCTCGAACCATTGACTCCAGTCGGACACGAACTTCTGAAATTGTTCCGGCGACAGACGCCTGTCCCAGTCCGTGCCGCGAAAGGGGAGCAGAAAATCTGCTTGAGGCGTTGACGTGCTCATAGGTCCCTCCCTCTCTAGTCGATGCACCAACTTGTCGAAGGAGCAGGCGCACAATCGACATCGTTCGTCACTCAAAACCTCGCGCATGACGAATGGCGGTTGACGAATGACGCTCCTGGGCCTCGGATGGCCTCACGCTGCTGTCGGATCGGATGGCAGCCCCGGAATCTCGATCACCGGCCGGACCTCCACCGTCCCCTTGCGCGCCATGGGAATGCGGCCGGCCACGGCGATCGCCTCATCGAGATCCTTGACGTCGATGAGGAAATAGCCGCCCAGTTGCTCGCGCGTCTCGGCGAACGGACCGTCGGTCACGAGCCGTTTCCCCTCGCGCACCCGGACGCTGGTCGCCATCGACGTCGGGTGCAACGGGTTCGCGGCCAGATATTGTCCGTTCGAATGGAGCTCCTGCGCGAGCTGCGTGGACTCCTTGTAGCAGTCCTCCCGCTCGGTGTCGCTCAACGCCTGTTCGTCCCCATAGATCAGCAGCATATATTTCATCAGTTGCCCCCCAAGCCGTTCGCTTCGATCCCTCATCGCCCTTCGGACGCCTGCTTCAGGCGACCTAGATCGATCTTGCCCATCTTCAGCACGGCCTCCATGACTCGCTCCGATTTGTCGGCATCCTGGTCGTTCAGCATCTTGTCCATTCCAGGGGCGACTATCTGCCACGACAGGCCATATTTGTCTTTCAGCCAGCCGCACGGTCCTTCTTCCCCGCCTGCGGAGAGTTTTTTCCACATGTCGTCTATTTCTTGCTGTGTCTCACACTTCACCATCAGCGAGATCGCCTCGGTAAATTTGAACAGCGGCCCGCCGTTCAACGCGACGAACTCCTGACCCTCGATGTCGAACGTCACGGTCATGACCGAGCCCTTCGGTCTTCCGGAGGCTCGGGCGCCCGCCTCTCCATAGCGGGTGATGGATTTCACTTTGGAATTCTTGAAAATCGACACATAGAACTTCGCCGCCTCTTCGGCTTTGTCGTCGAACCACAAGCACGGGGTGATCGTTTGCATCTCGTGTTGCTCCTCGTAGGAAGTGGACAACGGTTGCGTCTATGCCCAGTTCTATCTCTTAGTCGAAGGCGGTGGCCC
>DATIBM010000150.1:0-2986 GCA_035457545.1 Nitrospiraceae bacterium
CACGTTCGCCAGGTTGTGCGCAATCGTATCGACATTCAGTTGTTGCGCCGTCATCCCCGTCGCCGCCGTCCACATGGCTCGAATCATGGAATCCCCTTTCTCTCGGTGCCGGAATCTCTATCGATCACCGGCTGCGAGCGACTGATTCTGAGTGCTGAGCGCTGAGTGCGCTCTTCCACGCTTCACGTTTCACGGGCTAGGCCTGCACTCGGCCGAGTTCGTTGACCGCCAGTTCGGCCATCCGGTCGATCGTTTGAATCATCTTTTGCGCGGACTCGTACGAGCGCATCCCCTGAATCAGCTTCACCATCTCGTCGAGCGGGTTCACGTTGGACTCTTCCACCGCCGCGCTCATGACGGTGGGGTTCTTCTGCGCCGCGCCACCCTCGCCCGCGAAGAGGCTCTCCGCCACCTTGCGGGGCATTCGCTGCTCCGGAAACTCGACGACCTTCACTGTCCCAACCGGCTGCCCCCCCACGGAGATGGCTCCCCGCCCATCGATCACGACTTCGCCGGGCGGCAGTTTCAATTCCCCCTTCGTGCCCATGACCGGAAGGCCGGCCTGCGTCACCAACCGCCGTTTCTCATCCAGATGAAACACCCCGTTCCTTGTATAGCGCAGGCCCTCCGGCGTGCGGACTTCGAAGAATCCCGGCCCGTCGATCGCCAAGTCGAAGGGATTGCCCGTCGTTCGCAACCGCCCTGAATCAAACTGCGTATGGTTCCCGTGCGGCCCGACGAAGACCCGCTCGGACGCTCCGAAGATCGGCGGCGGCATCCCGGAGACCAGCCGGACGTGAGAATCGGGCGCACCGGCAAGCCGGCGATGCGGCAGCAGGGCCTGAAACAGCGGCTCTTCCTGCTTGAACCCCTTGGTGTTCACGTTGGCGATGTTGTGCGCGAAGACTTGGGTCCGTTGCTCCTGCGCCAGTGCTCCGGACAGGATCGGATAGATGCCTCGATTCATTGTTGTTTCTCCGTCGTCTCCACAGTCTTCACGGCTTGATAGCAACCCCTATGCCATCACCGGCCCTGTCAAACGACGTGATTCCGCTGGTTCGATGGAGCATGACGGGCTGGCCGGCCATCGCCGGCAACCTTTTGCCCGGTCGTTTCCTCCCGATCAGGAAACAATTTCCCATTTGCCTCTCTCCGGCGCATTCCTGTATCGGCGTTCAGCTCTGGAGCAGTTCGAGCTTGGCCTTCAGGCGGAGGATCGTTTTCGCATGGATCTGGCAGACGCGCGATTCGGTGATCGACAGAATCCCGCCGATCTCCTTCATGGTCAGCTCTTCGCAATAATAGAGCGTGAGCACCAGCCGCTCCTTCTCGGGCAGCTCCTCGATCGCCCGCTCCAGGGCGCGGCGGACATCCTCGGTCACGACGTGGGAGAGCGGATCGGGGTGCTGCGTATCCACCAGCATACGGAGAATCTTGTCCCCATCCGAATCCTGCACCGCCAGATCCTCCAAGCTCATGACGATGGCGCCCTGCGCCTGGGTCAGGAAGTCGGACAGCTCCCCGGCGGACATCTGCAGCGCCGAGGCCAACTCCTCCTCGGTCGGCGACCGGCCGTGTCGGCGCGTCAACTCCATCTCGGTCTTATGCAACAGCGTGATGCGCTCATGAACGGACCGAGGAATCCAGTCCATCGACCGGATCTCGTCCAGCATCGCCCCTCGAATCCGAAACTCCGCGTAGGTTTTGAAGTTTGCCTCGCGGGTCTGGTCGTATTTGGTCATCGCGTCCATCAGCCCGATCACGCCGACCGAGATCAGGTCCTCAACGTCCATATAGGCCGGCAGGCGAAAGGCCAGCCGATGGGCCATGACCCTGATCAAGGGAGCGAACTCCTGGATGATGCGCTCCCGATCCGAGGTCATCGGGGACCCCATCACCTTGGGGATCGCCCTTGTCCGCCCCAGAGGCGCCGCGTGCTCGTGTTTCATGATCCCTCGTCCTGTCGTCAGGCTTGCGTGACGAGCCGGTTCCAAAAGAATTGAACCCCGCCCTTGAGATGGCGGGCCGGTTCCCACTCCAACACGACCTCGGCCAGGCGCCGAAAGGCGGCGCTGGACGGCGCATGGGGAAAGGCGGTCAGCACGGCCTGCTGGCGCTGCACAGCCATGGGAAGATAGTCGTCGGCGGGAATCATCCCCGCATAGTCGATCGAGATGTTGAGAAAACGGCCTGAGACGAGCAGCAGCCGGCGGTACACCTCCAGAGCCTCGCGCCGGGTCTTGGCCATGTTGACCAGCAACCGAAACCGGGTTTCTCGGTGCCGTTGGGCCAGGACCTTCATGAGCGCGTAGGCATCGGCCATGGACGTCGGCTCGGGAGCGGCGACCACCACGATCTCCTGCGAGGCAGCCGCAAAAAACAGGACGTTGGATGAGATGCCGGCTCCGGTGTCGATCAACAGGACGTCGATCGAGGGAGACAGCTCCCCCAACTCCTCCTGGATCAACACCTGCTGTTCGGGAGAGAGGGCGGTGAGATCCCATTCCGCGGAGCCGGCCGGCAAAATCATGATCCCCTCGGGACCTTGGATCATGATCTCGCGCAACCTTCGCTCTCCAGCCAGCACATCCGAGAGCGTAAAGCGCGGCACGATCCCGAGCAGCACATCCACATTGCCCAGGCCGAGATCGGCGTCGAACACCAGCACGCGCTGTCCCGATCGGGCGAGCGCGAGGGCCAGGTTGAGCACCACGTTGGTCTTGCCGACCCCGCCCTTCCCGCTCGTCACGGCGATCACCCGGAACGGCGGCCTCGGAACCCCATGAGTCTCGCAAAGGTTCGCGACCGTCAGCGCCTCATCCATCTCTCTCCTCCTTCCGAACAATAGAAGTCATTTCAAAACCTTCCGAAGCGTGATCAGGGCACAGGCCAGATGAAAGAATCCGCCATAGGTGTCCATCAGGCGATCATACCGGACGGTCAGTCGCCGGAAGTTGCCCAGCCAGCCGATCGTGCGCTCCACGAT
>DATIBM010000151.1:0-12370 GCA_035457545.1 Nitrospiraceae bacterium
GGTTCCGGCAGGGGCGAAATAGGCATCCGGCGACCTTGCGAGCGGAGCTTCGGAAACACAGGGAAGGAGACCGAACGTGATGCGGAAAGTGATCGGTGGGATGGTGGTCGGGGTGGGGCTGCTCGTCGCCGCCAAGATCCTCGGCTTCCCGGAGATATTCCAGTACATGTTCTTTGCCTACGCCATGCTGGGCATGCTCGTGTACATGCTCCTCGACGCTCCCTCCGTAAAACCGATCAGCGGGGGCAAGGCCATCGTGGCGCTGATCGTGTTCTATCTGATCCTGTCCGTCTTTTATATCGGCGGCGCCTCGCTCCTGCCGCAGTATGATCCGGAAGACGAGAAGGGCAAGATCGAGAAGATTCTGGCTCCCAAGCGAAAGTTGACCGAGCAGGGCAAGACCGAAGATCTGATCGCCAAGGTCAAGGCGCTGGACGAGAAGGCGGCGGCCCTGCAGGAGCGGATCAAGAACCTCGGGAAGGATGTCATTCAGGAAGGGGCGGCGGCCGCGGGCGCCGGCCTTGTCGAGACTGCAAAGCCGTCCGGCGGCGCCTCCGTGAACGACCCCAAGGAGCTGGAGCGGTTGGGATTCGAACAGTGGCAACTGCAGGAATGTTACAACTGCCACAAGCTCAAGGGGGAAGGCGGGAAGAAGCGCGGGCCGGAGCTGGACAATATCGGCTCGCACATGACCGTCGCGGAAATCAAGGAGAAGATTCTGGACCCGCAAAGCTTCATGGCGGAGGGTTTCGAGAAGGAATACGAGAAGAAGAAGATGCCGGACAAATACAAGGAGCTGATGGAAGAGAAGGACGTGGATGTGCTGGCGGCCTGGCTGGGGACGATGAAAAACGCCTCGGTCAATACACCCAAGCCGATCAAGAAGAAATAAGACGATGCAACAGCCCAAGCTCAGATCGAAAGTCCGGGGAACGGATCGTGAAATCGGCGAGGTGACCCGCATCATCGTGGATCCGCTGTCCCACCACATCAGCCACCTCGTGGTGTCGATGAACGGCCGCGGCGGGCCGGAGAGGCAGATCGAGTCCAGCCATATCCAATCGGTCGGCGACGATCTCGTGCAACTGCGGCTGTCCTCCGGAGAGGTCGAAGGGCTGCCCCTCTTCACGCGGGACGGGTACGTCAGCATCCACGACATCGAGATCGCGCACCTCGAAGATCACCTCCACGTAGAGTCGGGGGAAGTGCTGATCCCCCTTCCGGAATTGGAGCGGAACGTCCCGCGCCGGAATTTCTTCGCCAAGTTCACCCATGTGATCGGGCTGTTCATCGGCCTGCCGCTGGCATGGCCGGTCCTGCGCTATCTCATGAAGCCGATGTATCAGCCGTTCGACAACGGATGGATCAGCATCGGCAACGCGAACAAGATCAAGAAGGACGATTCGGGAGTCCAGTTCAAGTTCAAGCGCAAGGTCAAGGAAGCCTACATGCCCGAACAGGAGATTGACAAGAATGCCTGGGTCCTGAAGGCGACGCCCGAGGTGTTGGACAAGATCTATCAGGGCAAGGACATGGATTTTAAAGACGCGACGGGGAAGCTGGTCTGGACGAACAAGAAAGACGTCCCTTATGTGGCCTTCTCGGGCAAGTGTCCCCATCTCGGCTGCGGCTACAAGTGGCGGAAGCACAAGGTGTTGGGAGAAGTGTTTCTCTGCCCCTGCCACCTCAGCATCTATGACGCGGCGGGCAAGGTGCTCGATGGGCCGGCGCCTCGCCCTCTCGATCCGCTGCCCATTCAAGTGACCCCGAGCGGCGACATCAAGATCATCGACATGGAATTCAAGGCCGGCACCAAGACGCAAACTCGTATTATCTAGCCGCGACGGACCTCAATGGATACGCCATCCACTACGACACAGCCGTCCCCGATCGAAAAAGTCGTCCAATTCATCGATGAGCGGATCGGCCTGCAGAAGTTGCAGGCCAAGATGCTGAACGAACCGGTGCCGGGCGGCTCGCGCTGGGCCTATGTGTTCGGGTCGGTGTTGCTCTTCATCTTCATCATGCAGGCCGTCACCGGCGTGCTCCTGATGTTCTATTACGTGCCGACGGCGGACCATGCCTACGCTAGCACGCAGTACATCATTCACGAGGTCGATTACGGCTGGTTCCTCTTGAGTTACCATTTCTGGGGCTCGACCGCGATGGTCGTCTGCGTGTTCGCGCATATGTCCCAAGTCTTTCTCTGGGGCGCCTATAAGAAGCCGCGGGAAATGATCTGGCTGGTCGGCTTGGCCCTGTTCGGGCTCGTCATGGGGTTCGGGTTCACGGGCTATTTGCTCCCCTGGGACCAGCGGGCCTATTGGGCGACCACAGTGGGTGTGGAGATCATGGACAAGACGCCGATCGTCGGCGACTTCATGGCGCGCTTTCTCAAGGGCGGCCCGACTCCGGGCCAAATGACCTTGAGCCGGTTCTTCGTCATCCATGTCATGATCCTGCCGGCGCTCTTGATGGGCTTGGCCGGCCTGCACCTGTTCCTGTTCAGAAAGGCGGGGCCCGCCGGCCCGTTCCGCGGCAGCCCTGAGGAGTTGAAGGCCAAAACGGACTACTTCTTCCCCCGGCAGATCTGGAAGGACATCGTCGCCATGGTCGCGGTGTTCTTCACGACCGCCTGCCTGGCATTCTGGGAGCCGATCGTCCTGCTCGAAGAGGCTACGCCGGATCCCGGCGAGTACCATCCGGAGCCGGAATGGTATTTTCTGTTTCTCTTCCAGATGCTGCGCTTGAAGATCTTTTCCGGCGAGTTCGGGCAGTTCGTGGCAGCCACGGGGTTGCCCGGCCTGTTCATGCTATTCCTGGCGGCGTTGCCGTTTATCGATCGAGACCCCGAGCGTAATATCTTCAAGCGACCGCTCTCGCTGATCGGATGGCTCGTCGTGATGGGCAGCATCCTGGTGTTCACGGTCTCGGCCATTATCAATCGCGAATTCCTCGAATAACCAGGGCACAGATCCATGTCCTCCATGAAGCTTGCTCTTCACGTCCTCTGGTCGGCCTGTTGGACCGGACTGCCGGCCAAGCTGGGCTTGGCCCTGCTCATGATGGCCATGGGCAGCATGAACCTTGAACACATGATGGGCGTCGCGTTCCTGTTCCTGTTGACCACGCCCGTGTCCCTGCTTTCCGTGCCGGCGTTGCAGGGCTTGGCTGATCTCCATTTGGGAGAGGGGGCCGGCCTCGGCATCCTCTTTCTGCTCTGCATTCCCATCGATATGTGGGCGGTCGGCCTGACCGCTCGCACGGTCTTCATCGAGCGACTGAAGGTCGAACCGCAAGGCTCGTTCGGCGTCCGGCTCTGGGGGCTCCTTGTCCTGGCCGGCGGCTTCTATGTGACCATCCTGTGGCTGGTCGAAGGGCTCGTGACCGGGATCGGCAAGGATCTGGCGCACTGGTTCATGGAATTGGAGCTGATCAAGGGCCTGCCGGTCGCAGAGCGGATCGGGGTCGAGCTGATGATCTGGGGATCGATCTCGACCATCTCGCTGGTGATTCTGCTGTCCGTCGGATTGAAGATCGCCGGCGCGATTATTCAACGGGAGGCGGCCAAGGCGCTGCCCTTGAGCGAGTCCTATCAGCACCTGGTGACCCGTTGGGACCTCATGCGGATCCCGGCCGATCAAACCTTGATGCTGACCTCGGTGACCGCCGCCGGCGTCTTGCTGATCTTCGTCTTCTGGGGCGCGATGCCGGTGACGACGCCGCATCCCCATCAGGATTACAAGAAGCCGGAGGTGAAGGTCGCGCCACATGTCAAACCGGCCGACCGGCTCGCCAAGGGTGAGAAGGTCCTGGCGCAGGTGGAATCCCAAGTCGTCGCGCTGGAAGCCAGGCAGGCGGAGCTGGAAGCGGAAAAGCAAAAGGGAAAGCCGAAGCCGCAGGCAAAGGACAAGGCGAGCACGAAATCCGACGGGGCGAAGGGTCCGGCCCAGCCCGCCGCGCCGCAAGCGGCCAAGCCGTAAGGCGCCGGCCAAGCAAGGAGATCAGCCATGAACCGATATCTCGACGGTCTCAAGCAGGCGTTATGCAACATACGCCCGACGGGGTGGCTGGGTGCGGCCGTGGTGCTGCTCGGGGCGTTCGTGCTGTTTCCGGACCTGGGACTGGCTCAAGAGGGCGGGTCCGCTGCCGCGCAAGTCGCCTATCGGGATATTCCGGGCATCGGCAGCAGGAACATCATTTGGATCATCGCCCAGTTGCACCTGCTGCTGGCGGGCTTCGTGCTCGGCGTCCCGATCTTCGCATGGGTCTGCGAGATCGTCGGTTGGAAGGGCGGCGACAAGCGCTACGACAAACTGGCGAAAGAGTTTACCAAGCTGTTGACCTCCTCCTACGCGACCACGGCGCTTTTCGGCGGCATCCTCCTGTTCCTGCTCATCGGCTTCTATCCGAGGCTGATGAATTACCTGACCGACATCTTCTTTCCCTCCTTCGTCGTCTATTGCCTCCTGTTCTTGCTCGAAACGGCAACGCTGTACCTCTATTGGTACGGCTGGGACGCCATGTCGGAAGGGGGAGCCAAAACTTTCCACATCTTCCTGGGATTCCTGCTGAACGTCTTCGCCTTCTTCATCATGATCGTGCCGAACTCCTGGGCCACGTTCCAAGCCAGCCCGGTGGTGATTTCCGAAGGATCGGACTTGGCCAGGGCCTGGGCGGCAACCTGGAACCCGACCTGGTGGCCCGTCAACATCCACCGTCTGATCGCCAACGTCGTGCTGGGCGGCTATATCTGCGGCGCCTATGCCGGTGTTCGGTACCTCTCGGCGAAGACTCCGGATGAACGCAACCATTACGACTGGATGGGGTACGTCGGCAACTTCATCGGCGTGTTCGGCCTGTTGCCGCTGCCTTTCGCCGGCTACTGGCTGATGCGGGAAATTTATCAGTACAACCAGCAGATGGGCATCACGTTGATGGGCGGGTTCCTGTCCTGGCTCTTTATCTTGCAAGCCATGTTGATCGGGGTCCTGTTCCTGGGCTCGAATTACTATTTCTGGATGGGCATCACGCACCGGATTCAAGGATCGGAGTTGCAGTATCGCAAGCCGATCATGGCGATGCTCATCATCCTGTTGCTCTGTCTCGGCGTCTGGATGACCCCGCACTCGCTGGTCGCCAGCTTGGAAGAGGCCAGAAAGATGGGGGGCACACACCACCCGTTGCTCGGCGTCTTCGGCGTGATGAGCGCAAAGATGACCGTGGCGAACTTGATGATCCTCGTGACCTTTATGAGCTTCATCATGTACTGGCGCGCCGGCAAGCAGGAAACGGCGACCTGGGCAAAGCTTGCGAAGGCGGTCATGAACGCGGTGCTGTTCATCGCCGCCATCGCCGTGATTATTCTCGGGGTCTGGGGGTACTTCGTGCCGGCCATCGTCCGAATCAATTACTTCTCGACCTCGCAGGTGCTGATCGTGCTGTTTGTCATGTTGACGATCACGCCGCTCACCGCACTGCTCTTGAAGAGCGCCCGCACGACCACGGAAATGGTCTGGGGACAGATGCCGCCTCGGGCCGGCTACGCGCTGGTGCTCAACGCGGTGATGGTGATCCTGCTCATGACGCTCATGGGTTACGCGCGGTCGTCGTCGCGCGTCCATTGGCACGTCTACGGCGTCATGCGCGACTCCTCGCAATATGCCTATTCGCCGGCCTTGGGCTATGCCGCCGCCTTCATGGCGTTGAACACGTTCTTGTTCTGTCTGCTCGTCTCCTTTATCTTCTGGGTGGCGACCATGGGGGACAAGGCCAAGGCGAAGGGCGGCCACGAAGAACCCAAGGGCAAAATGGTGCCGGGCGCCATTCCGGCCATGGCGGGCGGATCGCCGGCCTTGGATAGCATGAGTGTGCCGCCGCAGGAGAAGTAAAGACAGCTTGAAAGGGACGTCCGACTATGAGTGAAGTCGCGCTGCTTCAGTTGATCGGATTGGCGATCGTCGGAAGCGGGATTGCCATTCTCCTCTTTATCCCGGCGAGATTCGTCCGGGTCATGGGCTTTGTCATGATCGTGCTCGGCCTCTTTGCGCTGGTCGCCCTGGCCGTCCCGCAGATGGCGTCATTGCCGCCGGCGGAAGAGAAGATCGACCTGGCAACGATCAAGACGCCGGCCGACATGGCTGCGATCGGCCAGAAGATCTTCTTCAGCAAGGGCCAATGCGCCCTTTGCCATTCGATCGGTCCGAGCGAATCAGCCCGTTGTCCGGATCTCAAGGGCATCGGCGCGAAACTGTCCAAGGAATTCATGTACGAGAGCCTGACCCAGCCGCAGGCCTATATCTATCTCGATTATCGCCATGAGGGGCCGCCGAAGGAGTATCCGGCGCGGATGCCCTACATCAACAAGAACCCGATCGGCCTGTCGAAAAACGAAATCCTGTCGGTCATTGCCTTCTTGCAGCAGATGAGCGGCGAGCCGATCACGGTGAGCACGGCCGATCTCGACACGACGAGCCCGCAGCCCAACAGCCAGCCGACCCAAAAAGCCGAAGCTCCTCAGCTGGCGCAGGCGGCGAGCCTCAAATAACGGGCGGAGAGAACGGGAGGAAGGACCATGAAAGGGGGAGTTCTCACCAAGGCGCTGATTCTGATGGTCGCCGTGTGGGCGTTCCTGAAGCTGGGCATGCCGCTGTTTACGGCCCCGCTCCCCAACAGCTTGATTTTCCTGTATCTGATGCTGACCCTGTCCGGGATCGTCATTTTCGGCACCTTGAGCGGCGCGTCCAAGGAAGCCTTCTGGGGCCCGATCTCGCGCTTCATCACCGGCGACAACCTCGGCGCGTTGCAGGGAGCCCGCTTGGCGGTGCTGATCCTGTTTCCGCTCTTGATCGGCTGGCAGACTTACGGGAGCACGGCGCCCAGCGATCAACCGCCCGCCGAAAACCGCACCATCCACCCGGCGCCTCCGGGCGAATACACGGGGCTGGCGAATCCGGTGCCCAACACGCCGGAGAACATCATGACGGGGAAGGGGCTCTATGCGGCCTTCTGTTCGCCCTGTCACGGCGGCAATTTCGACGGCAAGGGCGTGGCCGCCAAGGGATTCAACCCGCCGCCGGCCAATTTCGCCGATCCGACCACGATCGCGATGTTGCAGGAGAGCTACCTCTTCTGGCGCATCAAAAAGGGCGGGGTCGGGCTGCCGATCGAGGGCATGCCCTGGAAATCGGCGATGCCGCGCTGGGAAGTCGAGCTGCCGGACGAATGGATCTGGAAGATTATTATGGGTGAATACGACGGGGCGCATCAAAAGCCGAGAACGTGGGAGTGATCCTCCGTCGGACCACTGAAGACTGGGTGAAAGAGGCCGCTATGTTGCAATGCAGCGCATCCTGGGGACGACCGGTGACAATCATAGGCGGGGGCCTGCTCGGCCTGATGCTCATGGCAACCGCTGCCGTGGCCCAGGAGAGCGTCGCCGTCCGGGCCAATATGGTGAAGGGCAATCTGCCCGTGGACGATCCCACGGCCGCCGCCTGGAGCCAGGCGCCGGCCTCCGAGTTTCCGATGTCCCCCCAGGTGCACTGGAAAGAGCGCATTCAGGCGGTGACGGTGAACAGCGTGAAGGTGCGGAGCCTGCACGACGGGACGAACATCGCCATCATGCTCGAATACGAAGATCCCACACAGGACCCGGACGATGCGGCGGCCCTGGAGTTCATGGTCGGCGACAAGAAGGCGCACTTTGCCCACGGCCAACCCATGTTGCAGGTCGAGGGCGGTCCGGTGAACATTTGGTACTGGAAGAATAAAGACGGCAAGGCGGTCGATATGACGGCCAAGGGCTTCGGAACGCTGAGGCCGCAGGCCGACCAGGACGTGAAGGCCAAGGGGGTGTATGACAACGGCAAGTGGCGGGTCGTCTTCTCTCGCGCCCTCACCACGGGCAATGTGGAAGAAGACACGCAGATCAAGCCGGGCGAGTTCATCAACATTGCGTTTGCGGTCTGGGACGGCATCAAGACGGAAAGCGGCGAAGTGAAGGAAAAGGGATCCCAGAAGGCCGTTTCCTCCTGGTGGTATTTCCGCGCCGAGCCGCCGGCGGATTACTCGGCCTATCTGTACGCGCTCATGGCGATGGGCATCGCCGCCGCCTTCCAGTTTGTCCTGATCCGAAAGCTCAAGAAGGGAGCCTCGGCATGATCGCACAGGCAGGTTGGCGAAGGGTGGTCGTGGGAGGCGCCGTGCTCGGCGTGGTGGCGGCGAGCAGCGTCGTCGGCTGCGCGCTGTTCCAGAGCGAGCAGGTGTCGAAGGGCCGGGAACTGTACAACCACTACTGCTCCCACTGTCACGGCGAAAACGGCCGGCAGAACGAAGGCTACAACTGGGCGTCGATGCCGGACCCCAAGCCGAAGGACCTGTCGAACAAGTCCGAAATGTCCACCTTCAAGGACGAAGAAATCTTCAACACGATCTCGCGGGATATGAAGGACACCAGCCCCGAAGGCGGAGACAAAATCGGAGACGATGAGTTCGCCGTGCCGACCATGCCGACGTTCAAGTACACTCTGTCCGAAGAGGAGATCTGGTCGATCGTCGCCTACGTCCGCACGTTGCACGGAATGAAGCTGACCTACAACGTCGAAGAGCGCAAGAAGGAGATCAAAGACGCCTTGCAGAGCGCGCAAGCCAAGTACGATGAAGCCAAGGCGGCCTACGAAGCGGCGGAAAAGAAGGCCAACGAAGAGGCGGAGCAAAAAGGCAAGGAGGTCGACGACGAGGCCTATGCCAAAGAGGCCGCCGCCCTGGCTGCCGCGAAGAAGGCGCTGGACGAGGCGAAGAGCGTCGACGAGCGGTTTGCCAAGCGCCCGAAATTCCCCCAGGTGGCGAGGCCGGAGTTCGCGATGAAACCCGAGGCCGCCGAGAAATCGGCCGAGTTGGGAAAGCGGCTCTATGCCAACAAATACGGCTGCAATGCCTGCCACGCGGTGAACCAGGAGGGAGGCAAGGTCGGGCCAGCGCTGGATCGGGCCGGGTTCCGGCTCAATCCGTCCTGGGTCTATCGCTGGATCAAGTATCCGCAGGCCATGAAGCCGGAGAGCCGAATGCCGAACCTCGGCATCAGCGATCAGGACGCCAAGGCCATCAGTCTCTACCTCAGCACGTTACGGGCCCCGAGGCAGGAAGCGGCGGCCGACAAGCCTGCAAGCTGAGCCCGCCTGGGACTGGAAACGCCGACAGAGGACGACGCGATCACCCTCCAAGCGGGTACCAGACCGGCGGACGTTTTCAACATCCTACCAGTAGCCTGCGAGGATCCCACCCAGAATCGCCAGCCCGAACCACACGTGCTGGCGGAAGAATCGAAAGGCCAGGGCCGGCGGGATTGGTTCCCGGACCTGCCACGTTTGGATGACCATGCCGATGGCGACGCCGGCGAGGATGGCGTAGAACGCCGGCCCGATCTGTTCGGCCCATCCGGCGAGCCCCAAGAATCCCAGCATCAGCCCCTCGAACCCAAGAATCGCCAGCCACGCGGCCTCTCCGAACAGCAGCGCCGAGGACTTGACCCCGATCTTTTGATCGTCGATGCGGTCTTGCAGCGCATAGACCGTGTCGTACGCCACGGCCCAGCAGACGGTGCTGCCGAACAGCAACCAGGCCGGCAGCTCCAGCCTGTGCCGGGCGGCGGCCCAGGCCATCACCACGGCCCAGCCGAACGCGACCCCTAACACGGCCTGGGGCAGGGAGACGAACCGCTTCGCGTAGGGATAGCCGGCGGCCAGGGCGACCGCGAACGGACTCAGCAGCCACGTGATGGGCGGCAGCCGTAAGAGCAGGAGGACCGCCAGGCTGAGCAGGACAAGGACCGCAATCCACGCGTCGCGCACCGTGAGGGTGCCGGCCGCCAGCGGGCGGGATTTCGTGCGGGCCACGTGACGATCGACGTCACGGTCGGCCAGGTCGTTGAGGATCACCCCCGCGCTCCGCGTGAGAAAGGCACCGGCTAGGAACAGCCAGACCAATTCCCAGTCCGGACGGCCGTGGGACGCAAGGGCAAGCGACCAAAGCGAGGGCAGCGCCAGCAACAAGGTCCCCGTTTGGGATCGGAGCCGAATCAGGCTTGCCAGATGGGTCCAACGGGAGCGGTCCGGGCTGTCATGCGCGGAGGTCTCGCCGGATATTCGGGCCGAGGCGTCGGATGCGCGTGAATGGGGGGCGGTCACAGGAGGACCTTAACGAACCGGCGGCGGGGGAGTCAACGTGAAGGGTGGCGATGACACATCGCGCCGAACCGGCGTCCTATTGTGTTAACAGGTCGTTTGAGTATACTAGCGAATGAGTGGGTCCTGGCGTATAGCTCACGTCCGCCCTCCGCAGCGTTCCAAGCGAGTTCCATGATTGCTCCAAGGCTCGTAGTCATCACGATCAGTCTGTGGATGCTGGCCGGGTGCCAGTCTACGTCGACTCGCGACAGCGCGTCAGGCTCAGTGGAGACACAGACCGTTCTCCAGTCTCGGGCGTCTGCGGAGACGAATGAACGGAGTCTCGAACCGGAGTCGGCCGGGCCCTCCGCTACCCTGTCCTTTCGCGCAATGCTGCGGGATGAGAACCGCAACCACGTGCTGGAGCAGGGCGAGCAGATGACGTTGGAGGTCGAAATCACCAACCATGGTCCGGGTCCTGTATCGGACCTCGAAATCCGCTATAGCGGCAAGGGACGGATCGCGGAGCAATTCACCCAACCTCTGCGCGTGGCGGCATTGTCTGCGGGGGAACGCACGCGGCTAGTCGCGACCGCCAAGGCGCCTCCGGTGAAGCAAGTGGAACAGGAGGAATTGACGGTTGAATTGGTGAGCGGAGACCATATACAAGTCCCGCCGCCCAAGACGTTCATGGTGGCGGTACGGCCCGGATCGGCGGATCAGATCGAAGTGCTCTCGGTGGACGTCGACCAAATTCCCAATAAGCCGCGCGGGACCGGACAGCCGCAAGCAATCGGTATCGCCATCGGGATCGGAAATTACCGGGATGCGGGCCAGACCGGCGGTCGCTATGCCGTCCATGACGCGGAGATCACCGCCGCCTATTGGCGCACGGTGGTCGGGGTGCCGGCATCGCAACTCAAGCTACTCACCGGTCGGCGCGCGCTGCGCGACGATTTCGTGGATACGTTCGAGACCTGGCTGCCCCAGCAGGTAAAACCTGGGTCGGCCGTCTATGTCTATGTGTCGGGCAAGGCCTCGGTTCATCCCACGACGGGGGCGGTGGAGTTGGCGCCCTACGATGCGCTGCCATCCTCGACGGAGCGGCATTATCCGCTGCGACGCCTCCACGCGGCCTTGGCCAGGCTGCCGATCGAACGGGCGCTGGTGTTTTTGGAGTTGTCCCTCGAGCCGTCGAGCGGCGGGTTGGCGCAGAACCCGGCCCCTCCCCGGTGGGAGACGCCCGATCTCATGATCCACCCCGGCAAGATCGTGCAGGTGATCGGCAATCAGGCGCTGCAGGAGGCGCATGATTATCCGCTCGGCCGGCATGGGCTCTTCACCTATCACCTGTTGAAGGGCTTGGGCGGGGAGGCGGACCTGAAGAAAACCGGACGCGTGTCGCTCGGCGAATTGTGCCGGTACGTGAAGGAGCAGGTGCAGGACGCGGCCCGCATGGAATTCGGCAATCAGCAGGAACCGACCTGCCGGCCGTCGCCCGCGGACGACGCGCTGGCGCAGGTCGTGCTCACGCGCCTGAAATGAGCGGCCGATTCGTTGACAGCGAGTGGCGGGGCCGCTATCATGCCACCTTCCGAAGTCGAACCCTCACCAGCACGCCGGCGTAGCTCAGTTGGTAGAGCAGCGGTTTCGTAAACCGCAGGTCGCCCGTTCAATCCGGGTCGCCGGCTCCATCATTTCAAGTACTTACGATGCGTAGCAGGCAGCGAATTAAGCAATCTGTATTAGTGCCGGAGGAATCTGGTTCTCGACTGCCAAACAAGCGAAGATGACGATTTCTTTGTGGTGGAGAAATCAATGCCATTTCGTATGGGAAAATGGCGACTCTTGCCACCGGAAGTTGAGGAGCAACCAAATTAGCTCCGCAGGACATGGTTAATCCGCCATCCTGAAACGTCGGGAACACTTAGTCCACCCAAAGTGAGAGCGGTTCATGTTGCTAGTGATTCTTTTTGAGCCTAGCGACCGCCATGCTCGTTGCGCTGGTGATCACACGAACTCTACACTGGTAAAGACAGTTTATGTAGGGAGGGTGTCATGGGAACACAAACCGCAGTGAATCCATCGGAAGAGACGATCCGGATCGGACCGCTCGGTATTCGCTTCCTCCTGACCGGCGACGACACCAACGGTGCCGTCTCCGTCTTCGAAGTGACGGTCCCGGCTGGTCAGAAGCTGGCCGC
>DATIBM010000152.1:0-6360 GCA_035457545.1 Nitrospiraceae bacterium
GATTCTCGACGTCGTCAACGCGGTCAAGGCCTCGAACTTGATCCTGCCGTCGGGCGATCTCAAGGCCGGCAACCTGGATTACAACGTCTTCACCAACAACCAGTTCAAGTCGGCGGAGCCGATCAACGACGTGATCGTCAAGCTCGATCCTCGAGGCAATCCCGTCCGCGTGCGGGATCTCGGGACCGTCACCGACTCCTCCGACATTCAAACCAACGTCGTCCGGACCGATGGGAACCGCGCCGTCTATCTGCGGGTCAACAAGCAGCCGATCGCCAACACGGTGGAGGTCGTGGACAGCCTCCGCGCCCAATTGACGAAGATGATCGGCATCCCCCCCGGGGTGCAACTTGGGATTTCCTTCGACCAATCCGTCTATATCCGCCAATCCATCGCGAACCTGGCCGAGCAGGCGCTCCACGGCTCGGTCTTGGCGGCAGCCGTCATCCTGGTCTTCCTACGCAACCTGACGGCGACCCTGATCGTGTCGGTGGCGATTCCCCTCTCGATCATGGTGACGTTTGTCGTCATGTACTTCTCGGGCCAGACCCTGAACATCTTCACGCTCGGTGGACTGGCCCTGGGGATCGGCCGGCTGGTGGACGATTCGATTGTCGAGCTGGAAAACATTCAACGGCACTTGAACCAGACCCCGAACCGCTGGATGGCGATCCTCGAAGCCGCCCGCGAAGTGGCCATGCCGATCTTCGCCTCGACCGTCACGACCGTCGTGGTCTTTCTCCCAATCTTCTTCGTGGTCGGCATCGCCAAACTGCTGCTCGTGCCCCTGACCGTCACGATCGCGATCTCGCTGTTCACCTCCTTCTTCGTCTCCCGGACGATCACACCAGCCCTCTGCTACAGGTTTCTGAAACCGGAAACCCCGCGGGCGGGGGAGCCATCGGGGACCTGGGCGCGATTCAAAGGCTGGTCCCGGCGCAAGTATGAGTCGCTGGACGCGGGCTACCAGGCCAGCCTGCTATGGGTCCTCCGCCACCGGACGCCGGTTCTGCTGGCGGTCGTCGCGTTCTTCTGCGCGTCCCTATTGTTGGTGCCCCTCATCGGATCGGAATTCATCTCGGTGACGGACGAAAGCCAGTTCCGCATCGTCGTGCGCGCGCCGGTCGGCCAACGGGTGGAAAAGACGGAACAGCAGGTCGCGGAAATCGAGCGGGTCCTCCGCGAGCAGATCCGGCCTGGCGAGATGGAAACGATCGTGTCGAGCACGGGCATCCTCCAACAGGGGCGCTCCTCCCTCTTCAACCCCAATACCGGCCCCCATACCTCGCTGATCCAGGTGTATCTCGTTCCGCCGGACCGCCGCGCCCGCTCGCAGGTCCAGATCATGAACGACGTCCGCCCGAAGGTGCTGAAGCTCTTTCCCGGCGTCGCGATGTTCTTCGACCCGGGCGGGATCGTCAAACGCGTGACGAGCTTCGGCTCGCAGAAGGCGGTGGATGTCGAGGTCTACGGCTACGAATTCGACAAGGCCCGGAAGGTCATCAAGCAGGTTGAGTCGATCATGCACGAGATCGGAGACGGACGGTGGCTGGCGGACATCGAAGTCAGCCGGGAAGAGAACTATCCGGAACTGGATATCGACGTGGATCGGGAAAAGGCGGCGTTGCTCGGCATCAGCGAAGCCGACGTGGCCAACACCGTGCTCTATTCCCTGAACGGCAACGGCCAGACGGACCCCATCATCTTCACCGACCCGGAGACCGGCAACGAGTACTACATCAGCGCCTGGCTGGACGAACGGTTTCGCGCAGACCTCGCGGATCTGGAGAACCTGCTGCTGACCACCAAGGCGGGGGAGCCCGTGCTGCTCAAAAACCTCGCGTCAATCCGGTTCAACTCCGGCCCGGTGAAGATCGAGCGCAAATACTTCCAGCGGGTCATCCACATCACCGCCAACCCGATCCATCAGGACCTCGGAGCCATCGCCCAGGCCTTGGAAGAGAAATTCGCCGAGCTGCAATTGCCGCCCGGCTTTACCGTGAGATTGGCGGGCCAGATTCAGCAGCAGCGCGAAACCTTCGCGGGCCTGTGGTTCGCGTCGATCCTGGCGCTCCTGCTCGTGTACATGGTCATGGCCGCGCAGTTCAAATCGCTGATCGACCCCTTTATCATCATGTTCTCGGTGCCGATGGGCTTTCCCGGCGTGATCCTCATGCTGTTCCTCACCAAGACCACGATCTCCACGACTTCGTTCATGGGCGTGATCATGATGCTCGGGATCGTGGTCTCCAACGGCGTCCTGCTGGTGGACTATACCAACGTGCTCCGCCGGCGAGGGATCGCCCTGCGCGACGCCGTGGTCCGCGCCGCCCGCACCAGGCTGCGGCCGATCCTGATGACCTCCCTCGCCACGGTCTTCGGGCTGCTGCCGATGGCGCTCGGATGGGGCACGGGCGGCGAAACCAACGCGCCGCTGGCCCGTTCCGTGATCGGCGGCCTCAGCGTCTCGACCCTGCTGACGTTGTTCTTGATTCCGCTGCTTTATTTGATTTTGGAAGAGCGGTTCCCCCGCCGGATGCGGGAAGAAACCGGAGAGGAAACGGATGCCGGAGGAACAGCCAGGCGGCCGGATCAACAGCCGAGTCCGCAGCCGTCGCCGGCCGGAGACAACCAGTGAATCAACGGCCGAAGACCGGCGGATATCCGATGGCTCACGATGTCTTGACGGAAGGGAACAGGGCTTTCAATTGAAGGGCCAATCCGATGTCGCCGCTGACGCTCAGCCGGCCGCTCATGGCCATCGCCTGGCCGGATAAGTTTCCGTTCAGCAATCCCAAGGCATCGGCGCCGCTCATGGCCAAGGTCACGTGCGGATCCGGATGGCTCCCTTCCGCCACGGAACAGGTCCCGTCGTCAATCATCAGATAATAGCGGCCGCCGCCCGGGTCGCTGAGATCAAATTGATAGACGGCCGTGACGCCTTCCGCCGCCTCGGCATCGAGCTTGCCGGGGAGTTGGTTCAGAATATCCCGGATGGTTTGCGGCACAATGGCTCGGCACTTTACGCGAGACCTGCCGCTCTGTCCAGCGCGATGTTGAACCGGCTTCGTTGACAAACTTCCGGACGCTCAGGGACAATACAGCCCATGTCGCAAGCCCCCACGCAACAGCCTCAAGCCTCCCCCTCCACCGACGCCTCGCTGCCCGACCGGCTCTGCACCTGGTGCAAGGTGCCGATGCGCAAGCGACTGGTCGCGGGCGGCAAGTTCCTCCACTACACCTGCCCGAACTGCGTCTTCCAACATACCGTCGCGTGGCAGCAACCAGAACAAGCCAGCGTCCCCACCCAGACCGGAACGGGACATTAGTTGAGCGGGGGGACGACCCCGGCGAACGTCAGGAGGTCCGTAATCCGAAAATCTCCTGCCGCCGCGGACGGCAGTGTCGGCGTCCAGTTCTTATCGATGGCTAAATAGGACGTTTCATCGACCTGCAGTAGGCCGATGAACACCTCACCGACAATACAGCTTCCCACCGGCCCCAGACGCAGCCCGTTCTCCATAATTTCAGCTTCCTTCAGGATGTAGAACCAAAGTGGCGTGCTCCGGTCCATGCCATAGGGCGCGAGTTCGGAGAAGTCCGCAGGCGTCAGGGTAGGCGTGCCAATAGTCCTGGCAATCGCCTGACCCGATGGAATCCCGAAGTTGACATGGCGCATCAGATTTCGGGACGCGAGCGACTGCACCCCGTCGGCCGGCATGCCCGGAGCGGGGCCGCGCGATCCGAGCAGATGCATCAGCACGCTGGACAACTTGGTGTCGATCTTCTTGTTGTTGCGCACATGGCCGTCTCCGAAATCGAAGAAGGTTTGCCAGTCCACGAACCGGCGGGGCGCTCGCTTCCCACCCCGCATGTCATCGGGGTCCGTTGCGTTGGGATCGATCGCGTCGTCGAAGGCAAAGGCAAAGAAAGGAGGGCCGCCGTCCGGACCGAAATTAAGCCGATAGCTTGGCCGCACCTGCGAATGCCCAAACCGGTAGGCGGCCCCCGAGAATTCGATCGGGATCAACGGTTGGTTTCGTTGGTTCCGCAAATGCGGCGCCCCTTGCGGATCGTTGACCCTATAAAATCGCACCCCACCGTTTAGCAGCGCCTCGACGCGATCCTGCCCGATCGTCAACGGCAGAAACTCGTGGACGACGATCCACTGGTAATGCCAACGGACCAGCCGCTGGGCCTCTTTGAAGACACGATCAGCCGATAGCCCGGCGTACGCTGGGTCGGTACGCAGGTGGTCGATCACGGCATTGTGGAACCGCAACATCGCCAGGTGGAACTGGGCGATGATGACGTTCTCATCGTTTCGGCCATCGCCGATGATCGCATGATGGTTGACATCGCGCGGCAGGTCATAGCGCAACGCCCCTTTGCGGGACACCGCTTGCGATCCGGGAAGGGGGTCCACTCGGAATTTGATATCGCCGGAGCTCAGATCGTACAACTCCGGTGACCGGTCCGGTCCTTCGCCATACAGGTTGTCCAGATCGAAGGCCGCGGTGCGGAAATTTCTCGTCTTTCGCGGATCGCTTGACGCATGGAGCGGGGATTTCGAATCAAGGGTCAGATCGTGATCCAGGAATTGACCGAAGAACGTCACACCGGCCGTCATGGTGGGGTTGTCCGGATTGTGAGGACTGAAGACGTCCGGGTTGAGAATCGATTGAATAGGATCGGTCAGGTTGTCCAAGGCATCGATCGGACCGCCTTTTTCGCCAAGTTGTTTCGCCCATTCTCGGGACTCATCGGTCGCCGGGGCAAAGGGAGGAAGCTCAGGAAACATGCGAGTGAAGGACTCGCCCTCTTCCTGTGGCATCACACTGCCTTCTTCTCCGCCGCCGCAGGCGGCGAGTGATCCAACCAGAACGAAGCACTTGACAACTCTAACGAACCACCGGCTCGATCTGAACAGTTTGGATATTGGCGATGTTTCTCTCCGGAACATGACTCACCTTCCTTGGGCGCTGAACCGTTCATGCCTGCACGTCCAGCTCGGCAGATCGTTGGTTCTGCCTGCCAAAGAAAAGAGCAACTTTGAGGCCAACCTGTTTCGGGAGGGGACCGCGTTCACCATCCCCGCTTGGCGTCTCGCACTTTGGCCAATCCGGAGTATTTCTCGTCGTAGGACTCGTTCTCATGCTCACCAGCGCGCCCGTATCCCTTCGGATACGAGGTGAGGCACGAAAAGATAAATACGACGGGAAATGGCGGGATTTCGAAGACGGGTGTTCGCTACCGAGATGGAAGTATGCCGGCCGATGTTGAACGATCGGTGGAACTGGCAGCGTGGAGGCCTGAACTATGTGGGGAAACCTTTGGGCAGAGCAACAGGTCGTCACCAGTCGATATGGTTGAAGTCAACGGGAACCTCACTCGCCGTTTTCCCCGTCGTACCACTTCTCGCGATAGATCGGGCATAGGCCCTTGGCGTTCAGCGCCGCCGTCACCTCCTTGATCATGCCCCCGTTGCCGCAGAGATACACGGCCAGGTTGGCCACCGACTGAATCTGCTCCGTGACGAGCCCGGTCACCCGCCCGACCGATCCGGTCCAGCCCGGTTCGGGTTTGGAGAGGGTCGTCACGAACTGGAAGTGGCTATAGGTCTTGGAGAGATCCGCCAGTTCCTGCTGGTAGTACAGATCCCGCTGACTCCGCAATCCCCAGAAGAGCGTGATGGCGCGCGGGCTCCCCTGCTCCAACTTCGTCCAAATCATCGCGCGCAGCGGCGCGATGCCCGTGCCCGTGGCGACAAACAAGAGGTCGCGCGTGCCGTCGTCCTTCAGGCGGAAGGTGCCGGCCGGACCCTTGAAGCGCACCCGATCTCCCCCCTTCAACGAGAACAGATAACTCGATCCCGGGCCATGATCGACACGATTGAACACCAAGGTGATGCGATCGGGCCGGCTGGGCGGCGACGCGATCGAATAGGCCCTCGTCACCGGCCTGGGCTTGCCCTCGACCACGATATCAAAGGAGATGAACTGACCGGGCTGAAAGTCGATGGTGGTCGGTTCCAGCAACCGCAACTCGATCTCCCGCACGTCATGCGTGAGGTTGGTGATGCGATCCACTTCCGCGACAAACGTTTGCATAGGTAACACACTCCATAGATTTCTCACCGTACCATCGGAACAGCCCCCAACGCCACCGCCGCCGGCTCGCCCCATCGGCCGGCAAAGACCAGCCGGCTGAGCGGTTCGCGCTCGCGAGGCGCCAGCTCGCGCAGGCGCTGCCGGTCCGGCAACGTCGCAGGGTCCCCTTGATAGCCGATCGCAATGGCTGTCACCGGCTCGAAGCCGCCGGGAATGCCGAACTCGGTCCTCGCCTTGTCCGGGAAGAATC
>DATIBM010000153.1:0-3444 GCA_035457545.1 Nitrospiraceae bacterium
GTGACCGGCTGGCGTCGATCGAGCAACGGCTGGCGCGAAGCAGCGGATCGTTCTCGTTGCTTGCGTTTCTCGAAGAAACGGCCGTCGCCACCGGCGTCCGCGACCAGATCGTCGGCATGCAACCTCAGCCGGCGACCGAGGTGTCCGGCTATCAGGAGAACGCCGTAGAAATGCGGCTGGACGGTCTGCAACTGCCGCAGCTCCTGGCGCTGGTCGGCGCGATCGACGGGGCGCCGGCTTTGGTGGAAATCAAGCGGCTCCAAGTCGTCCCGCGTTACGACAGCCCCCATTTGCTTCAGGTGACGATCAGGATCTCCTCCTATGAAAAGGTCGGATGAGCGGGGCG
Source organism: Nitrospiraceae bacterium (assembly GCA_035457545.1). Classification (GTDB taxonomy): domain Bacteria; phylum Nitrospirota; class Nitrospiria; order Nitrospirales; family Nitrospiraceae; genus Nitrospira_G. Next base: position 347 of record DATIBM010000153.1, read on the forward strand.
TTGCGCTGCTCTTGGCCCTGCTCGTGCTCACCCTGCTGGTCGCGATCATTCTCGACTTCGACGCAGAGGCACGGCGGGAGTTTCGGGATGCGACCGTGTTCCGGGACGGCTTGAAGGCCACGACCATCGCGCGCGCCGGCATCCAGGCGGCGCGCGCGGTCCTCCGGCAGGACAGCCTGTTGGAAGCGAGAACCAAACTCCACTACGACGGGCCGGGCGACCTCTGGATGATGCCGCTGACGAACTTCCCGCTCGGAGACGGCATCATCAACGCCGTTATCGAAGACGAGCGCGGCAAGCTGAACCTCAATCTCCTCGGGGGCTTGAACGACCCCGTGGCCAAACGGTCCACCGTGCTCCGCTTCAAGCGCCTGTTCGAGCTGATCCAAGTCGATCCCCGGGTGGTCGACGCCATCGTCGATTGGATCGATGCCGATGAAGCGCCGGAGGCCGACGGGGCGGAATCGTCGTATTATCAGACCCTCCGCCCCCCCTATCGGGCCGCCAATGAGCCGCTCCAAAGCCTGGAGGAATTGCGGCTGGTCAAAGGCGTCACCCAGGACATGATCGACAAGATGGCCAAGTACGTGACGGTCTTTCCCTCACAGACCGACGGCCGCATCAACCTGAACACCGCCCATCTGTTGGTCTTGCAGGCGCTGGACCTGCGCATCAGCGCCGCCATCGCCGGCGAGATCATCCAGGGACGCCCCTACAAGACCATGCAGGATCTCGACCGCGTCTCCAGTTTCGAGCCGATCGCCAAGGAACTGCGATTGACCCAAGCCTATGACATCAAGAGCCAGTTTTTCTCTATTCGCGGGACGGTGCGGGTCAACGAGGCGGTGAAATCCGTCCTGGGAGTCGTGAAACGGGATGAAACCAAGGGAGACACGACGCTGCTCTTTATGCAGATCCGCTAAGGTTCGGATGCCGTTTTGCCCGCATTATTCATGACGGTTCGTCGCGAAATCGCGCAGTCGCCAGGCGAGACGGGCAAGCGGAGCCGCGAAGGACGGAGGCCTACTTGAAACAGTATGTCGAGGGACTGAGCGGCGAGCACGCCCACCGATAGGCTTGTCGTAGCGGCAAATCCGCGATTGCAGCAGAAGCGTTCATGAATAATGCGGGTTAGGACAAGCCGGCATAACACGCGCCTCCGCCTCTCCGTCGATTGCACACTGTCTCGCCTCACGTTGTCATGCCGAAGGACGCGGTTTCACTCAGCTTTCTTGCTCACGACTAGCGCAGCCCTTGCGGCTGGAGCGGAATTTTGTTCTCACGCAAAATAACCATGGACACTTGGCTTCTCCCGCCAAAGAGGCGCTCAGAGCCCCTTGCGGCCAGGAAGAAAAGTCTGTTACTGTTCCATGCACGGTTGGCACAAGGAGGCTTCATGAACCCGGCGGACACCCTCATGCTCGACGCGAAGCAGGCCATCCTCGATGAGGCCCACCGCCGCTTTCTGGTCCTTCAAGAGGAGGGCCGGAGCGAAGAAGCCATGCAGCAGTTTCAAGTGACCCTCAGTTGCGCCTCCGACCTGCTGAATGAATCCTTGCAAATCTTGGAGCGGGTTCTGGCTGAACAGCAAGATGCCGAGCAGAACCGTTCCGACTCGCCTGACGACAAGTCGCTCTCCTAAGCCCTTTCTCGTATTTGTCCCTTGCACAGGACGTATTGTCTTTCCCCTGCGCGTATCGCAATCAACTGATTCACGCATTTCAGACAGGCATCGCCGTTCTGAGTCAGATGAGAATGCCTGACGACGCGCTGGCCTTCGTTGCTTGACAGGATGGGGAGCGGCTGATATAGGAACACGGCAACGGTGGCTACGACTGGAATTTCTGGCGCTGGCGTAGCTCAATCGGCAGAGCAGCGGTTTTGTAAACCGCCGGTTGGAGGTTCGATTCCTCTCGCCAGCTCCATCACTCACAAAATTTCCGTCCCCGTTTTCTACCTCTTTCCTATCGGAAATCTGGCGTTCTTGCAGTCATGGATGCTCGCGGATTTAATGAATTAGCGCGATTCTGAATCCATGCATGGTTTGCGAATACAACGCAGACCTCTCGTCGGCCGAAATCAGTGGGCCCCGCGCATGCACCTTCCTTCACTGGGGCTTCTCCTGACCCTACTTTTCTGCTTGGGAGGCGATCGCCTTGGAAACGCGCAGCCGGTGGACCCGAACGGGCCGCCGATCGCCGGTGCAGACCCGAGTGATCAGTCCATAGAGTCCGGCATGCCGGTCTATAAACCCCGTGCGCGCAGCAAGGCCGATGGCCGAGTAGATGGGGTATTCCGCGGAGGGCCGGATGGAGTGCAAATTGTTAAAGTTCTGGCCCCCGCCGACCATGTTGGAGAAACGGTGAAGAAACGACCTGCGCTCTATTGGTTCCTCTCTTCACCGACATCCTATCCGATCGTGTTCACACTGGAGGACACCAGCCAGTACAAACCTGTCGTGGAACGGACCCTCCCTGCGCCCACCAAAGCCGGCATTCAAATGATCCGGCTCTCCGATTTCGACCATATACTGGAGGAACAGGTTCAATATCGCTGGCACATCTCCGTCGTGGTCGATCCAGAATCCCGTTCCAAGGACATCCATGCCATGGGGTTGATCGAACGACGTCCTTATACAGAAGACCTGTTCCTGAACACGAGTTGCAGGGATTCCCGCGATGCCATTTGTCTCTATGCGGATGCGGGACTCTGGTACGACGCCATCGCTGTAGTCTCCGATTTAATTTTGGCGCAGCCAAAGGACAAAACCCTACGGCTGCAACGCGCCTCGCTTTTGGACCAGATTGGATTGCCCGATGTGGCACACTTCGATCGACAAATGAATAGCTCATCATGACTTAAACTTGTCCCTTGGGCGAGTGAGAACGGCACCTCCCAATTACGGTAATGGGAGGCTCCTCTTGCCCTTTCCATGCATTCCAGAGATGGGACCCAATCCCGTGACCGGCGGGGTCTCAGCCCTACCCTACCCATCTCTCGCCTCCTCCATCATGAATCGCAGCATGATGTGTTGCCCTACCCAACCGGTTCCATCCAATCCTTTGCCTGTCTGGCCCTGACAATTATCGAAACCCAAG
>DATIBM010000154.1:0-15865 GCA_035457545.1 Nitrospiraceae bacterium
CCTGCTCCGCCGATCCCTGTCTCAAGAGGGTCAGACCCAGCTTGGGCTTCACCTTGCGCGAGGCGTCTTCAGATTCGAGGGCCTTCCCATACTCGACCTGTGCCATGGGAATGTTGCCTTGGCTGAAGTATTGGTCGCCGAGGCGCTCATGGTCCGTCGCGGTCAGCGGCGGGGTCTTTTCCGGAGTGTCCTCCGGCAGCGGGGAGCCTGATTTCTGCCGTTCCATGACTTCTTTGTAGATACTGTCGTCGAACGGGTTCTTGTCGTCTTTCTTGCCTGCGCAGCCGCCCAGGATAGTTGGCGGGAGGGCGAGGATGAGAGCCGAGAGGAAGACAGACCAAAGGTCAGCCCAGCTCGTCTTTTTGTTGGTCGTCATCGGTCAAACCCTCCTTGCCGGGAGTCTCGTCTCTCGGTCATACCGCAGCCCCTCATGGTTGGCTTCTATCGGAGGGGCGAGAAACCGTCAAGGGATTTGGCCATTCCTCCACTTGAGCCGGCGACTGTGTTGGCTTCTGCTTCTCCTGCGACAACGGTGACGCAGTGAACAGGCCAGACCGTTGCGCAAGTTGTTGATCGGTCAATCAGGACCCCTCTTCCTTGCTGAGTTTTCCACGCCGCCCTGCTTTCGAAGGGGACGCTGCAACCGCTGGAAAGAGCGAGTGTTTACGTAGCCAGTGTCCGGCCTGTCCATTGCAAAGCCTCATGGACCGCGAGCATGGGACGGCAGCGAGTCGTCTCCAGGTCATTCACCTCAATCAAAGGAGTGTGCCATGCTGAAACACATTGTTCGGTTCATGCGGGATGAGGATGGCGCGTCGGCCGCCGAGTATGCGCTGCTGCTGGCGATCATCACCCTCGGCATCGTCGGTGCGGTGACTCTTCTGGGCGGCAACATCACCACCGCGATCACTAATGCCGCGGGTGTGCTTGTCCCTGGAGGCGGTGGAAGCTAAATCAGCCTTGTCACCGGGCTATGGAGACGGTTGGCTCGACGCATGATCGGGCCAACCGAACCGGGCCATTCATTCAAAATGTGATCGGACTCGGGAATCACGATGGAACAAGCGATGGTGGTGGGACTGATCGCGCTGCTGATAACGGCGATCGTGACCGATCTCCGGTCCTGTCGAATCCCCAATTGGCTCACGACCCCCGCGATGGTCTTTGGCCTTGCCGTTCATGCCTGGCAGCATGGTCTTCAAGGACTGCTCTTTAGCCTGTTTGGACTCTTTGTGGGCTTGGGATCGTTCTTACTCCTTCATCTCTCGGGGAACATCGGGGCCGGTGATGTGAAGTTGATGGCGGCGGTCGGAGCCATGGTCGGGCCGCATGATGCGTTCATGTCCGCAGTACTTGCCATTATGGTGGGAGGATTCTATGCGCTTGTCGCCATGGTCTATCAGTGGGGCTTGGTCTCCACGATCAGAAGGCTGAGCCGCGTCTTCCAAGGCCTGGTCGCGACCCGGATGCAGGTGGCGTACGCGCATGAATTGGTCCTCCCGTTCCGCTTACGGTATGGGCTCGCGATCGCGGGCGGCACCCTGCTTTTGCAACTCGGGCTCCATCCCTTTGGAGGATAGGCGACGGCCGAAACACGACTACACTGACCGAATACTGATTACGACGAATGAATATGAATTTTGAGGAGGAGAGGCAATGAAACGGTACCGGCCTCTGGTGCTGTTCGGCTTGGCGCTGGTGTTGGGCTTGATCACGAGCGTGTTGGTGTTCTCCTGGTTGCAGAATGAAAAAAACCGCCTGCTGGCGGCTCCGGTTCCGATGGCGAAAACGGTGCAGGTCCTCGTTGCCAATGCCGATCTCCCCTGGGGGACCAAGCTCACTCCGGAGATGATGCAGATGCAGGAGTTCCTGCCAGGCGGGGTGCCGGAGGGGCACTTCACGAATTTTGATGCAATCAAGGACCGGGTACTGTTGGTCGATATCAAGCGGAACGAGCTGCTCCTTGAGTCGAAGCTGGCGCCGATCGGCACCACGAGCGGGGGCGTTGCGGCAGTGACGGACCCCAACAAGCGGGCTATGTCTGTAAAGGTTGATGAAGTCATCGGTGTGGCGGGGTTCATCAAACCGACCGACCGGGTGGACGTGATGGTCACCATTGAGCCCACGACGGGACGGCACGACAACGCGATCTCCAAAATGATTTTAGAAAATTTAAAGGTCTTGGCCGCCGGCACGCAAATGGAGCGGAAGGGGAAGGATGAAGAGCCGAAGCCGGTACAGGTGATCACTTTGGAAGTAGACGTGGAAGAAGCGGAGAAACTGGCCTTGGCCTCGACGCAGGGGCGGCTCCGGCTTGCGCTGCGGAATCCGCTGAACAGCGAGCGTGTGCTGACAAGAGGCGCCAACGTCGGCGCATTGCTGAGATCATTCCGCCCGAAAGAGAAACCCAAGGCTCAAGATGACGGGACCGTCCGCATCGAGATCATCAAAGGAGAAGTCCGAAAGGAAATCAAGTTCTAGGATTCACGGAGGCACGTCATGAAGGCAATCAATCGTGAAGGGAGATTTGTTAGTCGGTGGCTCAGCGCGTGGCTGATCAGTGGCGCCGTCCTGGAGCCGACGGTCCTGATGGCGGCGAGCGAGGGGATGATCCGCGTGGCCGTTGCGGTGAAAGGCACGCAACAGGTGAACTTGGTGGTGGGGAAATCCACGATCGTGGATGTGCCCGTTCCGATCAAGCGGGCGTCCTTGGCCAACCCCGAGATCGCCGATGCCATCGTGCTCAGTCCGAAACAGATCTATGTGACGGGGAAAGGTTACGGATCGACCAATCTGACGCTCTGGGGGAAGGACGACCAAGTCTTGGCCGTGTTCGATCTGGATGTCGGGGTTGACCTCGCAAGGCTCCAACAACAGCTCGGCGAACTGCTGCCGGATGAAACGAACGTGCATCTGAAAGGCACGCACGATCACGTGACCCTGTCCGGCACCGTCTCGAGCGAGGCGCGGCTGAACCAGGTTCTCGCCGTGGCCGAGGCCTATGCTCCCAAGAAGGTCCTCAATTTTCTGAAGATCTATCCTGAGCCGGCCGGCACCCCCGTGCCTCCGGACGTTCAGACGGTGACGGTGGAGGTGATCAAAGGGACCGCCGTCAATTCCGTCAAATTCTGAACGTGGTCTGCATTGGTCACTGTGAGGGGTCTGGTTGTCACGATCCTGGAGGAACAACTCGATGAAACGACACGGATTAATCGTGGTGGTGGGGCTGATGTTGGGAATGGGTGGGGCGACCGTATCCCATGCGCAAGAACCTGCTGCAGGTTCCGTGGAGCAGCGCGATATTCAGAAGCTTGAACTCAGCGCCGGCAAGTCGAAGGTGTTGGATCTCCCGGTGGCAATCAAGCGGGCGTCGCTGGCGAATCCGGAGGTGGCGGATACGGTCGTGTTGTCTCCCACGCAGATCTATCTCACCGGGAAGGCCATCGGGGTCACCAATCTGACGCTCTGGAACGAAAACGGCAAGGTGTCGGGGATGTACGATGTCGTTGTCGTGCCCGATCTGAGCCGCCTGAAAGAGAATCTCCATAAGGTCCTACCGGAAGAACAGGGTATCAGGGTCACGGCCAACAGCGACCGTATTACACTCTCGGGAACGGCCTCAAGCGCGACCAATCTGACCCGCGCGTTGGAGATCGCGGAAGCCTACGCTCCCAAGAAGGTGATCAACTCCATGCAGGTCGGAGGCGTACAACAGGTCATGCTGGAAGTGCGGGTGGCCGAGATGAACCGAGAACTCATCCGGAGGCTGGGGGTCAACTTCGCCTATATAGGGCCGGACAGCTTCGGAATCAGCGTGCTTAATAACCTGACCACTCTCGAAGAATTCACGCAGGTTGGTCCAACGGCCACCTTTATTAATCAGGCCGTCACTCAATCGATCAACGGGATCTTTGGATTCAATACGGGGTCGCTTTCTTGGACTGGGTTTGTCGATGCGTTGAAGGAGCAGAATCTCGTGAAGGTTCTGGCCAAGCCGACTTTAGTTGCGCTGAACGGACAGGAAGCTGCGTTTCTAGCCGGGGGCGAGTTCCCGATTCCCGTGCCGCAGGCCTTCGGCGTCGTCACGATTCAGTTCAAGAAGTTCGGTGTCGGCTTGGTCTTTACGCCGAATGTGCTGAACGGGAAGCACATCAGCATGAATGTGGCTCCCGAAGTATCGGAGCTGGATTTTCAGAACGCCCTGCGGTTTCAAGGGTTCACAATTCCGGCCATCACGACGAGGCGGGCATCCACTACGATCGAACTCGGCGACGGGCAGAGTTTTGCGATCGGCGGCCTGATGCGTGATAACGTCCGCGAATCGGTCAAAAAGTTCCCGGTGCTCGGCGAACTGCCGATTGTGGGTACGCTGTTCAGGAGCACCGCGTTCCAGAAAAATGAGACCGAGCTGCTAATCATCGTGACGCCGCACCTGGTCAGGCCGCTGGATATGACGCCCCAGACCCTGCCGACGGACTACTATGTGGAACCGAACGACTTTGAGTTCTTCTTGCTCGGATTGGCGGAGAAGGGAGGATTTGGTGGCAAAGTCGGGCAGAAGTCTCCTGCCGCGGAGGTGCTGTCCAACCGCGTGGGAGGGGGCAACATGCTGGAGGGGCAGTTCGGACACATGATGCCGTAACCGACGAAGTGGCAAATAACAGAATCGAAGATTATGACAAGGAGATCGCTATGGCCAGGATGAATGGGGCTCTGGTGATACTGGGCCTATGCATGATCGTGGGGGGCTGCGCCCCCACGACGATCGGAGAGAATTGGGGAACGGCCTATCAGACGATGAGGGCCAATCAGGTGCTGAATCCTGACGCGGGTGAACAACTCGATCCCGTTGTGGGGCAGGATGGTCGGGTCGGCGCGACCGCCTTAGAGGCCTATCGCAAGGGGTTCGAGAAGCCTGACGCGGGACTTGATCGGTCAGTGGTGACGACGGGAGTCCAGACAAAGTAACGGACCGACAATGCCACGAATGACACAACGAAACGAACGTGGAGCCGTCGCAACAGAGTTTGCGCTTCTGCTGCCGGTGCTCTTGTTGATTCTCTTCGGGACCATTGAGTTCGGTCTGATCATGTTCACCCGCGAGGTCATCACGAACGCCAGCCGAGAAGGGGCGCGGGCGGGTATCGTTCAACGTGTTCCCAAGCCCACGACTGGAGAAATCACCGCGGTCGTGACGAATTATCTGACAGGGTCTGGGATCAACATGGGAGCCGTCAATATCGCGGTGGCGGGCGCCGGAGGGATCAATCCCGCCACGCTCACCGTGACCGTCAACTATACCTACACGTTCATTGTTCCGGGCCTGTTCGGACTCGGCAATACCCTTCCCTTAACCGGGCAAACGGTGATGCGCCATGAATAAAGACATCATGAGGCCTTTCATGCGGTCGTTGGACAACTCACACGGAGCCGCCGCGGTCATGGTGGCCATCACCTTGACGGTGCTCCTGGCCATGGGCGCCGCGGCAATCGATATCGGTCATGCCCTGGTGGCCAGGAACGAACTGCAGAACGTGGCGGATGCCGCCGCCCTGGCCGGCACAAGGGCCCTAGGCCTGATCTACGAAGGGATGACGCCATCCGCGCAACAGGCCTACAACCTTTCAAGTGGCGATGCGGGGAACGTCATTGCCGCGGTGCAATCCACCGCCTCGTTGAATGCGGCCGCGGGAACGACGATATCCGTGAATGCGGGGGACATTCAGATTGGGATCTGGGATCCGGCGACCAGAACGTTGACCCCGACAGCCGCGCAGCCCAAGGCGGTGAGGGTGATAGCAAGACGGGACGGCTCCGCAAACGGCCCCATCAGCACGTTCTTAGCGGGCGTAGTCGGCATGACCAGCGTCAGCGTCAATGCGGTCGCTACCGCCGATATGACCGCGGTCGGCCAGACATCTCCCGGTCAATTGGACGTACCGTTCGCAATCTCCGAATACTATTTCACCCAGTTCGGGTGCGGCGACGCCATTCAGTTCTATCCGAATGATGGCACGCCGCAAGCCTGTTCCGCCTGGCATACGTTTGATCAGAATCCTTCTAACGCCAATACATTGCGGAACATCATCGACGGGATGACTGCCGGGACCTATACGTCTCCAGGGACAGGGCCCGGGAGTACGTTGGAGTTCATCAACGGCAACGTGGCCAGCGCCTTTCCCAATTTGATCGACCTCTACAATACCAAGAAGGATGCGAACGGCAATTGGGACGTGTTCGTGCCGGTCTACCAATCCCCGGACTGTGCTCCTCCCAATGGGGCGATTCCGATCATCGGTTATGCCGAAGCCAGGGTCACCAATGTTCAAGGCTCGCCGAACCATTTGATCACCGCGACCATCCAATGTCAGATCTTCGAAGGCAATACCATTGGAGGCGGGCCGCCCTATGGGGTCTTCTCCGCCCTTCCGGGTCTCGTCGAGTAAGGACTCAAAAACGAACCGAGGAGGATCGAACGAATGGCGCGACTGATCACGGTCTCGATCGATTGTCGTAACGAGATGGCCCGACAGACTTTTGAAGACATCGTCTCGCGACGGCGGGACTACCTGGTGACCAAAGGACAGGGGACCGGCTCGGCAGATGTGCTGTTGCTCGAGTTGGATGAACTGCGTCCACAACAGACCTTCGGTCATATCCGGGGGCTTCTGAACACCTCCCCCGAACTCGAAGTCTTTCTCACTGCCTCGCGGACGGATCCGCAAGTGCTGCTGGAGGCCTTCCGGCTCGGCGTAAAAGAGTTCCTGCCGCAGCCACTCACTCGGCAGGAGGTTGAACCGGCGTTGACTCGTTTTGAGGAGCGCTTTAACGGAAGAGCCGCAGGCGCCAATGTCGAGGCGGGAACGGTCGTCAGCGTGATAGGAGCGAGGGGCGGCGTCGGGACGAGCACGGTGGCCACCAACCTCGCGATCTCGGTGCAACAGGCGAGGCAGCGGGAATCGGTGGTGCTCGTGGACCTCGACATCCACGGGGGAGATCTGGGCCTGTTCTTGGACCTGCGCCCTGCACAAGGACTCAAGCACCTGTCAGAGGATGTCTCGAGGCTCGACGAAACCATTGTCAGGAGCACGATGCTGAAACATTCGTCGGGGCTCCACCTTCTTGCCTCCGGGTATGAAGGATATGAAGATGCCGAGCTGAGACTGGGCAGCGCCATGCGAGTGATCGGACTCCTCCGGTCCATGCATCGGCACGTCCTGGTCGATTGTGGACATGTCTTGGAGCCGGCTGTCAAAGAGGCGTTGGATTGTTCGGATCAGGTCGTCGTCGTGACCACGCTCTCCTTGCCCGCCATCCGCCGAACGAAGCGGTTGCTGGAAGCCCTGAGAGCCGCGCGATATCCGGGGGGCAAGGTCGCGGTGGTCATCAATCGCTACGTGAATGAACAGAAGGATTTGCTGGCCGAGACTGAGGTCATGCTGGGTGTGCAGGCGGCGGGGCTCATTCCAAACGACTATGGGACGGCCAACGAGGCCGTCAATCATGGGAAGCCGCTCACGATCATGGCGGCCAGAACATCTATCGGGCAGTGGTACTTGCGGGGAGCCGATCGGCTGCTCGGCGATAAAGCCTCCGCCGGCGGGGCGGCATCCTCAAAGGCGCAGGATAAGAAGGGATCATTGCTCGGGCGCTGTTTCGCGAGCCTTGGGCTCGAAACCAAAGGAAGGCCGTCCAGTGTCTGAGGGCATCGGTTCCGTGTCTGATTGTTCGATCGGAAAGGGGGACAGAACGCCACCATGCTGACCATGAGACAGGTGAACGGGGCAGAGGCCTCATCCCACTATCAAGAGCTGAAGGACCGGCTCCACCAACGTGTGATCGAGTTGCTTGATCTGAATGCCGTGAGCGCGATGCCGCAGGAAGCGGTCACGGCCCAGTTGACCAAATTGATCGAACAGCTCTTGCAACAGGAATCGGTACCGCTTAATCAACGAGAACGGGCTCAAATTACCCAGGATATTCTTCACGAAGTGCTGGGTCTGGGACCGTTGGAGCCGCTGCTGGCCGATCCATCCGTGGCCGATATCCTCGTCAATGGGCATAAGCAGGTCTTTGTGGAGCGGTATGGGCGTCTCGAACTCACGCCCGTCCGATTCAAGGACGATGGGCATCTGAAAAAGATCATTGAAAAGATCGTGTCCCGGGTCGGGCGGCGCATCGATGAATCGGTGCCGATGGTGGATGCCCGGCTCGCAGACGGGTCCCGGGTCAACGCGATCATCCCCCCGCTTGCGATCGATGGCCCGTCGCTCTCAATCAGAAAGTTCAGCAAGGACCCGCTGCAGTTGTCTCATCTGATCGAGAAACGTTCCCTGACTCCCGAGATCGGCGAGCTGTTGAAGGCGATTGTTCAGGCCAGGTTGAACGTGCTGATCTCCGGCGGAACGGGATCGGGGAAGACCACACTATTGAACGTACTATCCGGCTTCATTCCGAACAATGAACGGATCGTGACGATTGAGGATGCCGCCGAGCTTCAGTTGCGGCAGGACCATGTCGTCCGTCTGGAAACGCGCCCGGCCAATATCGAGGGGAAGGGCGAAATCGCGCAGCGGGAGTTGGTCAAAAACGCCCTCCGAATGAGGCCGGATCGAATCATCTTGGGTGAGGTCCGTGGAGCAGAGAGCCTGGACATGTTGCAAGCCATGAATACAGGACACGATGGGTCGCTGACGACGGTCCATGCCAACTCGCCCCGGGACGCCTTGACCAGGATCGAGACCTTGGTATCGATGGCCGGACTCAATCTGGCGACGAAGGCGATGCGACATTACGTCTCCTCGGCCTTGGACGTCATTGTTCAGATTGCACGGTTGTCGGATGGCACGAGGAAATTGATCAGCTTGCAGGAGGTGGTCGGGATGGAGGGCGATCTCATCACGCTGCAGGAACTCTTTGTCTTCCAGCAGAGTGGTCTGGACGAGAATCGGAAGGTCAAGGGACGATTCAAGGCCACCGGCGTGCGGCCCAAGTTTACCGAACGGCTGACGGCCAAGGGCGTGGCCCTGCCAGCAGATCTGTTCGATCCGCTGAAGGTATACGAATGCTGACCGCGCTGATCGCCTTGGGGATCTTCGTCACGATTCTGTTGTTTCTGCAAGGTTGTGCGGCGGTCCATCGCGCCATGGTTCCGCACGGGACGGATCGGGCCATCGAGCGGATCCAGAAATGGTCGGCACCGGAAGCGGCCGCTCAATTGGACATCGTCCGCAAGGAGTCGCTCAGCGACATCCCTTGGTTGAACGACCTCTTGCTGCGGGCACGTCGCTTCCAACCTCTCCGTACGCTTCATCGGCAGGCCAACTGTCGGATTCCCTTGGGCGTGTTCGTGTTGGCCATGCCGCTCTTGGTGTTGACGGGGTTGATGACGGCGCTTTCCGTGCACGTCCCTCTCGGGCCGGCGCTGCTCATCGCGGCGACGGCCGGCGCCCTGCCGGCCGGGTACCTCTACTGGCTGAAGCGTCAACGTATGGCGATGTTCGAGCGCCAATTGCCGGAGGCGCTGGAACTCGTGTCGCGAGCCCTACGGGCCGGTCATGCGTTCTCGGTGGGGTTGAAACTGGTCGGTGAGGAGGCGGCCGATCCGATCGGCATGGAGTTTCGGCGGGTCTTTGAAGAGGTGGCCATGGGAGTCGCCCTTCCGCAGGCGCTCCAGAACATGACCAACCGGATCGATTGCGTGGATTTGAGGTTCTTTGTGACGTCGGTGCTGGTCCAACGGGAAACCGGCGGCAATCTGGCGGAGATCATCGATTCGCTAGCGGCGCTCATCCGCAAGCGGTTCGAGTTGCATCTCCGAGTGAGGGCCTTGTCCGCAGAGGGCAGGATGTCCGCAATTGTGTTGTTCGGCCTGCCTCTGATTGTCGGGATTCTTCTGTTCAAGATGAATCCCGAATATATGGGGCTCTTGTTCACGGATCCCATGGGCCAGAATCTCGCCACCGTCGGCAGCGTGTTGATGGTCATCGGTGCGGTGGTGATGAAACGGATGGTGGCGATAAAGGTCTGAGGAGCCCAACATGAATGTCCCGTTGGTCGGTGCCATCGTTGCATTTGTGGCTGTTCTGTTGGCAAGTTCGGCCGGCTTCCTCTATCTCAATTCCAGAGAAGCGCTGAAGGTCTGGCGCCGGCGGGCGGATGGCGTACCAGCCATTTCTGAAGCTGACGCCGTTCCTCTCGGCGTCGTCGAACAGCTCAAGACGCAGTTACACGCTTTGCTGGAATGGTTCGGGAAGATGAATCAGCCGTCCAACGCGGAGGAAGTGCGCGCGACACGGCGTAAGTTGGTGTGCGCCGGCTACCGAAGCGGGAAAGCGCCCCTATTCTACGTCGGCGCCAAGCTGTTGCTGGCCGTGATCGCTGTCTGCCTGGTGGCCCTGATTCCCGCCAAGGTGCTTGGATTCCCCAGCACCGGGCAATTGATTTCTTACTATATCTTGGCGGCGGCCTGCGGGTATTATGCTCCATCGTTGTGGCTGCAGAAGACGATCGCGCGCCGCCAGGACGCGCTCCAGCGGGCGATTCCGGATGCGCTGGACCTCATGGTGGTCTGTGTGGAGGCCGGGCTCGGATTAGATCAGGCCATCGGACGTGTCGGCGAGGAGGTCAAGCGCGCCCACCCGGCGTTGGGCGATGAATTGAACCTCCTGGCCCTTGAATTACGAACGGGCGTCACGCGGCAGGAGGCGCTGAGAAATCTGGCGCACCGCACAGACTTGGAGGAAGTGAGAAATTTGGTCGCGATTCTGGTTCAAACCGATCGATTCGGGACCAGTATCGGCCAGGCCCTCCGTGTCCATGCGGATTCCATGCGGACGACACGACGGCTCAAGGCGGAAGAACTGGCGGCCAAGTTGCCGGTCAAGCTTTTGCTGCCCCTCATTTTCTTTATTTTTCCCAGTATGTTCATCGTGACGATCGGGCCGGCTTGCATCCGCTTGGTGAGAGTGCTCTTCCCTGCGCTACGTGGTCAATAATTCGGAGCGAACTTGTCTCGCTCGTCCTTCACGCAGATCGCGGAAACGACCTTCTCGTCTCGGCTGTTGGCCGATGGAGAGTTGGCCGACCAGCCCGGCGGTCGGTTCCGGGTCGATGCCACGGCTTGGGGGATTCTTGCCCTCCAGGCGTCAAGAACAAGGTTGGAGTTGCTCGAACCGCTCCGGTCGCGTCTCGTCCAGGAACAAGGGGCGGACGGCCGAGTCTGGATGGATCGGGACCATCCCGATGCCTATTGGCCGACCCCGCTCGCCATCCTCGCCTGGCGGGATTCCCCAGCGAACCGCCTCGCTCAGAGCCGTGCGATGCATTTTCTTCTTGAAACCACCGGCGTGCACTATCACCGCCGACCCGATGACCCTTTGGCGCACAATACCTTCTTAAAGGGATGGCCTTGGGTCGCAGGGACTCATTCCTGGATTGAGCCGACCGCGCTGAGCGTGGTGGCATTGCAGGCGACCGGCCTTGGCCGGCACGACCGTGTCCGGGAAGCCGTCCTGATGATGCTGGACCGGCAGTTGCCTCACGGGGGATGGAATTACGGGAATACGCTCGTCTTCGGCCAGGAGCTGCATCCGATGCCGGAGAGTACGGGAGCGGCCTTGACCGGATTGGCCGGGCAGGTTTCTCAGGACAGGGTGGCGCTCAGCCTCAAATACTTGCAGGGAGTAATGGGCCAGATACGGACGCCGCTCTCGTTGGGATGGGCTTTGCTCGGCCTTGCCGCATGGGGTCAGACGCCGGCCAACAGCACGGCTCTGGTCGAACGATGTCTGGCCAACCAATCCCGCTATGATCCCTATGACACGTCCGCGCTGAGTCTCCTATTCCTGGCTGCCTCGGGCGGCGGGCTCGTGATACACGATCGTTCGTCTTGACCGTTCGATCATGATCGGACCCGTGCTGCTCTCTCTGCGCAAGGAGTTGTGTGTTGGACCAGAAGGAGCCGAAACCGAGACCGGGACAAGGCCTGACTCGTCGCGATCTGCTGCTTGCGGGGGCGGCGGGGGTGGTGCTTGGAACTGGAGGGCTGCTGCTCCCGAAGCGGTATCTCCGGCTTCCGCAACAGGCGCAAACCTTTGTGGGGCAAGTCGCTCACTACCAAGTGGACATCGCGGATGCCATTTCGAGGGGTCTGCGCGAGCTCGGAGTGACGGCTGAGGAAGTGAAGGACAGGCGGATTCTGCTCAAGCCGAATCTTGTCGAGACGAGCCGGGGCGCGCCGCACATCAACACCCATCCACTGGTCCTGCGGGGGGCGATCGAGGCCTTTCTCGGCCTCGGGGCCGCTTCCGTCATGGTCGCCGAGGGACCCGGCCATCGGAGAGATACGCTGGCGGTCTATGAAGAATCCGGCTTGGCGGATGTGCTCACGGAAGATCGCATCGCGTTTCATGACCTGAATTACATCACGGGCTATGAAATGCCGAACGCCGGGAGACAGACGTCCTTGCGGATGTTGACATTTCCCACGCTCTTCAAAGAAGTCGATTGGATCGTCTCCGTGGCCAAGATGAAGACGCACCATTGGGCCGGCGTGACCCTGTCGATGAAGAATCTCTTCGGGACGTTGCCCGGCATTTATTACGGGTGGCCGAAGAATGTGCTGCACCATGCAGGGATCGAGCACTCGATCCTGGATATCACCGCGACATTGAAGCCGCAGTTTGCGATTGTGGACGGCATCGTCGGCATGGAAGGCGATGGGCCGATCATGGGCGATCCCAAGCAGGTGGGGGTGATCGTGATGGGGCGCAATCTGCCGGCGGTCGATGCGACCTGTTGCCGGATTATGGGGATCGACCCGTACAAGATCGGCTACTTGGATAGGGCCGACGGCTGGCTGGGACCGATCGCAACCTCCTGTATCGAGCAGCGGGGCGAAACGATCGCGTCGGTGCGCACCGACTTTCGGTTGATCGACAAGATTCCCGCGCAGCAAGGCATCCGTCTCGAGATGTGACGCGGGTCAGCCATGACCGCTTGTCGCGTCATGGTCATCTGTAGCGTCTTCATGTATCACGTCATAAGTTGCGATGTACCACGATGATATCGGACTTGGCGGTCGAGGTTGCGGATCGCAATGCCGAAACCGTTGAACGTGTGACGGGGCATAGCGCGGTAGCGTACTTGTCCAGCCTCGATGGGCTGAGGGGGATCGCCATTCTGCTGGTCACCTGGTATCACGTCCCATTCCTATTTCGTGATGATGCAGGACTGCCCCGGGAAATGTTGGAAGGAACGCTCCAGCGTGTGTTCTGGGGGATGAGCCTGGCCGGATGGGTTGGTGTCGATCTATTTTTTGTGATCAGCGGTCTGTTGATTACTTCGATCTTGCTCTGGAGTCGAGAAGTCGGAAGTCCACTGCAAGTGTTTTGGTATCGCCGAGGTCTTCGGATTCTCCCGCTCGCCGTCCTCTATCTTCTCATCCTGCAGGTGAACACGATACTTCTCGATCCCTTGGGAGTTCTGAAGGACTTCAATGGCTGGCTGGCCTACCTGTTTTATGCCGGGAATCTGCATATCGCGCTCAATGGCTGGCAACCGATCGTCGTGATGATCCTCTGGAGCCTGGCCGTGGAAGAGCAGTTCTACTTGGTTTGGCCCATCGTGGTGCATTGGTTCAATAGAAAAGCGCTATTGATGATCAGCCTGATGATGATCGCCCTGTCGCCTCTTGCCAGAAGTCTGGCCTATTCGTTCTTAGACTACCCTGCTGTCTATGTGCTGACGTTCTGCAGGCTGGACGCTCTCGCATCAGGGGCGGTCATTGCGTTACTGATCAGCAGTGAGACGACCAAAGCGCAGACGATGAGCTACTGCCGTAGGTGGAGTTGGTTAGCCTTCGGTATTCTCTTTGTGACTTTTCTCGGCCCTTTTAGTCCGTCCTTTCCGCAGACGCGACCGCTCATGTTCACCCTGTTTGGTTACACATGGATTGCCGTGGCTTGGGCAGTCCTGGTTGGGGCAAGCCTGAGGTGTGAAGGAGGGGTACGCTCTGCGCTCAGTTCTCGCCCACTTACATTTGTCGGCAAGCGATGTTACGGATTCTACCTCTGGCATGCCTTAATGGCAGGAGTGGTGATGAAGATGGTTGATGCGTTGTCAGTGAACATCGGATTCTATGGGCAACTGGTTCTCTGGCTGTGCGCTCTGATCGCTGTCGCAAGCCTGTCGTGGTCTTGTTTTGAACGACCCATTCTCAGACTGAAGAGGCTTGTGCCTTACTCGGCACCCTCACAAGTCCGCGCTATTTCACTGGGAGCCTGAACAGGCAATTCTGTGTGCGAATGAAGGTTCCATCGAAATGTCCCCGCGCAGTGAACTTGGATGAGACCACTGCGGTTCCGAAGGTGCCAGGCTCGGTTGGGAGGTGAGAAATGAAACAGGTCCTGATCGCGTTGATTAGTGGCTTATTGTGCCTGGGGCTAGGAGATGCGATCGTGCATGCCGAAGATGATACTCCCCAGCCGGAGTTGTACGATCATTATCGCGGGCTTCAACAGATGCAGCAGTCGCTGTTGCGCCGATCCCCGGAGGAGCAGGCGCGCCTACAGCCGCAGATGCAACGGGCTGAACGAGAGGCCTGCCGGCAGTTGGCGCGAGAACGGCTCGCCAACGTGTCGCCCAGGCGGTATCGGCAGCAAGGCGGAGACGAATTTGTTGCCTTTGTCCTCCAGTTCGAACAATACTGCCGGACGCTGGAATGACGATCGCAGTAGAGGGATATGACCTGAGGACGGCTCCGTTGGGAGAGACCATGTCGATTCGACGACCGGAAGAGATGCATGCGGTATTCAATGAACGGTTCAACGAAGGGGATCTGGACGGGTTGCTCGCGCTCTATGAACCGAACGCGAAGCTCGTCCCGCAGCCGGGTCAGGAGGTACAAGGGCGAGAGGCCATTCGGACCGCTTTGCAGGGCTTCCTCGCCCTCAAGCCTCGCATGGATCTGACGACCCGCTATGTCCTGGAGTCCGGCGACATGGCCGTCCTCAGCGGACAATGGAAGTTGACCGGCAGGGGGCCTGACGGGTCGGCCGTGGAAATGGGCGGCAAGAGCGTCGAGGTGCTCCGCCGGCAACAGGACGGAACCTGGCTGTATGTGTTGGACCTTCCCTTCGGCGCGGACTGAGCTCAGTTTTGCTCCAATCATGCCGGCAAGCCTGTATCGAATCCACCAAGACTGTTGACTCGGCTGCCGATCTCCTCTACTGGTTCCTTCTCCGTCCCTGTCACAAGACAGCTCCCGGGAATCCGTGCTGACGCGACTCGCCAAAATTCTCGCCGGCCTGCTCCTGATCACCCTCGGCCTGATGCTCCTGCTGTATGGCATCCTGCCGGACCTGGCGTCCCGTCTGCTGGCCCGTCTCTTGATCCAGCGTGGATTTGACCAGGTCATCGTCCAGGTAGACCGGCCGGGCCTGACCTCCCTGCGCATCCCGCGCCTGTCGGTCCAGAGAGACCTCGGTCCTGAGCACCTACGCCTCCAACTGGAGGACGTGCAGGTGGAGTACGACCTGCGAGAATTGCTCAGGGGACGAGTCAACACGGTCGTCGTCCCCCGCGCGTCGATTGTGTTGCAGGACGAGCGGGGTTGGCCTGAACCCACCGACGACGCAGGCCCGTCGAAACAGCCGGCCCTCGCGCTTGGGGCCCTGTTCCAGCCGATTCCACGGTTGCCGCTCGACCAACTGTTTCTGGATCAGGTGACGGTCCACCGGGATCGTGCCAGCGGGCCCTTTCGCGACATGACGCTCTCCGGAACGATCCAGGAGCGAGCGCAGGTGCTCACCGGGGCCCTGACCTTCAAGGGCCTTGAGGGGAGCGCCTATCAATTGCGATGGAT
>DATIBM010000155.1:0-2847 GCA_035457545.1 Nitrospiraceae bacterium
CAACCGCGGCCTGTGCCGTTTGGTTCGCCGGAGGAGGGGTGAGTCGTGCCGGATGGTCTCCGGGGGAATGTCCGGAAGCCCGTAATGCGGCGAGCGAGCGTTCTCCGTCCGTCACAGCCCGCGCCAGGAACACTTGGCACAGGCTGTCACAGTCCGATCACACGACTCCGGAGTAATAACGCAAGATATTCGATACGGAGATCAGGCCGACGATCTCTCCCCGATCCGTGACCGCCAGGTGGCGAGTGGCCTTGTCCTTCATCATCCGGACGGCATCGATAATCGGGCGATCGCCCTCGATGGCGGGGATCGGGCTGCGCAGACAGGCCTTGACCTTGGTCACTGCCGCGTCCAGGCCTTTCGCCACCACTTCACGAGCCAAGTCGGAGTCCGTGATCAACCCGACGAATGCCTTGTCGTCCGTCACGAGCAGCGACCCGATCGTCCATTGCTGCATGAGCCGGCCTGCCTCCTTGAGCGAGGCATTCACGTGCACGCTGCGCAACTCGGAGGTCATATGATGGGCCACGTGAGGTCCGATCACGGCTTGGACATCGTGCCCCGCTTGAGCGACAACCGCCGCCCGGTCGGCCTCCAGTTCGGCGATGCAGCTCTCCAGCACGCGCTTCCGCTGGTTGAGACTCTCCCGCTTCTGATCACGAGTGGTCTCCCCACCCTCCGGCGCCTCGTCCGGAAAGTTGACCAGTCCGGCGGCCGCGCCGAGTTGCGCATATTCATAAGCTTCCACCATCCTGGACGTGTCGCCCATGGCTTCACGAATCAGTTGCTCCGCCTTGGAATCGAAATCGTCCAGCACCCTTTCCTGATGATCTTTCCACTCCGCGATCAGAGGCACCAACTGAGCCAGTTGCTGCCGGAGCTGTTCGATGCTGCGATCAAGAGAGGCGGTGCGCGAAGCGCGAGGCGTGGTTTCGTGTGTCATACAACGCTCCTTGTGGGCTTGGAGAGACCACGATGATACGCTCCACTGCCTGCCCTCGACAAGAGCCCGCGTTATCGTTTCGCCCCCGGCATGGCTTGATAAAAGCCATTGACCTGAACGAGCTTGACGGGCATCCCATAGAGCCGCGTCAGCGCCTCTCCCGTCAGCACCTGTGCCTTGGCACCGTCGGCGACGACCTGACCGCCTTTCAGCAGCACGACACGCTCGATCTCCGGAGGGATCTCATGGATGTGGTGGGTCACAAGGAGCAAGGTCTTGCCCGAACGCATCAGCGCCCGCATCGTCTCCAAGTAGGCAAAACAGGCCAGCAGGTCAAGCCCGCTGGTCGGTTCGTCAAAGACCAGCACCGCCGGATCATGCACCAGCGCCCGGCCCAACAGGAAACGGCGCTGCTCGCCGGTCGAGAGCGTGCCGAACGGCCGGGCAATCAGATCACTGACCCCCAGCGTCCGGGCGATGTCCCGCGCCCTGGTTCGGTGCCCCATCTCGAACCGTTGATGATCGTACGTGCCGATGCTCGCATAGTACCCCGAGAGGATCACCTCCAGCCCCGTGACCTGTTCCAGATACTGGTGTTGGAGGTCATGGGAGACAACCCCCAAATGCTTCCTCAACTCCCACACGTTCCATCGCTCCCTTCCAAACAGACGCACCACCGCTTCGTCGTAAGGCGCAG
This sequence comes from Nitrospiraceae bacterium, assembly GCA_035457545.1. Taxonomy (GTDB): domain Bacteria; phylum Nitrospirota; class Nitrospiria; order Nitrospirales; family Nitrospiraceae; genus Nitrospira_G. Next base: position 1,641 of record DATIBM010000155.1, read on the forward strand.
GGTGCAGCTCGCAGGAGAGCAGTTTAAGCAGGGTCGATTTCCCCGCCCCGTTCGGACCCAGGATCGCCGTATGTTGCCCGGCCTGAAACGACAGAGTGAGCCGGTCGAACACCTTGGTGTCGCCTCTGAAAGCCGTGACATTCCGTAGTTCGACCATCGGTGCCGGATCGCTCACAATCAAAGACTCCCCTATCTATCGGCTCTCACAGCCATGGCCGTCGGGCGAATGGTCCACTCTCGACGCGGGCCGAGCTTAGCCCTGTTGCAGTTGATCCCGCAACCGATACCGGCATCAGTGGGCCATGGTCCGTTGGCGTTCGGCCTCCTTGATCCGAGCGCCCTCAGTATGCTGTGCTAAGGCCTCGTTCTGGTAGAGGAGGTGCGGCCATGCGATGGGAGGGGCAACGTCAAAGCGACAACATCGAAGATCGCCGAGGCATGGGCCCCGTTCGTCCCGGAGTCGGCATCGGGCTCGGCGGGATTGTCCTTGTGCTTGCCGTCAGCTTTCTCACCGGGACCAATCCCTTGCAGATCCTGAACATGATCGGCGGCATTCAGGACGGGGCCGTTTCTTCGCCGGCTGAGTCTCCAGGCCCGGCACAACCGCTGCAAGATCAACTGGGGAAATTCGCCTCCGTGGTGCTTGCCGACACGGAGGACACCTGGCGTTCGCTGTTCTCGCAAAAAGGCCGATCCTACGACGAACCCCGCTTGGTCCTCTTCTCCGGCGCCGTGCATTCGGTCTGCGGCACGGCCTCATCGGCGGTCGGACCCTTTTACTGCCTCGGCGACCACAGGGTCTATCTGGACCTGTCGTTCTTCCAGGAGCTGTCCCAGCGGCTGGGCGCGCCCGGCGATTTCGCGCAGGCCTACGTCATCGCCCGCAAGATCGGCCATCATGTGCAAAACCTGCTCGGGGTGGCGGCGCAGGTGGCCCATCGCCAGCGCCAGACCTCCACGGCCGAGGCGAATGTGCTGTCGGTGAAGATGGAGTTGCAGGCCGATCGTTTGGCCGGCGTGTGGGGGCACCATGCCCGTCGCGAGCGGCGCCTGATCGAGCCTGGTGATTTCGAGGAAGGGCTCCGGGTCGCGGCCGCGATCGGGGACGACCGGTTGCAACATATGTCGCAAGGCTACGTGCAGCCGGAAAGCTGGACGCATGGATCGTCGAAACAGCGCGTCACATGGCTCCGGCGCGGCCTCGACT
>DATIBM010000156.1:0-2706 GCA_035457545.1 Nitrospiraceae bacterium
CGGGTCGTCGACATCACGCCGACGTGGGCCACACTGGCCATGCGCTTTTCCGATCGGACCTTGCTCCAATTCGGTCCGTTCCGGAGACGGTGCGCGCACCTGGTCTGCCAGTCGGCGCAAGGCATCCTGGCCGCGGTACCCGCCCGGGTCCATGGTCTTCCTCCAGCCGGTTTGACCACGCTCACCTGCATGGCCAATGACGATGACTGGTGCCGTTGGACCATTCGCTGGCAGGGCGAGGGGGCGAAACGGTGGCGCCTCCGCCGGCCGGAAAGACCCCGGCCAGAACCGGCCGGTCCGACGGGGCCCGGCTCCGCCGGTCCGGGGGCCGCTCCGGATCATCTCAAGTGGCCCTCTCCGCCAAAGCAGCAGGTGCCCTGGTTTCTCTGGAGCAGTCTGGCAGGAATGGTCCTTGCGGCGGGGTTCTGGACTCTGTCTACCGTCGTCGTCCTCCGCGACCTTGTGCTGGCGGGGGTATTGCCGATTCTGGTCGCGGGCTTGTCGATCAACCGGTATTTAGGCAGGGAAAGCTCGCGTCGTGAGGCCTTGATCCGGGAACAGATCACCTTTGTCGAGTCCCGGCATGAGGAATTGCGTGAAGCGTATCTGGAGCAGGAACAGACCAGGGTGGAATTGCGCCGGAAAGTGACGCAGCTGACGGCCCTCCATCGTGCCGGATTGCTGTTCGGTTCCACCCTGGACCGGCACGCACTGGTGCAACAGGTGTTGGAGACCCTCACCCGCGACCTTCACTATGATCGCGCCATGGTGTCGTTTTTTGATCCGGCGCGACGCGTCATCGAACATGCTCGTGTCATCGGTGTATCTCCGGACGTGGAGACCTTTGCCCTTTCCTGCCGGATTCCGGTGACGGATCCGGACAGTCCGGAAGGAACAGTGGTGCTTCAAGGGCGTCCGCTCCTGATCCAGGACATCGAGGCGGTCCGGTCCCAGCTCCACCCCTTGAACCAAAGATTGGCGGAGATCAGCAAAACCAAGGCGCTCATCGTGGTCCCCCTGAAAATCCAGGAGCGCATTCTCGGCGCCCTGATGGTGGATCGGACGCAGGAGTACAGCCTGACACATGACGATTTGGAGCTGATGACCACTGTGGCCAATCAGGTGGCGATCTCGTTGGATAATGCCTCCGCCTATCAACAGATTGAAGAATGGAACATCGGATTGGAGTTGAAGGTCCGTGAACGCACCGCCGCACTCGAGCAAGCCGACCGTTTGCGCTCGCAGTTTCTATCGCATGTGTCCCATGAGTTGAAGACGCCCCTGACCTCAATCAAGGGGTTCCTTCAAAACCTGTTGGACGGCCTGACCGGTCCATTGAACGAGAAACAGCAGCGGTATCTGTCCCGTATGCTGGACAACTCCGACCGGCTCATTCGCATGATTGAAGACTTGCTCGATCGCACGAGCATCGAGGCCGGCCGCGTGGAGATGCTGCCGTCGGAAGTGGACGTGGAATGCTGTCTCCATGATGCGATCGATCAGCTGCGGCCTTTGGCCGGCGCCAAAGGGCAACGGCTCGACGTCTCATATCAGGCCGGCCCGCTCACGGCGTGGGCGGATCGTGACCGCCTGATCCAGGTCATCGTCAATCTCGTCCAGAATGCCATCAAGTATACCCCTCACGACGGCATCATCACTGTGACGGCGGCATCCCGGGACCTTCGCACGGCCTGCATCTGTGTGCGCGATACGGGTCCTGGAATACCGCCCGAGCATCTGGAAACGATCTTTGATCCGTTTTTCCGCGTCCGGCAAGGACAACCGACTGGCCCGAAAGGGTTGGGACTCGGCCTGTCGATTGTCAAGGCACTGGTGGAACTGCAAGGCGGACAGGTGACTGCGGCGAATCGCCCGGAAGGCGGGGCCGAATTGTCCTTTACGGTTCCCGTCCGGTCCCGCGGCGCTCCGAGCCATGCCGAAGGCGGGCCTGGCGTCGCCGGCAAAATCCTGGTCGTCGATGACGATCCCGATATCCGCCAGCTGTTGCTCGATCGGCTGAACGGGTTGGGCTATCAGCCGCATGCGGCGGCCGACGGTCGGCAGGCGCTTGACATCATGGGTGGCGAGCCGTTTGGAGGAGTCCTCCTCGACATCGGGATCGGACAGATCGACGGGTTGGAAGTCTTGAGACACATCCGTCAACGGCACCCTCAGATCCCCGTGATCATGATTACGGCCTCAGGCTCCCGGGAGCTGGCCGTGCGGGCCATGGGGATGGGGGCGCAAGCGTATCTGCTCAAGCCGTTTGAGGCTCAAGAGTTTGAACGGGCCGTACAGACGTGGTTCGCCCAGGGATGATTCAAGGGCTGTCCCAGGCGCGGCTTCTCATGGCGATGTGATGATGGAGGCACCGACCTAACCATGCGCGCGATTGTCCTCACCGGTCTGCTGGCATTGCTGTCATGGCTGGGCTCACCACCGTCGCCAGCGTGCGCTCAAGTGCCTCGTATACAAGGGCAGGGCACTGCGGCCTCCGGAATGGGGAATGCCTTCGCCGCGCAGGCCGATGATCCATCGGCGCTGCATTATAATCCCGCCGGCATGACGCAGCTCCATGGGGTGCAGTTCATGGCCGGTGGATTGCTCTCAGGCGGCACGACGACCTTCAGCAGCCCGACGGGCGTCACGGCTACCGGCGATCGTCGCGGGAGTTTTGCCTGGCCGCCGCCTGCTCATCTGTACCTC
>DATIBM010000157.1:0-5116 GCA_035457545.1 Nitrospiraceae bacterium
GTCAGCACATGTTCATCCACGTGATCGTCATGCAGGTGATGGAGATGACCGTCGTGTAGATAATCCTGATGGTCATCGTGGAGGATGGCGCGATGGCCGCAATTGGGTCCGTGCTGGTGCGTATGGGCGTCATGCACGTGATGAGTCGTCGCCATACAAGCCTCCGGGGTGAAAGGTCAGAAACATGAAAAAAATTGTAGGGCGGTCGAGGGCTGGGAATCAATCACAAATCATCGGCCGGCGCGGCAGGATGCGTCGGCACAAAGACGGAACGCAGAGTTCGATGCGGCCAACGGTGGTTTGTGGACAGCAGATGCGTGGCCGATCACCACATTGCCAGGGCAACCGGCTACACCGGGCGGGCGGCCGGGCTGGCTGCCAGATCATGCAGCAGCGCTTCGGTATCGCTCCAGGAGAGGCAAGGATCGGTGATCGAGACCCCGTATGCCAGCGGCTTGTTGGGCTCCCAGGTTTGGCGGCCAGGCTGAAGGTGACTTTCCAACATGAGGCCCATGATCGATCGCCGGCCTTGGTCGAACTGCGCGACGACCTCGCGAGCCACTTCGACCTGGCGTTGATGGTTTTTCCCGGAATTGTCGTGCGAGCAATCGACCATGATCGGGCGGGCCAGTCCCTCGCTTGCGACGGCGGCTTCGGCCCGCGCGATGTCCTCGGCGCCGTAGTTCGTCCGGCCGCCTCCGCCGCGCAGGACGATATGGCGGTCGGGATTACCGGTGGTCTTGATGATCGATGTGGCCCCGTCGGCGTTGATGCCGACAAAATGATGCGGTGTGCGGGCTGCAACCATCGCGTTGATGGCAACCTGGAAGCTGCCCTCCGTCCCGTTCTTGAAACCGATGGGCATGGACAGACCGCTTGCCATCTCTCGGTGGGTCTGGCTTTCCGTGGTCCTGGCGCCGATGGCGGCCCAGCTCACCAGGTCGGCGATATATTGCGGCACGACCGGGTCGAGCAGCTCGCTGGCGCAAGGGATGCCGCGGTGGTTGATGTTCAGCAAAATCGTCCGCGCCAGCTCGATGCCCAGCGCGATGTCGCAGGTTCCGTCGAGGTGCGGATCGTTGATGAGGCCCTTCCATCCGACCGTGGTGCGGGGTTTCTCGAAGTAGGTGCGCATCACAATCAAGACACGGTCGCGCAGGGCATCCGCGACGGTTTTCAGCCGGTCGGCGTAGTCGTAGGCCGCGTCCGGGTCATGGATAGAACAGGGACCGACGATGACGAGCAGCCGATCCCGGTCGATGCCATGCAAAATGTTTCTGATGGCCTGGCGGGTTTCATACACCACCGACGAGGCCTGCTCGGTCAACGGCAGCTTGGTTTTGACTTGCCTCGGCGAAGGAAGAGGTTTAATTTCGATGACGTGCTGGTTATCAACCGGCCTGAACATGGCTCACTGTCCTTTCTGGTCGCTTCGGCATGCGTCCCGTCCACCGACCATGATGTGATCCCCCGACAGAGGAAGCGAACGACCTATCGTGGGTGGGCCAGCGTTCGGTGTATGATGCCGTGAAAGAAGTCGATCCAGAGATCGTTAATAAAGTCACAAGGATAGCGAGATTTATCAAAGAAGTCCAATACATGATGACCGTGGGAGGCTTGTCACCGACCCAGCCCCTTTAATCCATAATCCATCACCATGCCGATCTATGAATATATAGCGAAGGAATGCCGGCTGGTTCCAGCCTGCGCCGGACGCAGGGCGTTTCTGCAAGGGATCAATGACGCCCCCAAACAGGCCTGTCCCGATTGTGGCACGCCATTGGAGCGGGTATTGTCATCCTTTGCGACGGGCGGGATGGGGCTGGGTACGGACGGTGATAGCAGGAATGCGGCTCCAGAATCTGCGGGAGGGTCGCCGCCTCCCCCGACCATGAAGAATATCTTCGGCGGCGGACTCGGTATCGACGGATGCGGACATTGACAGGCCCATGGCGACTAGGTTACGGTCCGCCCCCTCTATGATTCCCTCGATCACATCTCGTTCCCATCGATGCGGTCGCCTGGCTGCGGGCCTCACCGCACATACCCTCATTCTGCTGCTGCTGGCGATCATGCCCTTTGCGGCAGCCCTGGGGGTGCACCATGAGCTGGCCGCAGCGGATCATGACGGACATGAACATTCCGACTCGGACCTCTGCCAGTGGGTTCAGCACCATACAGGCCAGTCGGTCCTGGCCGTCGTTTCTCCCGTTCAACGTTTTCTGGTTCCGTGCGAGGAAATCGTTTCTGCGGTCGCCGCCCATGTCGCATCGGCGCTGATTGTCACCGCCTCTCCCAGGGCTCCCCCGGTTCTCTGATTCCCGTCAACACAACCCAATCCATGCTGTTGAATCAGGCCGATCGCATCGCGGTCGGTCGTGATTCGCGGTCGTCCGTTGTGGTCGGTGATGAGGAGGACAAGATGCATCGTGCTGTCAGATGTTCGTGTGGGACGGCCATGACCTGTTGCCTGCTGGCCGGAGCCATCATTCCGTTGTCAATTGTTCAGGCCCAAGAGCTGGAGCCCGGGCCGCAGATGAGTCAGATCAGCGGGGTCGTCCAGAACCAGGATCTGCGCCGAGTGCCGCAAGCCATCGTGCAGGTCAGAGACCAGGAGGGGAATCCTATCTCCAGCGCGGTGACCAATGACGCGGGAGAGTTTCAAGCGGAGATCCCGGCCGAGGGCACCTATTCGGTCAACGCCGTGTTGGATACCTATAGCAGCGAGTACATCGTGGTGAAGATGGGGGCGGTGCCTCCCGAACCGGTCGTGCTCACGCTGGCTGAGACCAGGGAAATTGCGCTGGAGATCGTGTCTCCCCTGGCGCCGATTCAATACAAGGCTTCCAGCGCGACCTATGCCGTCAGCCGCCGGGAGGTCGAGGAGTTGCCGCGCGGCAACAATAACGAGCTGCACGATGTGCTGCTGACCATTCCCAGCGCGACTTACGGCGCGCTGAAACAGGTCCACATCCGGCAGGACCATGCCAATCTGCAATTCCGGATCGATGGGGTGCCGATCCCGGACACGGTCTCTTCCACGTTTTCTGATGTGATCACCCCGCGGGCTTGGGAGCGGGCGGACATCATCCTTGGCGGCATGGAAGCCCAGTACGGCAACAAGACGGCGGCGGTGATCGACATCACGACGAAGAGCGGCACCAAGCCGGGATTCGGGTCCCTCCAGATGTTCGGCGGCTCCAACCAGACGATCAATCCGTCGTTCGAGTACGGGGGCACGGTCGGCGAGAAGTTCCGCTATTACATCCTCAACAGTTATACGACGACGAATCGTGGGATCGAGCCGCCCACCTTGGGCCATTCGATTTTTCACGGCCAGAGCGAGCGGAACCAAACCTTCTTTCGCGGCGACTATCAGATGGATAACAAAAACAATCTGAGTCTGGTGTTCCTGAATTCCGTCGCCAAGTACCAGATTCCCACGTCTCCTGGGCAGGAGGTTGATCCCAGCGGACAAATTCTCCCGTTACTGGAAGCCAGCCGGCCGGGATTCGTGCCTGTGCCGTCGCAAGCCGTTGACGAGAACCAGAAGGAAAACAATCAATACGGCCATCTGGTCTGGCGGCACGACGTCAATGCCAGCAACTTTTTCAGTCTCTCGACCTATTTCCGCCATACCAGAGCCACGTTCAAGACTGATCCGTTCAACGTATTGGCCTACACGGCCGATCCGGAGGAGCCCTTCTCGGCGGCGGATCAGGATCGGATGGCCTATTCAGCCGGGGTGCGGTTCGACCATACCTACATTCCGAACAAATATCACTTGATCAAGGTGGGCTTCCAGATCGATCGGACGCAGGCGGTGAACAAGACCGGGATCTTTGCCTTTGATCGCGACCCGGCAACGGGGGAACCGATCGGCGATCTGCGGAACATCCGGTCCGACAACCGGTTGATCGGCTGGAGGCAGGAAGTCTGGATCCAGGATCAGTGGTCGCCGAACGACCACTGGACCTTCAACATCGGGGTCCGTGGCGATGCGGTCCAATATCTGGTCAGCGAAGGCCAGGTCAGCCCGAGGATCGGGGTCACCTACAAGGCGAACCAGGCCAACGTCTTCCATGCCTATTACGGCCGGCAGTTCACGCCGCCGAATTTGGAAGCGATCTCCTTCGCGAAGCTTGGAGTAGTGGGCACCACGGCCGAGCCGGAGAACCTGACCAACAACAATGTGAGGGCGGAACGGGCGCATTATTTCCAGGTCGGCAGCTACCATGCGCTGACCAAGTGGGCCACGCTGGAGTTAACGGGATACTATAAGTTAGCGCGCTATCTCTCTGATGCCGGACAGTTTGGAACGACGCCGCTACTGAACTATTTTGCCTTTGAACGGGGCTGGCAACGGGGGATCGACGGGGCTCTCAAGGTCAAGTTTACCGAAAATCTCACCGGGCGGGGCAACGTCGCCTGGGGACAATGCAAGGGCTACGGACTCCATTCGGGCCATTTTCTGTTGGAACAGAAGGAGATCGACGACATCAACTCGAAGGGCGGGGTGTTCTGCGATCACACCCAGATGGTGACCAGTTCGGCGGTGCTGAGTTATCGCTTCTTGCAGCGCACGACGATCACAGGGCAAATGTTGTACGGGTCCGGCCTGCGCACCGCGGAGAACGAGGAGGCCAAGACCAATTCAACCCATGTGCCCTCCTACACAATCTACAACCTGTCCCTGACCCACACGATTCCCTTGCCCTGGGATCGCCAGAAATTATTGCTGGGGTTTGACGTAATCAACCTGTTGGATCAGAAGTATTTTATCAACCAGGGAGAAGGGAGTATCGGCTTAGGGGTGGCCCATGCCGGGATGCCGCGATCATTTTTCTTCCGCGCGCAATGGTTCTTTTAGTACAGTGCTGAGGACTGAGGGCTGAGAGGACCGTGGGAACGCTCAGTTCAGGCGAGAGGTCAGAGGCAAGGTTCCCTCCGGCTAAAGGAGCGTAGAAGGTCATGAGAGAAACGGGTTTCGCCTTGTTGGGGGCAGCGACTCGGAAGCTCGTCCTTTGCTGTGCGCTGACTGTGTGGCTCTGGCCGGTCGCCGCCATCGCGGCAACCGGCGCCGAGGCCACGCACGAAACCGACCATGCCGAGGACA
>DATIBM010000158.1:0-2666 GCA_035457545.1 Nitrospiraceae bacterium
TCCCCCTCTGTCCAGACCGCCGATCTGCCGGTCGAAACCGGCCTCGCGAAATCGGTGGAGCTCAAACATCTCCTCGTGAATGCGGATCTCAAGGGGCAGGACGCGCGTCTGTCCAACGTCTCGTTCCAACTGTTGAACGGCCAGTTCAAGGCGGAAGGTGGTCTCGTGGTGGGATCACCGGCTCCGCCGTTTCGAGGCACGGTCAAGATCGACGGGTTGCAACTCGGCCCGGCGCTGGAAGCCGTGAGTCCGGACAGCACGGTGTCGATGAGCGGCACGGCCGCGGTGGACCTGGCCGTCGCCGGCCGCGGCTTCTCCCTGCCGGAGCTGACCCAAGCGCTGGAGGGACCGGGACACCTGCGCATCAAGAATGGAAAGATCGAAGGCATCAACCTGATGGAAGAAGCGGTCACGCTCTTGAAGGTGGTAGGAGTGTCGCCCGAGCGCGTCAAAACGACCGTCTTCTCGACCATCGAAACCGACGTGATGATCAAACAGGGCGTCGTCAATGTGCCGCGGCTCCTGATGGACAGCCACGATTTTCAGGCCACGGGCGCGGGCACGGTGGCCTTCGATCAGGCGCTCAATCTCGCAGTGGACCTAAATCTCGCCCAAGCGCTGAGCCAGCGGCTGGCAGGGTCTTCTCCCATCACCAAGATTGCGTTGAAAGAAGGCCGGCTCAAGCTCCCGCTCTTCATCACCGGCACGGTGCAACAGCCCTCCTACCAGTTGGATACAAAAGCGCTGACCGGGAACCTCCAGGAACAGGCGCAGGAGAAAGCCAAGGAAGCGATCAAGGGACTGTTGGATGGAACGACGAGACCCAAAGATCTCGAGCAGCAAGGCAAGGACCTCCTCAAGGGATTGCTCAGGCGGTAAGCCGGTGCGTTGCTTCTGCGGCCAAGATTGACGATTAAGGGAGCACATACCGAGGCTGATTAGCACGGCAACCAACATGGCCAATGCGATTGACACTGGAATGACAATACGGATAACCGATGACCGTTGGCCGTGATTCTGGTGTGCGTATGCGGCGGTGGGGTCGGAACGACCCTCGCGTTTTCAGGGTGCTCCAGCATCCCCCGCTATTACGTGCGAATGGCCGAGCCAGAAGCGACACTCAGCCAGATGACCGCGCATCCCGAGCAGTTCGAAGGGAAGGTGGTGCTCTTGGGGGGGAACGCTCATTGAAGAGGAAGCTGATGAGCTGCGGGCTCATTACCGCCCCTGGACCAGGATTATATGCCCCATCGTCCCATAAGTCCCGATGGTCCTGAAGGCGGCTCCTTCTGGCTCATCGTAGGGAAGGACCAGCTTCCGCCGGCCTATAGGCAGTGGGCCCGTATGACGGTGGTCGGACGAGTGCTTCGCGGACACCGGCACACGGAACCGGTGCTCTCGCTCATCTATGTGCGCGGATGGGGCATGAACGCGAAACACGACGGAATCTGGGAGCATATGGATCCATGTTATGTTCCCTCGGTGCCTGGCAGCGTCGCAGTCGGATTCGGGGCGAACCGGCCCTAGGGGAGGATCTTACGGAATCTGCAGCGCGATCGAAAAGGTGGTTCCATACCCACCGGCCGTGGGCGTTGGATTGAGCATCAAGCGGTCGCCGCCTCTCCTGAAGATCCGGTCGTCCTCATTTCGCGACCGGCGGCGACCTTTCGCAGCGTAAGGTGGTTGTGCATGGACCTCGTCGGTCAGCGTATCGGGAAAATACATCTGCGACGTGAATTCGTAGCCCCGTGCCGCTTGCGGCGTCGTCCGCACTTTGATGTGTATATGCACCGTCCGGCCGGGATACCAACCAGGATAGATGGTCAGGAACTTGGCCTCCCCTCGCGCGTCCGTCAGCTGATATCCTCGTAAAAACTTCTGGCCGTGGGTGTTAAAGTGCGGATCCTCGACATCCGAATACCGGCCGAGCGCGTCACAGTGCCAGAGATCCACTTGCGCCCCCTCAATCCGCTGGCAACCCCCGGCGTTCAGACGCGAGATGACCACGGCGAGGTTCAAGGGCGTGCCCGGCTTGACTTGGTCGTTCGTCGGGTCCGATCGAATATCAGATCGATTCAAGCGCTCATCGATGAAGTAGGGACCTTCCGTTTGCTCTGGCCGCACCACACAGAGGTGATCCTGAGCAAAGACCGCCTTTGGCCGAGACAGCAGACTCCCGGTTATCCACCAGACAACCCCACCACCGAGCAGGCGGATCATCTCACGGCGAGACAGTCCCCTCATCGGGGAAATCCCATCACAGGCAGATGGGCATATGGCGAGGCTGGCCGCATGATAGAGGCGCTGAGGGCAGCCTTCACGATCCCGGCGCTGATCCCGCGGGTCCCTCCCGTCACAAACCATGTCTTTGTCATGATGTGCTCTTTCTGACGCCAGTCTGGTCCTGGCAGTTTACTGTAGCGCTTCAGGTCACTGACGGGATGTTACGACAGACCGAGTTTTTCCCGGCGGACAGGCAGCGTTCCCGCTATTCGGGAGGAAGTGGAATGGTCAGCAGAATCCCGCCCATGACGTCGCCCCTCTTGAAATCCCGTTTCGGGCTGTTTTCGTGTCCGTTATGACAACCCACGCAGGACTGGGAGACCGCCCGATCGGCATAGAGCGCTTGGAAGACCGCCGTCCCGCGCTCGGTCGTCACAGCGGTA
>DATIBM010000159.1:0-5602 GCA_035457545.1 Nitrospiraceae bacterium
GGATCACCATGATTGTGTCGGTGGGGGAGGTCTGATTGTCGAAGCGGATCTCCACCGGCTCAAGTAATGTCGTGAAGGCTCCGCGGCGGCGGCTCAACATTTCCACCAGGCGGCGGTTGACCCGGCGCCGCACGTCCTCCAGGCGGGACTCGTCCAGCAACCGAACGATCAGGCGAAGCTCTTCGACCAACTGACGCTGTTCCTTCGCCTCGAAGCGAATCTTCTCCAGCGGCCGGACCCGAAAGAGATCGACGATCTTCTTGCGGCTCAGGCCAGGACGGGTCTGGCGGGGGCGTCCGAACCGGCTCCGGACGGGCGAAGGAGGAGCGGCGCCGGCCTCCTCGAACGTGTAAATGCGCCCTTCGCGGATGTCCAACCCGAAGGCCGAAAGCAGGCCGCAGATGGCCGCAAACTCGGAAAAGTAATCGTAGGCCACGATCGAGATCGTCAGGAGGCCGTCCGCCTCCGGCGAGATCTGCACGTGGCAAGGCTCCCGTGGAGTCAATCGGTCGGCGAGCGCGAGGTGGGTCGCCACCATGTCGATCGGCTGTTGGCGGAGATAGTCCTCGTCCATCCGGGTGACGAAGTCGCGGATCACGGCGGGATCGATCTGCGGACAGGTGGCTTGGAGCCGCTCGATCATCTCCGGACGGTGAATCTCGGACACAGTTGCCTGCTTCATGGCTTCGCGAGAGCGGTCACACTGGTGGGTCCGGGATTCATTGTCCTTGAAGGGTCCCGCCAGTATAATCCATCGCGATGCGAAGTAAACATCGGTCTCCTTCCCGCGCATCCCTGCCTTCCAGGCCAATCCAGGATCGGCCGGACCCGACCCCCTTGCTCTTTGCGGAAGGACTCGATCCGCAGGAGGTCGCACGGCTGCTTCGCCCCTATGGCGTGACCGATTGGCGAGAAGCGGATGCGAATCTTCAATCGCTCGCGGGCGATCCGCTGACACGCCAGAAGCTGGGCGCCATCCTGTCCGATTTGCTGGCCGGGATTGCCGAGACGGCCGATCCGGACCGGGCGCTGGTCCATTGGGACCGGTATGTCCAGGCCACCATCAACCGCGGGACGTTGTACGACTATCTGCGGGAGTCGCCCCGTCTCCTCCATTACCTCTGCATCATTTTCGGCAACAGCCCGGCCATGGCGGATACCCTCATTCGCGATCCGACGCTGGTCTATTGGTTGTCCAGCCCCGGAGTATTGGATCAGGCCCCGACACAACGCTCGTTGCAGGCGTCGCTCGAGGGCATGCTCGGCAACGTGACCGCCAAGGAACTGCAACTCGACGCTCTGCGACGGTTCAAGCGGCGGGAGATGCTGCGGATCGGGATGCGCGATCTCTTGCGGCTGGCCTCCGTGCCAGAGACCACCACGGCCCTCTCCGACCTGGCCTGCGTGCTGATTCACGCGGCCTATGGGATCGTGGAGGCGGACCTGCGAAGCTGCTACGGCCGCCCGCGGGAGCGGAATCGCCGTGGCGTCTGGGTGGACAGCGGATTCGCCGTGATCGGCATGGGGAAGTTGGGAGGGCGGGAACTCAACTATAGCTCGGATGTGGACCTGATCTATGTCTATTCGGACGACGGGATGACCACCGGCCCGGACGAACAAGGGCAGCGGACAGCTCAAACAATGGGCAAAATCACGCGCGGCATCCCAAACGAGGAATATTTTGAGCGGCTGGCCCGGGAACTGACCCATGCGTTGACCGACGTGACCACGGAGGGGACGGTCTTCCGGGTGGATCTGCGCCTGCGGGCTGAGGGCACGGTGGGACAGTTGTCGCGCTCGCTCAAGAGTTATGAGCAGTACTACGCGACCCGCGGCCAAACGTGGGAACGGATGGCCTTGCTGAAGGCGGCGCCGGTGGCGGGGGATCAGCAGGTGGGGCGGGCCTTTCTTCGGCTCATGAGACCGTTCATCCTGGGCCACGGATATCGGACCGAGAGCGACAGCCGCCGACTCCTCCTGGAAGTCCGGGGGGTGAAGGACATGATCGACCGGAAGGTCGCGAAGCGAGGCCAGGAATCACGCAACGTCAAGCTCGGGACCGGCGGCATCCGCGAAATCGAGTTCCTGGTCCAAAGCATTCAATTGCTCGGGGGGCGGCGGATGCCGGCGATCTGGCAACGGGGCACGCAGGCGTCCTTGAAACGCTTCCAGGAAGCGGGGCTGCTGGCGGGAGCAGAAGCCAAGGCCCTTTCGAGTGCCTATGTGTTTCTGCGCGACGTGGAGCATAAGCTCCAAATGGTGCATGACCTGCAAACCCATGCCCTGCCGGAAGACGCGCAGGAGCTGACCCGTTGCGCAGTCCGGCTCGGATACGACGCCGCCAACCGATCCGAGGCCATGACGCGCTTTCTCGCGGACCACCGAAGCCATACGGAATATGTAAACGGCTTGTTCCGCACCTTCTTCGTGCATCCGGAACAGTCTACGCTCTTGCGACGGGTCATGAAACGGCTGTCCGCCGGGCATTCCTCCTCTCCCTTACCCTCTCCCCCACGGGGGGAGAGGAGGCGGTGAGGGAGACACGACAGCTTGCGCCGTAAAAATGCACGGGCCGGGCGGGGATGCTCCCCGCCCGGCCCGTGAAGACACAACCGCTGTTCGTGCGGCTTAGTACATGCCGTCCATCCCGTGATTGTGCCCGTGGCCGCCGAGCGGTTCCTTCTTCTCTTCCGGCAGCTCGGTGATCATCACCTGGGTCGTCAGCATCAGGCCGGCCACGCTCGCCGCGTTCTGCAACGCGCAGCGCGAGACCTTGGTCGGATCGATGATGCCGGCTTCCAGCATGTCCACATACTGGTCGTTCGCGGCATTGAAGCCGAGGCTCGACTTGCTCTCGCTCTTCACCTTGTTGACCACGACGGACCCCTCGACGCCAGCGTTCTCCGCGATCTGGCGGATCGGCTCTTCGAGGGCCCGACGGACGATGTTCACGCCCACCTGTTGATCGCCGTCGAGCTTGAGGCTCTCAAGCGCCTTCAGGCAGCGCAGATAGGCGACTCCGCCTCCAGGCACGATGCCCTCTTCCACGGCCGCCTTGGTCGCGTGCAGGGCGTCTTCCACGCGCGCCTTCTTCTCCTTCATCTCGGTCTCGGTCGCCGCGCCGACGTTGATGACCGCCACCCCGCCGACGATCTTGGCCAGCCGCTCCTGCAGCTTCTCGCGATCGTAATCGGACGTGGTTTCCTCGATCTGGGCCTTGATCTGCTTCACGCGGCCCTCGATCTTCTTCTGGTCGCCGTAGCCTTCGACGATCGTCGTATTGTCCTTGTCGATCGTCACGCGCTTGGCCCGGCCCAGGTCGGTGAGCTTGACGTTCTCCAGCTTGAGCCCGAGGTCCTCGGAGATCACCTGGC
Organism: Nitrospiraceae bacterium; assembly: GCA_035457545.1. GTDB lineage: Bacteria > Nitrospirota > Nitrospiria > Nitrospirales > Nitrospiraceae > Nitrospira_G. Next base: position 3,375 of record DATIBM010000159.1, read on the forward strand.
CGCCGGTCAGGATCGCGATGTCCTCCAGCATGGCCTTCCGGCGGTCGCCGAAGCCCGGCGCCTTGACGGCGGAGACATTCAGCGTGCCGCGCAGCTTGTTGACCACCAGGGTTGCCAGCGCTTCCCCTTCGACTTCCTCGGCGATGATCACGAGCGGCTTGCCCATCTTGGCCACCTGCTCCAGCAAGGGAAGCAGGTCCTTCATGCTGCTGATTTTCTTTTCGTTGATCAGAATGAGCGGCTCATCCAGCACGGCTTCCATCCGCTCGGCGTTGGTGACGAAATAGGGGGAGATGTACCCGCGGTCGAACTGCATGCCCTCGACGACATCCAATGAGGTGGACATCGACTTGGCCTCTTCGACGGTGATCACGCCGTCCTTGCCGACCTTCTCCATGGCTTCCGCGATCAGCTCGCCGATCGTCGCGTCGCTGTTCGCCGAGATCGTGCCGATCTGCGCGATCTCCTTCTTGCTCTGGCACGGCCTGCTGAGCTTCTTCAACTCGGCTACCACGGCTTCCACCGCGCGATCGATGCCGCGCTTGAGGTCCATGGGATTGGCGCCGGCGGTGATGTTCTTGGCCCCTTCGCGATAAATCGCCTGAGCCAGCACGGTCGCCGTGGTCGTGCCGTCGCCCGCGACATCGCTGGTCTTGCTGGCGACTTCGCGCACAAGCTGCGCGCCCATGTTTTCATACGGATTCTTCAGCTCGACTTCCTTCGCCACGGTCACGCCGTCCTTGGTGATGGTCGGCGCGCCGAACTTCTTGTCGAGAATGGCATTCCGGCCCTTGGGCCCGAGCGTCGCCTTGACGGCGTCAGCCAGTTGGTTGACACCCTTCAAAATCGCCGCCCGCGCCTGCTCGTCATACAGCAGTTGCTTCGCCATCGTGATCCTCCTTTACGATCGTCTTCAACAGTGATGTGCGTGTGATGAAAAACCGGTGAGGGTCGTTACTTCGTGAACTTGCCCAACACGTCCTCTTCCTTGAGGATCAGGCAATCCGTATCGTCGATCTTCAGCTTCGTGCCGGAGTATTTGTCGAAGAGCACCTGGTCGCCGACTTTCAACTTTTCGACTTTTTCGCCGATCGCCTGGACGGTCCCTCGTTGCGGCTTTTCCTTGGCCGTCTCCGGCACGTAGATCCCGCCGGCCGTCCGTTCCATCTCCTCCGTGTAGGTGATGAACACCCGGTCGCCGAGCGGCTGGAAATTCTTGTAGGCGCTCCCGGTCTTCTCTTCCTGCTTCTCCTTCGTCTCCGTAGCCATACCAAAACCTCCTGTTAGGTCAGAACCCGCGGTTGATGTGGACGGTTGAGCGAAACCTGTGAGTTGATCGTCGATGACGCCGAAACCAGGTGAATCCCGTCTCTCTGGATCGCCCCTAGAGATAGGGATGAAGCCAGCCGAGTCAAGGGGCGGAATCGAAAAATCTTTTCCTCGGTCTGCCCTAGTCGGGAAGATTGTTGTAACGTGTTGAAATATCGACGCAATAAATGGAGGCCTGGTCAGGTCATGAACGCAGGAATTCGAAATCCTTCACCTCCTTTTTCAGGTAGTCGCGGAGCCGTTTGATGATCCGGGCCTCCAATTGTCTGGTCCGCTCTTTGGTAATGTCGTATTTCTTTCCCAGATCCTCCAGGGTGATGGGGGTCTCCGAGAGGAGACGGTTGCGGAGAATATCCTCTTCGCGCTCATCCAGAGTCTTGATGAACTCCGCCAGTTTTTTCCGGAAGAGCGATCGCAATTCCTCCTGGGCAAACCGTTCGTCATGGCCGGTTTCGGCGGACGGCAGCACGTCCAACAGGGTCCCGTCCGAGTCCTCGCTGAGCGGTTGGTCCAGCGATAATTCCCAGTTCCCAAGCCGCTGATCCATCTCGATGACATCCCGCTCCCGGACCTGGAGCCGGTCCGCCAGGAGCTTGGTGTCCGGCGCATAACCTTCCCGTTCGAGCTTGGCCTTCTCCTTCCGCAGGTTATAGAACAGCTTCCGCTGGTCCTGCGTCGTGCCAATTTTGACGAGGCGGAAGTTATTGAGGAGATAGCGGAGAATATAGGCCCTGGCCCACCAAGCGGCGTAGGCATGGAACCGGACATTCTTCGTCACGTCGAATTTCTTGATCGCCTGCATGAGGCCGACGTTCCCCTCCTGGATCAGGTCCATCTGGTCGAAGCCGGTGTGGAAATATTCGGAGGCCACGGCGACGGACACGCGCAAGTTGGCGAGG
>DATIBM010000160.1:0-11253 GCA_035457545.1 Nitrospiraceae bacterium
CGGGCAGCGGCTCGTCCTTGCCGAGAATCTTTTCCACGATCAGATACAGCGGCCGGTCCTTGTCCTCGGAGGGAGCCATTTCACGGCGGGCCCAGGCCTGCAACTGGGTGAGATACTCGCTGGGACTGTAGAGCCCATCCACGTGGTCGATCCGCAAGCCGGTCACCGCCCCCTCTTTCAGCAGCCGGAACACCAGCCGGTGGACCTCCTGAAACACCGCCGGATCCTCGACGCGGATCGCCGCCAACTCGTTGACGTCGAAAAACCGCCGGTAGTTGATCTCCTCCGACGCCACGCGCCAGTAGGCCAGCCGGTAGACTTGGTCGTTGAGAAGATCGTCGAGCAGATCGAAGCTGCGGGGATCGCCCTTGGTTCCGTTGAACAGCGCCACATTGTCCTTGATGAAGGCCCCGACGACCGCGCTGTCCCTGACCACCGCCGCCAGCCGCTTCCTCAGAATGGCTTTTTCGCGGTACCGTTCCTCCACCCTGCCGGGATCACGCTCGTGACGGGCCGGCAGGTGTCCGAGCCCCGTAATGATGCTCTGGAGCTCCTCGATCGGCGCGTGGCCCCGTCCCACGCATTGGATCAGCCGATCGAGCCGGTGGGCCAGCACCTTGGCGCCGGACCGGGGGGACAGCGGCAACCGGTGATCGTAGTAGCGCACGAAGAACGCCCCCTCCTCGTATTCGAGCGTGATCTCCTGGTTTTCGAGGACATGCCCATAGAGGTCCCCCAAGATCGGGAGCAGCACCTTGTCGTGCAGCTCGCGTTTGACCGGGTCCCAGTCGATGTCGAAAAAGATGGAATAGGGCGAACTGGGACCGTTTTCCAGGACATCGGCCCACCAGGCATTCACCATCCGCCCGATCCCCATGTGATTGGGCACGACGTCGAGGAGCTGCCCCATGCCGGAGGCCTGCAGGGCTTTCACAAACGCCCCGTACTCCTCGTGGGTCCCGACTTCGGGGTTCAGCGCCGTGGGATCGATGACGTCATACCCATGTGGGCTGCCGGGCACGGCCTTGAAATAGGGAGACGAGTAGCAATCCGTGATGCCCAACCCATGCCAATACGGAATGAGTTTCGTCGCCTCGGCGAAGGAGAAGGCCGTATTGAACTGGACGCGATAGGTGGAAAGCGGAAATCTTGGCGGTGCCACAAGCACGCCCCTCTCTTGCGCTTTACTGTCCCGTGGGAGCCAAGTCAACGCGGGCCGCCCGGCCCCGAGGGAGCACGACGAGACCCGATTTGGTGACTTGGTAACGTTGCCGGTCTTCCCGCGCGTCATCGCCGATCTCCGTGGCGGCGGGGATCACGTTAAACCGGTCGATGATGACGCGGCGCAGCCGCGATTTGGCCCCGATGACCGTCCCGTCCAGCACGATGCACTCGTCGATGCGGGCCCCCGGCTCAATCCGCACGTTGCGCCCGATAACCGACCGCCGGATCTCCGCGTCAATGACCTGGCTGCCCTGCCCGACCATCGAATCCTCGATGCGCGCCTTGGCGAAGCTTGCCGTTGGCCCGTCGAAGGTGTCGGTCAGGATGGGCCAGTTGCTGTTCCGCAGGTCGAAGATGGGACATTCGCCCAGAATGTCCATATGGGCCTGCCAATAGGCGTCAAGCGTGCCCACGTCGCGCCAGTACCCTCGTTCTTCGTAGGGTTTGAGCCCGGGGACTTCGTCGTCCATGAAGTTGTAGGCGACCAGGCTGGTATGCCCGATCAGGGACGGGATGATGTCGCGGCCGAAGTCGTGCGATCCCGTTCTTGCCGCATCTGCCTGCAACACCTTCAGCAGCACGTCCGCGTTGAAGATGTAATTGCCCATCGACGAGAAGGCCTGCTCGGAATCCTGCGGCATCGGCTTGGGATTCTTTGGCTTTTCTTCGAAACCACGAATCCGTCCCTCGCGGTCGGCTTCGATGATCCCGAATCCCTTGGCCGCATGGACCGGCACGGGCCTCGCCGCCACGGTGACGTCGGCGCCCCGTTCCCGATGGAACCTGACCATCCGGCCGATATCCATACGATAGATGTGGTCGGCCCCGAACACGGCCACGAGGTCCGGGGCGAAATCTTCGATCAGGTTCAGATTGTGGAAAACGGCATCGGCCGTCCCCTCGTACCACCCGCCGCCGGCCTTCATTTGCGGCGGGACGACGGTGATGAAGTGCTGCTTAATGCGCCCGCCGATCCGCCAGGCCCGGCGCAAATGCTCGATCAACGACTGCGACCGGTATTGGACCAACACATACATCGACATCACGCCGGAATTGAGGAAGTTGCTGAGCACGAAGTCCACAATGCGGTATTTTCCGCCGAACGGCACCGCCGGCTTGCTGCGCTGCTCGGTCAGCGGCATCAGCCGCTCGCCTTTGCCGCCTGCCATGATCATCGCCAGCACACGGGGCTGCCGCCCTGGTTGGTTCATATTCTCAATTCCTTTCGTCGTCCGGCTCACAACAACGCCGTCAAGCTCTCTTGGATCTGCGCCGCGAGCTTACCGCCCCGTTGCCTGAACCCGCCTTCCTGGTCGAGCACCAGATGATAGGTGAGCAAACCCGAGGTGTAGGCAGCGAGCGCCGTCGCCAGCTCGCGCGCCGAACGGCCGCGCTTGTTTTTTCCGTTCAGCGCGGGCAGCAGCACCTCCCCCAATTGATCGATGTGCGAGCTGTAAATCTCCCGCAGGCGCCGGCTCGCCTGGGTCTTGAGCTGGAGCAAGCCGCGGATCTGGTGCAACAGCAGCAGGTACTCCGGATGGTTGAGAAAGAATTGCAGCCGGCTCTCCACGATCTTGTGCAGGGTGGGGATGCCGGGCTTGGCGCCGGCCGCGGAGTCCTTGGCCTGAGCCAGCAGGTGGTCGAGCCCCTGCTTCAGCAGGGCGGCAAGCAGATCTTCTTTGGTATCGAAGTGCTGATAAAAGGTGCCCTTTCCGACATCGGCCCGCTCGGTGATGTCCTCGATTTTGGTCCAGTAAATGCCCTTCTCATAGAACAGCGCCAGCCCGACCTCCATGAGCACCCGCCTGGTTCGCTCCTTTCGGCGGGCCACTCTCGTCATGGAACCGGCCATGCCCGCAGTCGTTCCCTCCAACATGTCCCCCCTCTTTCGCCCTTGTTTAGCCTGCGGGCGAGCCTCGCCCCACTGCATCCTCCAACCGGAGGAGCCGGTCTTTACGGCACTTCGCACACGGAATTGGACGTGCCATGCTCGTTGACGACCTTGTTCGGATTCGCGGCGTCATCCTCCCAGCGATCGCCGTCCACCACGAACTTGTATTGGTAGGTTCCCGGCTTGAGCCGAACCGCCACCTGCCACTGGCCGCCTGCTCCCAACTTCATCGGATGTTTGGACGGATCCCACTGGTTGAAATCTCCGACCAGCGCCACGACCCGGGCCGCCGGCGCAAAATGCTCGAATGAGACGAGCTTGGCGGCAGCCCGCGTTTTCTTCTTGGACGTCGCGCCGGCTTTGCCCGTCCCGTCACTTGCTTTCCCCATACCCACACCTCCCTCCTCAACTTTGCGGAACGGGCCTATCGTTCTCCTTCTGAAAAAGGGTCCCGAGATCTACGAGATCTATCTGCGGAATCACAGCCTGTCGATTATCCGAGATGCAGGCCCCAGACACAATGGTGATTTCCAGCCCGGCCGCAAGACCGACCCTCTCCTCACCCGGCACGTTCCGAGCGTGAGGAAGTCTGATCGGCGTCACGGGCCACATCCAAACTGTTCCCCGCAACCCCGCCATCTTGTCTTGCGATCTCCGTTCCCGGCGGCTGGGAGCCTGCTGGCGGACCCGGCTGATCGGCAGCCTGGCCCGGCGTGACATCCACCGCCTCCGCCTCGTGGACGGATTTCTTGAATCCCTTGATCGCCTTCCCCAACCCTTCTCCCAATTGGGGGAGCTTGCCGGCGCCGAAGATGATCAGGACGATGATCAAGATCAGGAGGAGTTCCATCCAGCCGAACGATCCGAACATGCTGCACCTCTCCTTCTCCGGAATCGCGATTTAGGCGGTATCGGCAAACTCTATCCAGGGAGTCGTCCGGGTCCGTTGTCCCCACGCCCGCCAGCGCCGTTCGCTGCGACGGGGTTGTTGAGGCGGCCGCGTTCGATGATGCAAAATGAGGGCATCATAAATCTCACCGCAGTTGATGCACCGCCATCCGTCGAAGTGACCCTGCCCGGTGTCATCGGAATAATCATAAAACTCGTCGCGCACCATGCATCCCTCACATCGGGCACATACCATGACATCCCCTCCATACCAAGCTTCGCTTGAGCCGCCGGCTATTCAGGCGCAGCCTCTCTTCCTTGTCGCCGGCGGAGAAACACCTCCAGTGTTCTCTCTTCATTCCGGTTGTACCGGCAGCTCATCGGGCGAAGCCCCTCTGCATTGACGCCGCCGGAGAAACCCCGCCAGTGATTCTCTTCGCATAACCAAGCTTCGCTTGAGCCGCGGGCCATACCAACCTTGGTTGAACCGCCCGCTCTTTATCGCGGTATCGAATATGATGCGGGCGGAGAAAACCCATTTTGCGTTTCTCTTGCTTTGGGTGTTCTTGCTCCCCGGCGGCTTCACTCCGGCGCCGGAGAAACAGCCGACCCGGAGGCTCTACACGTCACCTGGCTCCAAGCTGATTTTGGCTGAACAGAGGACTCGGGATTTCTCATCTTACGCTGCGCCCTTGCATGGAACGGCTAGGGCTTTCCCTAGCCCACATAGAACGACCAGCCGCCGCTCACACAGTCGCCGCATTGCCTTCCCAAAGACCGACCGATCGTTCGGCGCGGCACCGTGCGCAACGGGCGACCAGCCGGGCGGTCCCAGTTGCGGCAGCGGCGCGCGCCACGAGCGAATAGCGCCTGGCCCCGCACAGGTCACAGGAGGCCTCGCTGCGAAGAGTGATCGCATCCTGCAGGGCCTTGACGAGATTGACTCGTCGCACACGCCCGAGGACTTTCACTGTCGGCACCATTTTCTGACCTCCTTTCCATCGTTCTCTCGCGCGCTATCACACCATGTCACACGTTGAGTTCATATTTCGTAGAGGGGCTCCTGCCCCCATCTCAGGAGGACCCCAGCTTCTGCTTGCCCCGCTCCACGAAGGCCTTCCCTTGATCGGCGACCCGGTGGACCGCTCGCCGCGCCTCGTCGCGAAATTCTTCGGCCCGCTCGCCTAGCTCTTCCGCCACATCCTCGGCAAAGTTCCTGATCAGCCTGCGGGTGCGGGTTCCGGAATGGGGAGCCAACAACAGACCTGCCGCGGCCCCCACGGCCAATCCGACAAGAAACATGACTCCACCAACCGCCGCCGTACGTGTCTCCTGCGTCATCGCGGTTCCTCCTTTCTGCATTCCGCCTGATGCGGTTTGTCGCGCGACGGAGCGTGCGTCCGAGCCGTTCACATCACGTCACATCCACGCCGCTCCGCCGCGCCTCCCGAACCTCGGCTTATTATGACTTACAGGACGAAATTGACTAAGTAGTCAATTCTATATTTTCCGGAAAACGCTTTGTCAAGTCGCATTCTGTACTACACGTCCGCCGCGCGGAGAACGGAGCTTACCGCCGCACCTGACAACCGCTTGCAGCGGCGAGGGCTCGTTTTGACTTCGAGCCGCTCGCGTGTTACCCTCGCACCCTCATAGCCGATCCTGCCGCTCATCCGCCTCGATGGTCGTCGCAAATCCTTTACCTGCCATCCGATCAGACCCCGGGGCGCACCCTGCTCGTCCGCGTGGCGATCCTGGTCCTGTTGTTTTGCTCGGTCTTTGTCCTCTTGTGGGCGGATCGCGACGCCCTGCGCGACCAGATCGACGGCGAGATCTCGTTCGTCGACGTCGTCTACTTCGGCGTGATCACGATCACGACCGTCGGCTATGGGGACATCATCCCCGTGACGCCTGGCGCCAGGCTGATCGACGCGTTGGTGATCACGCCGATCCGCATCGTGGTGTGGCTGCTGTTCCTGGGGACCGCCTATCAGTTGATCATCCGGCAATACGTGGAGGGCTATCGCATGGCCATGTTGCAGACGCGGCTCGGCGGCCGTGAACGAGTTGTTGGCGAAGGGCACGCCCGCGCCGCAGATCGTGGTGATCGAGGAGCAGGAGGAGCGGGTGCGGCTCGCGACCTCGAACGGCCTGACGGCGCTGTGCTGCGATGCGGCTCAGGAAGCCATGCTCAACCGCGTCGCGCTCGACAAGGCCAAGGCCGTGATCGTCGCCGCTGGCCGCGACGATACCAACGTGCTGATCGTGCTGACGGCCGGGCACATGAATCCCAGGGTTCGCATCCTCGCCAACGCCAAGCAGGAGGAGAACGTCAAGCTGCTCAAGCAGGGCGGCGCCAACGCCGTGATTTCCCCTGCCACGATCGGAGGCTATGCCTTGGCCGCCGCGGTGGACCAGGAGCATCTGACTGAGTATCTCCTGGACCTGCTGACTGTCGGCGGGCGGATCAATTTGATTGAACGGACGATCGAGCCCAGCGAAGTGGGGAAGCGGGCTTCAGATCTGGCCCCGGATGTGGTGGTGCGGGTGTATCGCGAGGGACGGATCGTCTCGCTGGCCGAGCCGCAGCGCGGGTTGCCCCTCAAGAGCGGCGACCGGCTCATCCTGCTCAAATCAGTGCAGGACCCCGCGACGGCCACCTGATTTCTGGACGCGGGATTGAGGATGCGGAGGAGCCGGAAGTCGTCAAAACGACCCGCTGGCGATTCGATCGGAGAGAATGGCCGCCGGCTTCCAGCGCAGGCCGAGATCCAGAATCCGTTTGATCAAGGCTGTGTAGGCCAGACCCATACGCGCGGCCGAATCGGCCAAATCCTCGCCCTGGGCGATCTGCGGGTTGGGGTTGGCTTCCAGGAGCGACACCTGTCCCGAGGCGTCGAGCCGGAAATCGATCCTGGCGTAGCCGCTGAGTCCCAGCACGTGATAGACGGTTTTGGCGAGGCGGCCCACGGTCTCCGTCGTTCCGTCGGGCAGGTCCTTCGCTTCTCCGGACGTCACCCCGTATTTCTTTTGATATTTGCGGCTCCACTTCACCCGCTGCGTCGCGATCCGCTTGGCGTCCGCCGGAAGCCCGTCAAGATACAGCTCCCACACCGGCAAGGTGTGGAGGCGCCGATTGCCGAGCACGCCGACATAGAGCTCGCGTCCTTCGATGTACCGTTCCACGAGGGCTCCCGTCCCCAGGCTCTGATGGATGAACGCGACGCGTTCCTGCAACTTCCCGTCGTCTTCGACGATGGAGGCCTGTGAAATACCCAGGGACGCTTCCTCCGAGATCGACTTCACGATGAGCGGGAAGTCCAGCTCCTTGGGCCGCTTGACCGTACGGCCCGGCGGGACGGTGAAGAACTCCGGGATGGGCACGGCATGGTAGTGGAGAATTTTCTTGGCCAGGGCCTTGTCGCGCGCGATCATCAAGCCCCGAGGGTTGCACCCGGTATAGGGGACCCGCAGCAGTTCCAAATAGGACACCACATTTTGGTCGTAAATGGCGACCCCATTGAACTCCTCCAACAGATTGAAGGCGATGTGCGGCTTCCACTCGTCCACGGCCCGCCGGATCACGGCCAGCTCATCGCTCACGCCCAGCGGGCGCACCTCATGCCCCAGCGTCCGCAAGGTGCTGACGACATCGTATTCCGTCTTCCACTCCGCGTCGGACAGGTCCACTCCCTCGACCGAGTCCGGCGGGACCAGATCGGCATGCACCAGGACCAGGACGCGGAGTTTCTTCATAAGGCCACCCGATGGCGGCCGCTGTGCAGATAGTTCATGGTCTGGACCGTCAACAGCACCGCAAAATCCATCTTCGCCTGCTCCTCCGGCGAGACCAGCCGCAGATTCAGCTCCCGGCATCGCCGGATCATATCCTCCAAAACGCGGTCGATCGTGTAGCGGTATTCGCCGGTCCAGCCGGCCACCTTGCGGCAGACTTCTTTGCGCACCTGTGCGAGGAACGTGGCCGCGCTCTTGTTGTTCGCGGCCTCCGGCGCGTCGGTGAACAGCCGGCGGAGATCGCGGTCGTAGAACGTCGGATGCTCCAGGCCGTACCGGAGGCGCTTGTCCCGATAATGGTCGCGCAGAGTCTTGCGCAATCGCGGGAGCGGATCGACCTGCAGGCGTGACCGCACGAGCGGCGGTTTCCCGCCCAGTTCCGTCATTAGCGCATCCACGTACTCCAGCTTCTTCAAGGCCGGCCAATCGGCGTACCGCTCGCGCCACATGGAGTCCGGATTGAGCCAAACCGCGAAGGTCTCCGCGAAATCCTCGTCCGGATGGCTTTGGGCGTACCACATGTCCAGGTGCAACACGAAACTCTTGCTGTAGGGTTTGGGCGTGTAGAACTTCGGATAGGAGGTCGAGGACTTGCCGAACAACTGCCGGCGATCCTTGCGCCGCCGCAGCCGGTAGGCGTTTTCAATGGCATGGCCGGCCTCATGCCGGAGAATGCGCATGCAGGATTCCGGCGTGCCTCCCTCAACCTCCAGCATCTGGTTCATCTCCAGCTTGGCCAGCCGCGGGTGCGCCAGGTAAAAGGGAATGGCGATGCCCGGCACGCCGTCCGGGCTGAACCACTCGCTGGAGAGCCAGCAATGGGGCCGAAAGGCCAGCCGGTGAGCGGCCAACTCGCTGTGGAGCCGATCCATCTGCTCACGGACTTGACTCCGCTTGAGATCCAGGCGCAGGTCGCACAGGCGCAGATCCAGCAGTTGCTCGTCCGACCAGTCGGCCCACGCAGGCTCGCCGCCGCCGCTCGTCGGGCTGCTGTCGCTCGGCGTCATGACGTATTCGCCGCTTTCCGGCCGCGCGCCCGGTCGCTCACGCGGCCCCTTCGGATGCTCCCTGCATCCCCCGAACATACAAGGCCGGAGGCGCGCCTTTCTTGGGTTCTCCCCAATAAATCGTCCGGTGGGGGAACGGAATCTCAATCCCCTTCGCGTCGAAGGTCTTCTTGATGCGCCGGTTCATTTCCCGGCCGATCCGCCACTGTTGGATCGGCCGGGTCTTGATCCGACACTTGATGATGACGGCCGAATCCGCGAATTGATCGACCCCCAGCATCTCCAACGATTCGAGGATGTCCGCGGCATAGGCCGGGTCGGCTTGCAACTCCGCGGCAATCTCCTTCAACACGGCCATCACCTCATCGACATCCTCCCGATAGGCCACGCCCACGTCAAACAAATAGAACGAATAGCCTTTCGTCATGTTCTTGACCTTGTCCACGGCCCCGTTCGGCACGACATGGACGTTCCCTGAGAGGTCGCGGAGGGTGATGGTCCGCAGCTTGACCTCCTCGACCAGCCCGCCGACGCCGGCGATCTCGACGACATCCCCCACCCGGACCGAGTCCTCCAAGAGGATGAAGAACCCGGAGATCACATCCTTGACTAAGCTTTGCGCGCCGAACCCGATGGCCAAGCCGCCCAAGCCGGCCGCGGCCAGGAGCGGCTTCAAATCGACCCCGACCTCCGACAGGATCATCATGCCTCCCACGGCCATGGCCACGATCCGCGCCACATCGCGCACCACGCTCGCGAGCGTGTCCGCGCGTTTGAGCTCCGACGGACCGGGCAGTCTCCCCTCATACAAACGCCGGAACCTCGCTGTCACCCGTTTGATCAGGCTCAACGCCACCACGAGGACCAGGCTGATGACGACGACCCGGAGTCCCGATGTCGTCAGCCACTCCAACGATCGTTCGAAGAAGCGCGCCCAGAACGGCTCTCCCATGAATGACCTCCCTTTCTCGGACCCGACCGGCCGCGCCGGCGGCATGACCGGCCCCGGTTGCCGTCAGCTCAGTGGCTGTCAGACCGACTCTCCGCTCACGACATGCTATCCGACAGGAAGACGCCGACCCCATAGGCCGGCAGGCGGAGGGTTGCCCCCTCTGCCGTGATCCGGATCTCTGCCGGAAGCGGTTCCTGCCCCGCTCCGCCAAATTCAGGGCTCGTCGATCCCAGGAGCAGCCTCCACAGCCCGACCGGTTCACGGAGCGTGAGCGACGCCGGCGCGGGATTGAACCCCAGCAGGATCAGCGCCGGCCGTTCACCCTCGCAGCGTCGATGCACAGCCAGAACCTGGGCGGAGGCGATCAGTCGGACTTCATGTCGATGCCGGTCCGAAACCGCTGCTCCCAACGACGGGACCCGCTTTCTCAGGTCGATCAGCGTTTTGGTCCAGCGCAGCAGCTCCGCCTGACGCCCCTGCACGCGCGTCTCCATCCGCAGGCGCGAACGGTCGAAGGTGGCGGGGTCCTGCGGATCCGGCAACTCTTCCCGCCAGCCGAACGAGGCGAACTCTTCCCGCCTCCCGCGGCGCACCGCTTCAACCAGTTGCGGATCGCCGTGCTCGATGAAGTACTGGAACGGGGCGGTCTCCCCATATTCTTCGCCCATGAACAACAAGGGCACGTTGGGGCTCAACAGGACGGAGGCGGCGGCGACCGTGAGCGCGTCGAACGGCACCAGCGTGGAGAGGCGGTCGCCCAGCGCGCGGTTGCCGATCTGGTCGTGATTCTGCGCGAAGACGACGAACTGGGCGGGAGGGCGCCCGCGGGAGGCATTACCGTGCCGGCGGCGCCGAAACCGCGAATATTGCCCGGCATAGACGAACCCGTCCTGCCAGGCCGTCGCCAGATCCGGCAGCCCGTGGAAATCCTCATAATAGCCGGCCCGCTCGCTCACCAGGCTCGTCCGGAGCGCATGGTGAAAGTCGTCGTTCCACTGGGCATCCAACCCGTAGCCCCCCTGATCCCGGGGCGCGATGATCCGGACATCGTTCAACGAGCTTTCGGCAATCACCAGGATGCGGCGGCCCAGCCTGGCCGCCTGTTCATGCACCGCCGCGCCGATCTCCTCCAGGATGTGCCTGGCGCTGAAATCATAGATCCCATGAATCGCGTCCAGACGGAGCGCATCGATATGGAAGTCGGTCACCCAGTAGAGCGCGTTGCTGACGACGTAGTGGCGAACCGCATCGCTGTCCGGACCGTCGTAATTGATGGCCGATCCCCAGGGTGTCCGGTAATGGTCCGTGAAGTAGGGACCGAACTCGCCGAGATAATTCCCTTCAGGCCCCAGATGGTTGTACACGACATCCAGGATGGCGGCCAACCCTCGCTCATGACAGGCTTGCACTAGCCGCTTCAGCGCGAGGGGTCCGCCATAGGAGTTCTGGACTGCGTAAGGGTAAACACCGTCGTATCCCCAATTCCGATTCCCTGG
>DATIBM010000161.1:0-12372 GCA_035457545.1 Nitrospiraceae bacterium
AAGGGGGGGAGCGGATTTTACCGGGATTCAGCCCGACCCTTTCGAGTCAAGCCATGATCGCGCTCCAGCGAATGGGTGTCACGGTCCTGCTCAAAACACAGGTGCAGGAGGTGCGCGATGCCGGCGTCATGGTCGGTGATCGATTCGTCGAACCGGCCTCTGTGATCTGGGCGGCCGGCAACCGGGCTTCTACGCTCACACAAGGTCTCGGGTGCCCATTGGATTCGTCTGGACGGGCAAGGGTGCAAGCCGACCTGTCGATTCCCGGCGATCCCTGGATCTTCGTGATCGGCGACGCCGCCCATTATGCCGGCCCGGATGGGCGGCCGTTACCGGGTTTGGCCCCGGTCGCGATGCAACAGGGCCGTTATGTCGCAGAGGTGATCCGAAATCGGCAGGAGCCGGGCCAACGGCCTCCGTTCGTCTATGCGGACCGAGGCCAGCTCGCCACCATCGGACGCGCCAAGGCCGTCGCTGAACTCGGCCCTCTGCGGTTCTCAGGCCTTCCCGCCTGGCTGCTCTGGTGCGTCGTGCATATCTTCTTCCTCATCAGCCTGCGCAACCGCTTTCGCGTCATGTCCGAGTGGATCTGGTATTACCTCACCTTTAAACCCGGCGCTCGGCTCATCTATGATGGCAGTGCGCGGCACAGCAGATCAGGAGGACAGCCATGACCCAACAGGGGTCCCCGGGCGAGCGTCGCGCCCAAGCGAGCTTTGGCACCGCCGGGCGGGCGGACCAATTTTATAACAACCAGGTGCTGGCCTACCTCAACCCGCACATGCGGGAATTCATTGCCCGTCAGGAGATGGTCTGCATCGCCACAGCCGGGGCGGACGGGGCCTGTGATTGCTCGTTGCGCTCCGGCCCGCCGGGCTTCGTGCAGGTGGTCGACGATAAGACCCTCGTCTATCCGGAATATCGCGGAAACGGCGTGTTCGCGAGCGTGGGCAACATCCTGGAGAATCCTCGGATCGGCCTGCTCTTTGTCGATTATTTCCAGAGTACGGTGGGCCTGCACGTGAACGGAACGGCCCGCGTCCTGTCCAACGATGACATCTTGAGCCGCCCTGATGGCCCCGCCTCACTGGCCGAGGCGGCCAAGCAAAGGGGAGGCCGGCGGCCGGAATGCTGGATCGCCGTCGGGATCGAAGAGGCCTACATCCACTGCTCGAAACACGTCCCGTTGCTGGCCAAGCGGGACAAGCCCCTGGCCTGGGGGACGGATGATGAGGCCGCAAAAGGCGGCGATTACTTCAAGGCCAAACCCGAGCCCCGCTGCTCCACGACGTGACCGCCGGACCTGACCACGATCGGGGTTCGCCCGGCCGAATATGGATTTCAGATTCGATTCACACTACCATACGGGGCCGACCACGCTTCATCCTACCCTCACCCAAGGAGGACGCGATGATTCGGATAATCCTGCTCATTCTTGTACTCGCTGTCTCCATCGCCAGTCCTGCCGCGCTCGTCGCGGCAGACAAGCCGTCCAAGAAAGGTCCATCGGTCAAGGACGTCAAGTCCATGCCCGAGCAGCAACAAATCGCGCTGGCCCTGAGTGCCGCGCCAGCTCACATCGCAAAAGACGCCGCCGTCATGGTCTACGGCGAAGACGGCAAGCTAAAGGAGGTGAAGGCCGGCACCAACGGTTTCACCTGCATCCCCACCGTGATGAACCTGCCGGAGCCGGATCCGATGTGCATGGATGCCGCCGTGCGCCAATGGATGACCGATTTGATGAACAACGCACCCAAGCCGTCGAACACGGTCCCTGGCATCGCCTATATGGCGCGCGGCGGATCACATTTCGAGAAAAGCGGGAAGGTCGTGATGAATCGGGAGGAGGGGACGAAGGTCGTGAAGGAGCCGCCGCACTGGATGATCATGTGGCCTTTTGACGCAGCGGCAACCAAGCTCCCGACCACGCCCAACCCGTCGGGCGTCTATATCATGTTCGAGGGCACGCCTTACGCGCACCTGATGGTGTATCAGGACCCCCGGAAAATGAAGTGACCGGGAGCCCCGTTTCCGGCCATCTGCAGAAGCCGGACGTGAACCGCAGGCGGAGCTCAGGAAACGACTTCGTTGATGATCGCGGATCGGATGGCTTCGTACAACTGCTCGGCAGCGGACTCCTTGGTCAAGAAGCCGGTGGCGCCGGCGGCCCTCATGGCCTGTTCGGTCTCCCGATCGTTGCGGACGGACAAGCCGATGACCAATGCGCCGGGAGTGGCCTGCTTGATCGCGCGCGTGGCATCGATGCCGTCCATGCTGGGCATATTCACATCCATGACAACCACGTCCGGCGACAGGCTATGCGCCAATTCGATCGCTTCGATGCCGTTGCCGGCTTCGCCGGCGATGTGGATGTCCTCGTACCCTTCCAGAATGCTGCGCAACCCTTGCCGCACCATCGCATGGTCATCGACCAGCAGGACGCGAATCACCCCGCTCCTGTATGGACCGCGAGACACAAGCCCCTGATGGGGCTTCCCATGGGACGCCGAAGGGGAGGCCGGTTCCGCGACCGCACCCTTCTGTTCTTGGGACGCCGCGGCGGCCGCCCGGTAGGGGATCACCAACGTCACGCATGTCCCCTGCTCAGGACCGGAATCGATCGCCAGCGTGCCGCCCATCACCGTCATCCGCTCCCGAATGCTGAAGAGCCCGAACCGCGGCGGCATCGTCTCGGCGGTCGCGTTTTCGGTGAAATCTCCGCCCCGTCCCCGGTCGGCCACCGCGATGTGCAGTTCCCCCTCCGGCGACAGGCGCAGCGACACGGTGGCCCGATCGACGCCGGCATGCTTGACGACGTTGAACAGCAGTTCCCGCACCGATTGATAAAGCAGCACGGCCTGATCCTCCGGCAGATCGAGGTTCTCGTGCCCTGCCTCCACCGCCACGGTCAGCCCGTGCTGGCGCATCTGATCCGCCAGCCACCGGAGCGCCACCACTAACCCGAATTCGTGCAGCACCGGCGGGCTCAATTGCGCCACCAACGAACGGGTATAGGTCAGCGATTGCTCCAACAGGCCGTCGAGATCCTTCAACCAGTCTTGTTGGGCAGTATCGTGCAGCCGTCTTTGTCCTTGACTCAATTTCAGCCGGCCCACGACGAGGAGTTGGGCCAGGTAATCGTGGAGTTCCGTCGCGATGCGACGACGCTCCTTCTGTTCCGTCAAGGTCACCTCGGCCGCCAGCGCCCGCAGTCGCTGCTGCGATCGCGTCAGCTCCTCCGTCCGCTCCTTCACCCGAACCTCCAACTCTTCCGTCAGTTGCCGCAACTGCTCTTCAGCCCGTTTCCGCTCGGTGACGTCGCGCAAAATGACCGTGAAGAGCCGTTCGCCCGCCACCTCGCTTTGGGAAATGGAGGCCTCGATCGGAAACTCTTCCCCGTCGCGCCGGTATGCCGTCAGGGAGCCGAGCGCGCCTGTGTGCCGGCCGGCTTCGCCGCCGTGCCCGACGGTTTGGCCCTTTTCGATCCGGAATCTCGTGGAGATGAAGCGATCGAGCGACGATCCTACGGCGTCTTGCGCGGGGCATTGGAACATCTCTTCGGCGGCGGGATTGAACAAGACGATCCGCTGGCGGGAATCGACGGTGATCACCGCGTCCATTGCGGAATTGATAATCCCGTCGAGCCGGGCCCGGCCTTCGGCGATCTCCCGTTCGACCTGTTTTTGTGCCGTGAGATCCCGCGTCACCTTGGAGAATCCGCGCAGGCGGCCCCGCTCGTCGCGAATCGCCGTGATCACGCCGTTGGCCCAGAAGCGCGAACCGTCTTTTCGCACGCGCCAGCCTTCCTCCTCCGACCGTCCCAAAGTCCTGGCCCGCTCCAGCTCCCCTTCGGGCTCGCCCGCGGCGACATCCTCCGGCAGATAGAAGGAGGACATGTGCTTGCCGATGACTTCTTCGGCCGTATAGCCCTTAATCCGCTCGGCGCCGCTGTTCCAGCTTGCGACACGCCCCTCCGGATCGAGAATGAAAATGGCATAGTCCTCGACTCCGTCGATGAATGTGCGAAACCGGGCCTCGCTCTCGCGGAGGGCGTCCTCCGCCCGCTTCCGCTCCGTGACGTCGCTGACCACCGCGACCAATCCCCGGATTTCACCTGAAGGGGCCACGTCGGGCACGTAGGCGCAATGCATGTAACGAAACCCGATGGCCTTGTAGGGAATGAGCGCGTCGAACTCGACCTTCTCCCCCGCAAGCGCCCGTTCAACGTAGGGATGGATACTTTCGTAGGCCTGTTGCCCCAACACGTCCGCGATCTTCTTCCCGATGATGTCCTCCGGCTCGAGTCCTAGGCGGTTGGCATAGGCCCGATTGACGAACCGATAGCGCCGTTCGGTATCGCAGTGGGCGATGAAAATCGGGGCATGGTTAGCAATCAGGCGCAGGTGGGCTTCGTTTTTTTTCAATGCTTCTTCGGCCCGCAACCGCTCGCTGATGTCGATCGCCATGCCCCCGATCAGAATCACTCGCCCCTCCTGATCGAAGATCGGGAACTTGCTGACGAGCGAGTGATGCAGGCCGTCGTCATGGCGCAGCGTCTCCACGACCTGGATGCCGGACGGAGCCTGCATCGCCTTCCGGTCGTTGGCCCTGAACCGGGCGGCGGTGTCGGGCGGTAAGAGATCGTCGTCGGTCTTGCCCGCGAGGTCGGACCAACGGACCCCGAACGCCTGGATGGCCGCGTCGTTCGCATATATGTATCGCCCTTCCAGATCCTTGATCCAGGCCAGACCCGGCAGGTGCTGCATGAACCGTTCGAACCGCTGGTCGTTCCGATGCTCGGCCTCGGCGAGACGTCTGCGCAGTTCCTCGTTCTGTCGCATGAGCCTGTCAACGGGCTTCATCGCATACCCCTCGACCGGTTGAGGGCGACCCGCGCCATGCGGCGGGCTGTGATTGTGTCACGCTCACCCGTTCTTTGCCAACCGCGAGAACTCGGCTAGGAGCCTGTCCGACATTGCCGCTCGTGACGAGGCGAAGGAGACGCCGGCAGATGCAGCACCCACCAGAGTGGGTACCCGGGCCATGAAAACCCGGAGTCGTATTCGCTGGAATCGGGATCCATTGCAATCCCGGAGCAATGGGCGCCCCGGAGTTTTCGGGACCGAGAACCAAGCAGATGCCAGTGCATCGTTTGCCGCAGTAGAAAGGTCAAGGTCGGACAGGCTCCTAGGGATCGCGCTAGTTCTCGCGCTATCATCGGCCGCGCTACCCTCGCACTATCTGGCCCTTATCATTTCGTGACGGGTGGGAGCCCTTCGCGCCCGCCGCACCCGGCCGACAGAAGGAGAAAGGACGACCCATGCAGCCGACGGTCACAGTGCCCTCTCTCTTCCCCCCTTTGCTCCTGTCCATCGCCATCATGCTGTCGCCGGCGGGACCATCCGATGCCGCGAGCGACATCGTCAAAGCCTCGACGATCATCGGAACCCGCGTTCAGAGCCTGGACCGGAAAGACATTGGCGAAGTCAAGGATCTGGCGATCGATGAACATACCGGGGAAATCCTCTATGCCGTGATCTCCTTCGGCGGCGTCTTTGGAATCGGCGACAAGTATTTCGCCGTTCCGTGGGAAGCCTTGGACCAGACCGACGACGCGAAATATTTTCTCCTGAACGTCAAGAAGACCGATCTCAGCAAGGCGCCGGGATTCGACAAGGACAATTGGCCGGATTTCGCCGATCCGGAGAACTACCTCCAGATTTACGAATATTACGAACTCCCTCCTCCCGAACACCACGGACAGCCGCGCGTCCGCCCGGACAAGGGCATGCTGCTTCCGCAGCCTGAGTGACAGGGCCGCACGATTCCGCTCCGCCTGTTATCCGGCGCTCCGGCGTTCCTCACCAGTCCGCGCCGAGCCGATCGACCACGATCTGGTGGACGACGGCATAGGGCCCCAGCGTCGCCAGATACAGGGCGGTTTCCGCAATATCGTATGGGCTGATCCGCTCGCTGCCCAGGAGTTCGTCCGGGGTGGCATCCACCAGCTCGTCGGCCACCCCGCCGGGGCAAATGGCACTCACCTTGATGCGGTGGGGACGTCCTTCATCGGCCAGCGCTTTCGTCAGCGCCATGATCGCATGTTTGGATGCGCTGTAGGTTCCCGTGCCGCTCCAGGCCTGCACGCCCGCCACGCTCGACATGTTGATGATCAACCCGCCGCCCTGCCGCTTCATCTGGTTGAACCCGGCCCGGCAGCAGAAGAAGGTCCCGCGCACGTTCGTGTTCATCACCTCGTCGAACGCCTCGGTTGCGGTTTCGGCCAGTCGGGCGCCTCCGAAGATACCGGCATTGTTCACGAGAATATCGAGGCGGCCGAACTGCCGCACGGTGTCTTGGATCAGCGACTCGATTTGGCGTTCGTCCGTCACGTCGGTGGGAAGGACGATGGCCGTTCCCCCGTTCCGGCGGATCTGGTCCGCCGTGCGTTCGCACAAATCGGCGCGTCGGGCCGCCACCGCCACCTTGGCGCCCTCCTCGCCGAAGCGAAGCGCGATGGCCTTGCCGATGCCGCTGCTGCTCCCGGTGACGATAGCGACGCGGTTATGCAAACGCGGCATGGTTGCTACCTTCGTCCCTGGTTGAAACGCCGATGTCTCTGGTGAGGCGAATGCGCTCCGCCATCCAGATGGAGCCACGAAAGGAGGGTACTGTCGTGGGGTCAACCTGTCAATCGGCCTGCCGGCCAATTCCCGTGCGATGAGCGGGAAGAGGACAATCCTTTCGATCGGACAGCTCGCGATCGAACGGACGAACGGCGTCAGGCGGAGGAACTGGCCGGCGGCGCCGCGCCGGCCCTTCTCTTCCAGAGAGTCAGCACCGCCGGCTGGCTGCGGGCTTTGAGCGGCTGTTGATGCACATGCCGCCCGAGGCAGTGCAGGCCCGCCTGCATGGCTCCTTGCCGGGCGACCTGCAACTCGTCGACACTGTAGTTGACCATCACGAAGGTGCCGTCGGCCGCCAAACTCCTGGCGACCTGCTCGAAGAGTTTCGCGGGCTCGAACAACGTCAGGGGCAACCGCCAGGCGAGCAGCCGCTTCGGTGTCACGAAGGGATACCAGGCCAGGATGACATCGGCCGTGAAGCGAAGGGTGCGATAGTCCGCGACCAGATAGTCCGTGCGGGGCAGATCCTTCACATAGCCACGGGCCAGATCAAGCCGGCTCCTCCAATGTTGGTACAGCCGATAGGCATCGATCTCGACCCCTACCAGTCGCTGCGGCTTGAAAAAGGCATGGAGCGAAGCCGCGTAGGAAAAGGCGGTGGAACCCAGGTCGTAGACCGTCTTTCCCTGCGGGACCGTCCAATTCAATTCTCCGCGCGCCCGGTCCAGCACGTCCAAATAGGCGTAGTTCCGGACTGCCGTGTCTTTCTGGTAACGGTGCTCGAATCGAACGTGGTAGCGGGCGATCAGGCTGATCACGCGCCGGCGCTGGACGGGCGAGAGTTCAGGAAGGTTCTCCGCCGGTGTTTCGCGGACCGGTCCTCGGGACCAACGGATGGTTCGGCTCAGCTCATACCGGACGCGATAGTTGAGCGAACGGACACGATCGCCGACCGTGATGGTCACATGGGCGGTCGCCGGCGCTTCCGGTTCAGCCGGCGACTGGTTCGCGGCCCTCGCGTCCGCGAATGGATCAGACGCATCGGTGGATTCGGAATACATGGAGTGACGCCTGTCCGAGTCTCGCGCCGAGGGGGTGCCGCTTCCGTTTCGACCGGCTGATTGTCTCGCGAGCGCGACGCCGTGGCAAGTTGACTCGCACTTTCTGCAAGGCCCGCTGATTCGATCTACGATCCGCCGAACCGCGGCAGAAAGGCGTCGAGGCGACGGTTACTTGGCGACAGGAGGAGGAGTCAACGTCAGGGTCATGGTCGTCTGATGCCCGGCGGTGAGCGTGACTGTTCCCTCCTGATACCCCAGCACGGGATGCCAGGCGCCGATCGTGTGCGTCCCCGGCGGGATGTCCGTCAATTCGAAGCGTCCCTGTTCGTTCGTGATGGTGGCGTAGGGGTTGGCGGTGATCAGCACCCACCCTTCCATAAATCGATGCTGGTCGCAACTTAACTGGAGAATGCTGCTCCGCTTGATGTGGAGCGGAAAGGCCTGTTCTGCTCCGGGATTCAACCCGCTTGAGAAAAACGACGGGATGCGGCTTTTGCCTACCATTTCCCACCCGCGAATCTGGTGCACGATCGTATCCTTCATCGACACGCCCAACAGTTGTCCAATGGTTCCTGTCACGACCCTCGGACCAAAGCGGCACTGCTCCACCGTGACCCGCGGCCCATCTTTGGGAACCGGCTTGCCCTGCTCCACCTCCTGGAGCAACACGACCACGTCCGCCAGTTCCTGTAACGCCGAGACCCGTACTTGCGGCGCCACAATGTTGCCGTCGGCATCGGCAATAGCTCGGCAATACTCGGGATTCGCCCCCATCGTCACCCGGTATCGCTGGGGCGGCGGAACCGTGCCGCTGAACTTGACCACTCCGACGATCGAGGCTGGTGTTTCGACGGTCATTTCGTCATAGGCGCCGGCCCGCCCGCCAAGCAGACCTATCACAAGCAGTGCCGCACAGATTCCGAACCCCGCGGGGGGATTGCGCGTATGTCCGCTGTAGAACCTGGCCACATCTTCCCGTCGCCCACGACACCGTGATGCCATCCAATTGAGAAACATCGGTCTGTTTATCCTCTTTTCCATTTTTCCATTAGCATGCAGACGGTATAGGACGGCGTGGCAGCAGTTCCGGTCCTCAGTCGCTGGCCATTCAGCGACGGGGCAGAGCGCCCTCATCATCCTCGACAGAATCTACTTGATCTGGCGGCTCGTCTCCCTATACTGTCGCCCGGTCCGACAAGCGTTCCTCATCACCGCATGCGCAAGACAACCATGAAGAGATTCCCGTGGTGGCCGATCTATGGACTCCTCAAGCCGCTTCTCCTGCCTCGGCCTTCGCTTTCGACTCGGTTGGCGGCGGCCGCCATCCTGCTCTGGGCCGACCTCGCGGCCGGCTTCACCCCGATGGTCGACGTGTCATTGGATCGCGACGGGGCCAAAGGCTCGTTGGGCCCCGGAGAACGTGCTCAGTTAATTCTCTCGGTCGATACGCCCCCCCGTCCCCATGAGGACGACGTCGTGGCCATCCTGGAAAGTCCCTTCCTCGCCACCCGACTCCTGCCGTTGACGTTCGACCAGGGCACGCGCACCTTGATCGGACATGTGGATGTCGAAGCCCCGGCGTTCGGCGCAGGTGGAACCCTTCCGAAGGCCATTCCTGTGCGAGTGATCGTGGCCTCCCGCCAGGGCACCAGACTGACCCCTTTGGCCCGCCGCCTGCTCTATGTCACGATGCAACCGCCGCAGCCCGATCCTCGCGGAAACCCCGTCGCCGGTTCTTTGCCGGCCGCTCCGTTCGAACCGCCTGTGCCAAGCGGCGAAGTCCAGCCGGCTGTCGCCCCCCTGCCTTTTGCGGAGTTTGATGGTGCGTTACAGGAGCAGTCCCTGCTTCCCGAATCCGCCTCTGTTCCCACTCCCAGCTATTGGAGCACGGTCAAAGCCCGTATCGTCCAGAGTGTCCGCGAGCATCTGCCGGCTCACCATCGAACAGGGTCCGCACAGGCCGTGACCGTACATTTTCGGCTCTATGCCAACGGGGACGCCCAGCTCATCCAAATCGAACAGAGTTCCGGCGACGCGGTCGTTGATGACGCGGCCATGAGAGCGGTCGTGGAAGCACAACCCTTTTCCCCGTTTCCTCCGGACATCACGGACCCGCACCTTGAGGTCCACATCGCGGTTCCGCCGGCCTCAAGCCGAGCACGTCGCCAGACTGACAGGCCCGGCGGCTCCGTCTCTGTTTCTCCCGCCACTGCGTCAAGCCCGGACGGTCCCCAGATCTCCGATTGAACACGCCCGTTTGGCTCGTAGGCTTCGGGAAACCATTTGGGGTGGCCTTGGGATTACGCGGTCATCTATGATTTCTGGCAGAGATAGGTTGTCCGGAGCACGCCGCTAGGACCGATGCCGCCCCAAGAACATGCCCAATGCCGTCCCCAGTGTAAGCCCGGCCAGGATCAGGACGAGTGCTTCTGCGCGTGACCATTCCCGCAAACCGGGCTCTCGTCCGGACCGGCGGTACCCGGGACCGACCATGGCTTCTCCGCCAAGCCACTGGTCGGAGCCGGCAGACCCGAAGCCGGCTGAACTGGCGATATCCGGCACGGCCTCTGCGCGCCGAGTTCTCGTTGGATCGTTCATGATCCCGAATTCCTTTCGAGGTGCGCCGCGCCGGAGCCCATTCGCTTATAGATGACCTTCCTGCCGATCAACATCAACCCGAAAGACGTGGCAAACGCGATCGGAACGAAGATGGCCGAAGCCAACGTGGCATTGCCCAGCCATCCCATCTCGTGCAACGCCTTGAAGATATAGCTCCCGAGGCCGCTGAGGTAGTACGTGATGACAATCACTGAGAGGCTCTCGACCGTATGTTGCAAGATGGCTTGGCTGCGCGTGGTCTTGTCCACGCTCGCGAGCAGCTTGAGATTCTGATCCTGAGCAGCCAAATTCTGTTCCTGCAGCCGCAGCTCGATCTGCGTACGGATGACGGCAACCGTGGCTTCGAAATCCGCCTGCATGGCATCAATCCGCCGCAGGAGCTGTTGGTAGCCGTCGGCCACGCCGGTGATTCGCCAGCGAATGTACTCTGAAATGGGTCGGATCGACGGCACCGGCTGTTCCTGCAAAGCATCCAGATTTCCCCGGACGATCTTGTCGTACGGGAATGCACCCGATAACCGGTACCGCATGGATTCGGCAAGCCGGCTGACCTGCAGCAGGTCCTGCGTCAGCGCATTGAGCCATTTTTGAAGGGAGGCAGGAGTCGCCGTCCCCATCTGCTCCATAATGACGGCGCGCTGATAGAGATGGCGCTGCTCGTAATCGTGAATCTGATCGACCGCCCGGGAAAAGGCCTGCATCGGCAACATCACCAGGTGGTAGTAATTCTCGATCGCGACGATCGTGTCCACCAGCTTGGCCGCATATTGCTTGAGCGTCTCTCCGGATCGCCCGCTGACGTGGTAGCGTTCCCGCGTATCATCGTCCGGCGTGAAGCTGGTCGCCAGGATGATGTCTTCGCCGAACACCCGGCTGGCATAGAGGTGGGGGCCAGGCAGCAGAGGTTTCAGACGTTCCGGCGTGACCGAGCCTTCGACCTGGATGACAATGTCCAGCGCGTTGACCCGAATCCCAAGCGGACAAACCGGAAAGACATAGCCAGGATAGGTGATCGGACCGAAAGAAAGCGGCTTGGTCTTGTCAGCCGGAATGTGCCACGCCTGATAGCTGTAGTACTCCGTATGCGCTTCCCAGGCGACGATCAGGCGATCGCCGTGCTCGTTCAGTTTTGCCCCAAAGCCAAACCGTTCCCGTACATCCGCCTGATCGGCTCGAATGGCGAGGCAGTCAAGAATGTGCAGGAATTCCCGCCGGCTGTGCGGACGATCCACGGGAGGATTGGCCATCCGATGAGCCACATGGTGGATGTGCGCCGGAACATCCAGCGAGCTGGGCAAGAAGTGCTTGATCGGCTCATGGATACGGCGGAGAAAAGGTTTCCCGCCGTCCGCCCGATCGCTTTCCTGGCCGATCGACACGTCCGGTTCCTCCTCAATATCTGCGTCCGGTTGTACCGAATTCACCGCGGGCAATCAAGCGAAGCGGAAGGGAGCGACGCCGTGACGGCACAATACCCATGGGCAAGGTCGGCGCGAGCATGGAACTTTGGGGGTGGAGGCGGCGCGGCGGCACGACGTGGATCGGATTCGCTACTCCTCTTCCACCTCCTCTTCCTCCTCGATATCTTCGATCCCCTCATAGCTGGCCTCGCTGAGCGAAAACGAGGCGGCGGCTTTCTCTCCCATGGAATCCACAAACTCTTCGGCCTCTTCAGGCGAGTCGGCGCTGACAATAAATTTGACGATGACTCCGTAACGTTGGCTCACTGGATACTCCTTTGTGATAACGGCGACCTTCGATCGGCTTCATCCAACCTGTCCGTTCTTTGCCGGCTCTCCAACTCTTCTGCGCCATGCGTTGTTGGGTTGGAAGAGGGGCGCATCATACACCAGACGATCCGCCGCCGTCATCCGCCCCCCCCTCAAAACGAACCGATCAACACGGACATGCGCCGCCCCATGCACCCTGTCGGCCTCTTGGGCAAACACGGCACGACGAGAAGCCGGCGCGATCTCGCCGCCGCGGTTACGGCGCAGGAAACGTTGGCTGAAATGCGGAGATCGTTTTCTGGAAAGCCAATGAGGCAGGAAAGGGAGCCCCGTCGG
>DATIBM010000162.1:0-2026 GCA_035457545.1 Nitrospiraceae bacterium
ACAACCGCCGGATCCATCCACGCCGGTGATGTCATGACCTTGACCCGTGAATCCGCATGCCCGCAGCGGGATACCACGTCCTCAACAGCAGGGCAAGCGCAACACCCTTGTAAATTCCAGGGGAAGTCTCTGTATAATGGCGCCTCCTAGCGTGTCATTTGGAGCTCCTATGGCCGGCCAAACGCTCTTCGACAAGATCTGGGACTCCCATGTCGTTCGCGCAGAAGCGGATGGGACCACCTTGTTATATATCGATCGGCAACTCGTACACGAAGTCACCTCTCCGCAGGCGTTCGAGGGATTGAGACTGGCCGGACGTCGGCCGCGACGCGTCGGAACCACACTTGCGGTTCCCGATCACAATGTGCCGACGACGGACCGCCGCCTCGGCATCGCGGATCCCGTGAGCGCGATTCAAATACAAACCCTGGAGGACAATTGCCGGGACTTCGGCATCGCGCTCTTCAACATGAGCGATATCCGCCAAGGTATCGTTCATGTGATCGGCCCCGAACAAGGCTTCACGCTGCCAGGCACGACCATCGTCTGCGGCGATTCGCATACATCTACGCACGGCGCCTTCGGCGCGCTGGCCTTCGGGATCGGCACGAGCGAAGTCGAGCACGTGCTGGCAACGCAGTGTCTGGTGCAAAAACGGCCCAAGACCATGGAAATTCGCGTGGACGGTGTCCTCTCCGACCGCTGTTCGGCGAAGGACGTGATCCTGGCCATCATCGGCAAAATCGGCACGGCCGGAGGGACAGGGTATGTCATCGAGTACACCGGTTCCGTCATTCGCGGGCTCAGCATGGAAGGCCGCATGACGCTTTGTAATATGTCGATCGAGGCCGGCGCGCGCGCGGGCATGATCGCCCCCGATGAGAAGACGGTTGCCTATCTCAAAGGCCGTCCGCTGGCCCCCACCGGCGACTCCTGGGGGCAGGCTGTGAAGGCGTGGCAGAACTTCAAGACGGATGCGAATGCCGCCTACGACGCGACGGTGATCATGAGGGCCGAAGACATCGCGCCGCAAGTCAGCTGGGGCACGAACCCCGGAATGGTGACGGGGGTCGACGGTACGGTGCCGGATCCGAAGACGATCACGGATGAGAAAACGCGACAGGCCATGGAACGGGCCCTCGCCTATATGGGCCTCAGCGCCAACATGCCGATCACCGACATTCAGATTGACCGCGTGTTCATCGGATCCTGCACGAACTCGCGGATGGAAGACTTGCGGCTCGCAGCCAGCCTTGCCAAGGGCAAGCACATCGCGAAGACGGTGCGGGCAATGGTGGTCCCCGGGTCCGGGTTGGTCAAACAGCAGGCGGAAGCGGAAGGGCTGGACCGGATCTTCACTGCCGCGGGGTTCGAGTGGCGGGAACCGGGCTGCAGCATGTGCCTCGCCATGAATGCTGACGTGCTCCAGCCGGGAGAGCGCTGTGCCTCAACGAGCAATCGCAACTTCGAGGGCCGACAGGGGGCCGGGGGCCGCACGCATCTGGTCTCTCCCGCGATGGCGGTCGCAGCGGCCGTCGAGGGACATTTTGTCGACATCAGGCACTGGAGGTAATGGAGAAGTGCTGAGGCCTCGGTGCTGACTCAGGACGCCCAATTCGGAGGTCGCAACGGATTAAAGCTATGCAGCCATTTACCAAAATGACGGGCCTGATCGCGCCGCTCGACCGCGTCAATGTCGATACCGATCAGATCATTCCAAAACAGTTTCTCAAGACCATCAAACGGACCGGCCTCCGTGAAGGCCTGTTTTTCGACTGGCGGAGGCAGAAGGACGGCTCGCCCGACCCGTCCTTCTTTTTAAATCAACCCCGTTACGACGGCGCGACGATTCTCCTGACTCGCGACAACTTCGGCTGCGGCTCCTCCCGCGAACATGCGCCGTGGGCCTTGCTCGATCAAGGATTTCGCTGCGTGATCGCTGCCAGCTTTGCCGACATTTTTTACAACAACTGTTTTCAAAACGGCATTCTTCCAGTCGTGCTTAATGCGCACGAGGTGCAAGCGA
>DATIBM010000163.1:0-2714 GCA_035457545.1 Nitrospiraceae bacterium
TTGGCAAGAGTCCTATCCCGAAACGACCGGCTACATGATTCCCACGTGTCTTGATGCCGGCCGGTATCTGCAGGACCAGGATCTCAAGACCCGCGCGCTGGCCATGGCGGATTGGGAGATCCAGGTGCAGATGCCGAACGGAGCGGTCATGGGAGGCGTGCTCAACCACCACCCGACCCCTGCGGTGTTCAATACGGGGCAGGTGATCCTCGGTTGGGTCGCCGCCTTTCGGGAAACGCAAGATGCCAGGTACCTCGATGCGGCTAAGAGAGCAGGCAACTATCTCCTGGCGGTGCAACAGCCCGACGGCGGGTGGGTGAAGGGGAACTCCGAATTCGCCAATCCCACCTCCACCACCTACAATTCGCGCGTGGGCTGGTCGCTGATCTTGCTCGGTCAATGTGCCGGAGACCCGCGGTATGTCGAGGGAGGGGAGCGGAACATCCGATTCAGCCTCAGTCAGCAGAATGCCAATGGATGGTTTCGCAACAACTGTCTCACGGACTCCGCCGCGCCGCTGTTGCATACCATCAGCTATGCGATTGAAGGGATCTGGGGGGCGGGGGAACTGCTGAACCGCTCGGAGTATCTTCAATCCGCCAAGGTGAGCGCCGAAAGGCTGTTGGGGGCGCTCCGCGAAGACGGCAGCGTGCCGGGGAGACTGAACCATCACTGGCAGGGCACGGTGGCCTGGAGCTGCCTCACCGGCAATGCGCAACTGGCTGGAATCTGGCTGCGGCTGTTTTTGAAAGAAGGCGACCGGAGATTTCTCGAGGGGGCTCGGCGTCTCCTCAGGTTTTTGAAGACGTCGCAGAACTGTGAGAGCGAGAATGGAGGCCTCCGCGGGGGCATCAAAGGATCGAGTCCCTTCGATGGAGACTACGGGCGATTTGAAGTGCTCAACTGGGCGACCAAGTTCTACGTGGATGCGCTCCTTCTCGACGAGCAGGCGGAGGGGGCGGCCAATGGCGTGAAGATGAAAGAGGTCAAGACCGCTGTGGTCTAGTTGAGACGGCCGCAGATCCAGCATTGCCTGCTAACCTGGCCATGTGTCGGGAAGGCCGGCAGCCTTTCTAGCCCACATTATTCATGACGGTTCGTGACGAAACCGCCAAGACGCTAAGCGAGACGGGCACGCGGAGCCGCGAGGAAGGAAGGCATACTTGAAACAGTATGTCGACCGACCGAGGGGCGAGCCTGCCCGCTTGGATGCGGGAAACCGGCAGCCAAGCCTGTCGCAGCAGCGTATCGGTGGTTGCAGTAGAAGCGGTCATGAATAATGTGGGCTGGGTGGTCTTGCCCGATCGATCCCGCCGATGAAGAACGTCTTGATCATCGCCTATTACTTTCCTCCGGTGGCCGCCAGTGGAGCGATGCGGCCGCTTGCCTTCTGCCGGTACCTCGAATCCTATGGGTGGCTGCCGCGCGTGCTCACGACCGATCCGGACTCCGTGCATCCGCCTCACCCGGTGGATCGGCAACTGATGGCCAAGCTTCCGCCTACCGTGAAGGTTGAGACGGTCCCGCATGGCAACCCCCTTCGGCGGTTGGTGGGCTGGCGAGACCGATGGCGGACCGTCATAGGCGTGAGGAAAGATGGACAGGTCGAAGGACCGCCAGTCCAAGAGTCAGACAGGAAGAGTCCCTCGGAAAGCGGGAAGCTCGGGAAACTCGGGACGCTCAAGAACGTGATCCTTGACCGGCTGTTCGCATTTCCGGACCCGCAATGCGCCTGGCTCAAGCCGGCGGTGGCTGTTGCCAAGGGATGGCCGCAGTCGGAGATCCCGGACATCGTATGGGCAACGGGAGGGCCATGGACCAGCCACCTGGTTGGGAAGCATCTCGCGCAATACTGGGGAGTCCCCTATGTGGTGGATTACCGCGATCCGTGGACCAGCAACCCCTACATAACTTTTTCGTCTTCGTATCTTAACGGCTCAGCGAGGCGATTGGAGCGGTCTGTCTGCCAGGGCGCGAGCAGGGTGATGACCAATACGCATGAGCTGCGGGTGCAGCTTGAACAGGACTATCCTGGGCTGGCCGGCAAGACCCTGACCATCACCAACGGCTTTGATCCGGATTCCTTTGCCGCTGGCTCCGCCGGTACGGGGACTGCCGGTCGAAGTCTCGGAGAACAGGCGAGGGGATCGAGGTTGGAACTCTGCCATTTCGGGACGGTGTATGGGAAGCGCACCCCGGCGGTGCTCTTTCAGACTCTCGCTGATCTCCATCGGGAAGGGCGGCTGTCCGGTGAACGGCTGCGTCTCAGGTTTATCGGGGCCTGGGAGGTCGCGGAGCCGCGATGCGAAGAGCTGGCGCAATGGCTGGAAAAAGTCGGGCTGCTCACGCGCGAGCCGCCTGTGCCGTATCAGGAATGCCTCAGACAGATGCGCGAGGCCGATGCCCTGCTCGTGATTCAGCCGGATTCCCCGCTTCAAATTCCGGGGAAAATCTATGAATACCTTGCGACGAGGCGCCCGCTGCTGCTCGTTGGCGGAGAAGGGGCGACCGCCAATCTTGTCCAACGACACCGGCTCGGCCTGGCCTGCCGAAACAATGTGGATGAGATCCGGCACGTGATCACCGCTTTGGTTGAGGCACGGCAAGTCTTATCGGCCCCGCCTCAGGAAGAGATCGACCGATTCAGCTATCGAAGCCTGACCGCGGATCTTGCGCGTGTCCTGGACGATGTGTGGAACGAACATCGGGACGGA
>DATIBM010000164.1:0-24770 GCA_035457545.1 Nitrospiraceae bacterium
GAGCCGCTCTAAAGGAAGGGGTAATTAAGTAGTTGAGCGAGGCGGTGGTTCCGTATGTATCGAACGCAAAGGTGGTCGCCTGTTGAGTTCCGACACTTCTGGCAAAGTTGAGTCCCACTTGTAGGGTCATTCTATCCAGAATTCCGACTTGAGCCTGAGCGCCCGCCACATGACTGTGCACAGGACCAGCTTGCGCGACAAAGCTTGGGAAGACGGCATAGTTGTAACTCAGCGAAATCGCATACTGGCCAGGCCTAAATGATCCCCCTTGCCCGACATTCCAAGGCACGGGAGGCAAGCCACCGAACAATCCACTCCCAAACGATGCCCCATAAGGGCCTATGTCGCGAAGGGTAGAAGTGAAAGAACTCCACGTGATGAGCGCGGTAGCCGTCGGACCAATGGTGGCTTTGGTCGTGATGGGGCGGCCGCTGCTCACATCGGTAAAACCAGAAATGAGCTGGGCACCTCCACCGACACTGCTGGTGAGCTGTCTGGTCCAGGTCCGAGACCAGGTGAGATTTGCTGTATGAGTATCAAAGTTATCAAGTGGTGGTTGCTGGAAGAGGGAGTACATATAGTTTGTGGTCAGAGAATCCCTTGGAGAGAGGCGCGTATTGATTCCAATTTGCCCCATGTGACTCGTGGTATTAAACAGTTGGTTTTGGGCATCAGGACTGGATACACCGAATTGACCGCCGAAGCTGATCTGAGAATACGAATAGCTCATCTGAAGGTCGGTTCGAGGAGTCAGGGCGTAGGCCGTGTTTGCTGTTCCAGTATATGACGTGATTCGCACTCGATTGGTGACAAGCCCGCTGTCGAACGGGCCCAGGGTTCCAACGGTGCCTGTCGTTCCGAATCCCACTCCTGCAAAACCGACTCCTCCGCCTCCGAAGGCAGAGGCGCTCGGCGTGAATTGGTAGCTTCCATACACATTCAAAGCTTTCACTCTTGGCGACATCCGCTTTCCCAACTGAAGAAAATCCATCATCGCCGACGCATTAAACCCGGCGTAGTCGAGTTGCGAATTGTTTACATACTTCGCAAATACCCCGGCCAGCGTTAACGATCCGTTAAAGGATCGTCCAGTATGAGCCAACAAGAGCTGAGGATTCGCCAAGGTCACGAAATCGTCCAATTTCAAACCAGGGGCCAGGGCTTCTTTGGGCGCGTACCACACATTTGAATCGTAGGTTTCGGTGATTGAAATGAGAGGGATTAAACGCGTCTCGGCAGACACGCTCGCGATCTCCATCATCGTAGCCAGGGCCACCGAGCACTGAATGACAATTATCCAACCGGCCCTCCTCCAGGCTGACCTACGGAACCACAATGACATCACCAGCCTTGAGTATGAAGTTCGCCTCTAAGTTTTTTCCGAGCACGATATCCTCATACGGAACAGGAAATTGAATCTGCTTCGGCTCTCCATGACCATTGGTGACCATTCGGAGCACATGCATCTTGTTTCTCGATGCAAATGTGGTAAATCCTCCGGCATAAGAGATACCCTGTAAGACAGTGGCAAAAGACTTGAGCGTATATTTTCCTGGCTTAGATACTTCCCCCAGCACATAAATATAGTAGCTATTGATTTCCTTCACTTGAACGGAAACTGTCGGGCTAGCTATATATTCGGCAAGACCGTCTGCAATGCGTTTCGATAGCGCTTGTGCAGTCATTCCTGCCGCTTGGACATCTCCAATCAACGGCAACGAAATTTTCCCATCGGGCCGAACAATAACTTCTTTCGATAATTCCTGATTGCGCCACACATTCACGATCAGGACGTCTTCCGGTCCAATGAGGAATTCTGTTGGAGTCGCCCCTTTCAGTGGATACTCAACCTGGGTACCCGAGCAGCCACTGAGCACAAGCATCCATACCAGCAGACTCACCTGGGCAATACGCCGCCGGTCTCTCACATCGAGCTTGGGTGACGCTCGAAAACCACCACATAGGCGCATCATAGCTACGACTCGCATCACCTTATTTCTTGCTCCTTAACGATTGCTGGCACAGGATCTCAGCAAAAACAGTGGATCAGCGGCTTGGGAGCACGACCATGGTTTCTGAAGGCACGACTATTAGATCACCAGGCCTTAGCTCGATATTCTGATTCGACCCGTCGCGAATCACCATGTCATCGTAGCTGGCCTTTATTTTAGTAAGCGCTTCGGTATCCTTACCGTATCTGAAGACTACAATTTTATTGCGAGCCGCTACCTGTGTGAATCCACCGGCAACGGTAATTGCTTGCAACAGAGTCAATTTACTCGTCAGGGGATATTTTCCCGGTTTATTCACTTCGCCCAGGACATAGATTTGATAACTCTTAACTTCCTTTACCAATATCGATACGGTGGGATTCTCCATGTAGGCCTTCAGCCGGGACGAGATTTCATCGGTTAGTTGGGAAGGAGTCTTCCCCACAGCCGAAACATCGCCGACGAGAGGTAATGATATTCTGCCGTCAGGCCTCACTTGGACTTGTTTCGACAGATCATTGTTCTTCCACACGGCGATTTCCAAAACATCTTCAGGTCCCAAGATATAGTCAGGGGTAACAATCAATTGTGAATTCTCGGCCGTAGCATTCACATGCCGCGTTTTAGCATCTGTTTGGCTTGCTGAAGCCGCTGCGGTTCCTCCGGTTTCAGAATGCGCCACTCCGCAGAATGCGGCAAGGGATAAGAAAATCAAACCGCTTGTCAAAAGCCTCATTGCATCCCCCACGTCATGCCTTCCTACTAATTTTCTGCCCATCTTTCGATTGCAGGAAAGCATTCCTTCACAGATGATCTGCTCAGTCCTAAGCCTAAAACCATGACCAGGGAAGCGCCCTTGTTCGAAGACCATCCGGACTCACCAAGACCGTAAGATTTCTTCAGCACGTGAACCTTCCGATCGATCAAAAAATAAACTTCAGCCCCACAAAGTAAGCCCCATTGCCGGTTGACTTACTAAAAGGCATCCGTCGCGTCCAACGCACTTCTGCCAGGGTGGGTGTTTCAGCATGAGTGATAGGAGTAGGCACATATACTTTGAGGACCTGGTCCAGGAGCGGTTCTCGATCCATGAGAACAAGCATGCCCCCAGAGCTGATATTCAGAGACAGGGCCCTACCTTGAAGGACCAGGCCTTCATGAGAAACGTTGAGGGGCGCCGTGATCTCATAAGGAATGGGTCTCAGAAGAGCGACTCGTTCGCTGTGGTCTCTGTTGTTATTCTGTATTGTCCAATCCCAATCACCCGCTGCCACGTCCATACCCCCCTAATTTCTCCTGGTTGCAAAATGAACCTTAACGGTCAAAGATTTAAAATTATGCAAGAATCATGCGGACCATGACATCAAACTGACAAGTCGACGCTGTTGAAACTTCATGAATGCGGT
Source organism: Nitrospiraceae bacterium (assembly GCA_035457545.1). Classification (GTDB taxonomy): domain Bacteria; phylum Nitrospirota; class Nitrospiria; order Nitrospirales; family Nitrospiraceae; genus Nitrospira_G. The sequence goes on from DATIBM010000164.1 coordinate 3,398, forward strand.
TTTCCAAAAATGCCTTTGAAGTTATTGAATATAATAAGTAAATTCGAACAACACCACAGATCGACAATGATCTGTTGCTTCTCAGGTAGTGGGCGAGTCAAGCGGCAACAAACAATGGAGACACTATGATCTGAGGCAACCCTGCACAATAACCTATATGTATACCGTTCTATACGAAAGTAGCAAGTTGACTACCTCGAAAGTGTTAGATACTATTTCCATTGGCACTGTAGATGCTTGATGTTCGGCATAGGGCCGAACGTACCCATTTCAACAACGAATGTAAACAAATATCCCCATGGCCTCTGAGGATTATCCAAGCAACGCTACATCGCAGCCCCAGATCGATGCGATCACAGAACAGCGAGCCGGTCCCGGGATAATTGTTTTGTCCTCATCAATGCAATTACTCCACATGAACCGTCAAGCATCGGAGCTGTGCCGGAAGATTAACGAGGCAGAACATGGAAAACAGAATAGCAAGCAAGCGCAAGGCGTCCTTCCTTCAGCGCTCACCGAGCTGTCTTCCGAGATCATTAAGGCACTGACGGTTCGCACCGAAGCCAAAGACTGGGAACAGTTTGAAGTGAAGCGTGTAGCCGGAAACTCCGAACAACCAATTCTCCTCCGAGGGTTTGGGCTGCCAGATCGTGGCGGCATTACGAACGCTCGCCTTGTTATTACGATGGAAGAAATTGGGCGCCGTCAACAGTTTAATACGGAGCAAGCAAAGGAACGGTTTCAATTGACCAACCGAGAGCACGCCGTAGTTGAGCATTTGGCGAAAGGCTGGACCAACAAAGAGATTGCCAACGCCCTGAATATTACGGAGCAAACTGTTAAAGAACACATCAAACATATTATGCGCAAAACAAATTCCACCACCCGTACCGGTATCCTCGCCCAAGTTTTCCGCTCGTAACACGCTCGCCGTCTCCGATAAACCACACCTGTTGTTCAAACGCACCACCTCTATTGCGAATCCAATGCCAGTCGTATTTATTGTCATTTAATTTCAATGGCTTACGAATGATCCATCATGGCCTGATCTTTGCTCAGTTCTTCCCTCATGATCCCGAATTCCACATGGATACAGAGCATCGTTCTGGCGTCGCTCGTAGGCTTCATTGCCGGCTGTCAGTCCGACCCAAGCTCCCTTCATCGGTCAAACTTTGCGGAGATGTGGAGAACCTATCAGGCATGCCGATCGGCTGAAAAGCTGGACGAGCTCATCACACATGCTCGGACGGTGGAAGAGATGATCCTTCACAGGGACCGCGGTGTACTGACCGGCGATCACGATTCAGTTTCACAGGGGACGTTGACGAAATTGATTGAGCCGCTCAAAACTAGACTGGCTGTCGATCCCTACGCTATGAATGCCGATTGTCTGCTCCGTACCGGACAATTTGCCTATCGACAAGGACACATTATCCTCGCGCAGGATATGTTTGGCCGAGTCGTAAGAGGCCCTCAGCACGCTGAGCTCCGCTATTATGTCGACGCGGCACGATTCGGACTCCTTCGGATCGATCAGGATTTACGGGCGACAGCGGACCAGTCGCATCCCTCATCTCTCCCCAACTAACCCATCTACGGACTGACTTATTGCCCATTGCACGCTAGCGAGCGCACAACCTCTTGTAAAGCTCCTCATACTGCCTAGCTGGTTCTTTCCATCCGACCTGCACGTTCATGCCCGATTCGATCAATCTCTTCCAGTCCGGTCCTCTGTAAACCTGTAGGGCCTGACCCAGCGCTCGAGCAAACGCATCAGGAGTCGGCTCGTCAAATACAAAACCCGTCGGGGCTTGGGAGTGATCACCAGGATATCCGACCACGGTATCAGCTAACCCTCCTGTTTTCCTGACGACCGGAACAGTTCCATATCGTAAACTGCACAATTGGGTCAATCCGCAAGGTTCATACCGAGAAGGAACCAAGGCGATATCGGCGCCGGCCTGGATACGATGAGCCAATTCCTCATTGAATCCGAGCCGGACGCGCACGCGGGTCGGATGCGCCTCCTCCAAATTTCTCAACCGTCGCTCCAAGAGAGGGTCGCCCGTCCCCAGCACGACCAACTGAAAATCAATGGACGGCATGTCCTCTAGGGCATCGACAACGAGGTCGATCCCCTTTTGTTCCACAAGTCTCGATACGACTCCAATCAAGGGGTGAATGCCAACCGGCAACTGCATCTCCTGTTGCAGCGCGGCCTTGCACAATCGCTTCCCTGAATAATCCTGGGCAGAGTATCGTGACGGCAACCACGGATCACATGAGGGATCCCACTGATCGATATCGATTCCGTTCGTGATCCCGAGAAGGCGGTCGCGCCGTTCACGTAACACGCCATCCAACCCAAAACCCAGTTCCGGCAGTTGAATCTCCCGGGCATAGGTCGGGCTGACCGTGGTAAGCCAGTCAGATGCCACAATGCCGCCCTTCAGCAGGTTGACGGATCCAAAAAATTCAAGCCACGCCGGACTGAACCATTTCGGAGGCAATCCCAACCCTGCATATTCCGACGCAGGGAAAATCCCCTGATAGCCAAGATTGTGAATGGTGAGAATATTCCGGATTGCCGTTAACGCGGCCCGCTGCTTCCCATCTGCGCGCAGGTACAGGGGAACCAATGCCGCCTGCCAATCATGCGTATGGATAATATCCGGTACCCATCCGGAAGATTCCGCGGAGGCTCGCACCCATTCAACCGCGGCCCGGGAAAAAAAGGCGAAGCGAGCGAGATTATCGGGATAGTCTCGATTGCCCTCCTGATACAACCCCCGGCGATTAAAGAACCCGTCGTGACCAACCACCACATAATCGGGGCTGAGGACTGCGCCCGCCCGTTCTCGTCGAATCAGGAGACGCTCAATGGTCGCGGATTCGGTCTTGCCGAGAACGGGAATGTCGACCGTGCGGAGCGGCTCTTTCGAAACCGCATGGCCGTCCACCGAGGCATAGCCCGGGAGCATGATCTTGACATCGTGCCCCCGGCGAGCCAGTTCGTTCGAAAGACCGGTGACCATGTCCCCTAACCCTCCGGTCTTGGCAAGGGGCACCGCCTCCGATGTCACCATAAGAATATTCATGGGGTTTGGGTCAGCCTATCCGCCCGCGGAACTGGATGGTTAGGGCGCAGAGGATTCCAGACGAGTTTTGAACAAGGCCTCTCGCTGCCAAATTTTTCCCATTGCTTGGATGTGATCCCTTCCCAGCGACTCACGATACACCAGGCGCTCTTGATAGAACCCGAGCACTGTCTCCCGCTCCTCATAAGCCAAAAAGATGGCGTCCCCGAACACCGTCGAGAGGTCCCAATTGGGGGGAGACTCGCCGACCTTCACACGAAAATGAGGCATCCAACTCCCATCGGACAACACGAAGAACTGAGTCGGCTGGACAGATTGATAGGTCGGCGGCCCCCACTCGAAGAGCACCGCCTGTCGCGACACTTTGTGCACCGGTAGCCCGCCTTCGGCGATGAGGCGCCGCTGCTCGCTCATTGACGGCAGACCGCTGCAGCACAGACAACCGACTGACAGGACCATGACCCAACATATCGGATGGAGGCGCAGACCACGGAGCCGCTGACGTGCCATTCCTTCGTCCTCCTGCAACCGAGTCGTTTACAGCAGCCGGCGACTTTTTGGTTCTTCCGGCTTCACCGGCTGGCAAATGTCGCACTGACATAATCGACGCAACAGCGAAAATGAGTAAATCCCGCTCTCGTGACCGTCGCTAAAGGTGAATTTCAACGCATAGCGCCCGATCGGCTCCGCATCCTGCAGCATGATGAGGAGGGGAACATCGTCCGGCTGGAGTCGCCGTTCACCGGTCCATTCATCGACACAGGCCGCACATGGGCAGTGTTGCCGCAGGAAACGAACGGGATAGACGCCGTGATGGCCGTCGGTCCACTCGATCCCGAGCACGCCCTTTTCCAACCACTGCATGTCTCGCGGTTCCAGCGCAAGCGCGCTCATAGCCTGATTCCTATTTTCTCCGCGGCGATTCGACGCACGATGATGAGCGCAAAGTCCCGCTCACCAAGCACTCACGCACGCGGCCCCCATGCATCGAGCGCCGGCAATCGTTTTCCTGCGACCACGGTGGCGAACGTGTCGATCGCCGCCTCCAACTCGGCGCGGACTCCTCCTTCCGCCCGCAGGCGGGACACAAGCGGAATCGGCAGCCTGACCGCCTGTTGCAGCAAGGCGAGCGTGCCCGCGGAAAGGAGCAGGCACGGGGCCGATTGACGAGCGAGACAGACCGCGCACACCATTCCGCCGGACCGGGCGGAAAAGTGGCGGCTGACCTGCTCCAACCGCCTGCCGCAACCGGCGCAAAGATCGATCTGGGGGCGAAATCCGGTTTGCCCGAGGATCCGGATTTGAAAGAGGACCGCCATCATCATCGGATCCCGGCTTAACTGGACGGCTTGAAGCCCGGCCTTCAGCGCTTCGAAAATTTTCGCATCCGCGTCTCCTTCCGCCGTCACCGCCGCTACGATATTCACCAGACGCGCCGCCGCGGTCATCCGATCGAGGCTCTCCCGCAGGGCGAGAAACGGCTCTTCGATATCGACGTGCCGAATGCGATACAGCGCGTCGTTCGGTTTTTCGAACAGCGACAGGCGGGACAAGACGAACGGCTCAAGCCCGCCTCCAAACTGGCTCTTTTGACGGCGGGCTCCGCGGGCCACGCCGCGAATTTTCCCCACCCGAATAGTAAAAAACGTGACGATTCGGTCCGCCTCACCCCACTTTCGACTCTTGAGCGCGATGGCCAGGGTATCAATCAGCGGCATGGGTCAGGCACAACCGCCGCACGGTTCAACAGATGGGCGGACTTAACGCAGGTAATCGATCAGGAGCGTCGCCAATGTCAAATAGATGGTGATCCCCGTAATGTCGTTGGCAGTCGTCACAAACGGGCCGGCCGCCACTGCCGGATCGACGCCGCTCCGCTTGAGAAGAATCGGCATGAACGTCGCCATGCTGGTGGAGACCAGGAACGCGACGATCAAGGACATCCCCACGACCATTCCGAGATATCCCTGTCCATGCCAAGCCCACCCGACAAACGTCAAAAGGAGGCCGCAGGCCAATCCCAACAGAATTGCGACACGGATCTCGCGAAAAAACACCTTCCAGGCGTCGGCCTGCTCGATCAATCCGGTCGCCAACCCTCGAATAATCAGGGTGGATGACTGAAGACCGACATTGCCGCCCATCGCCGCGATGACCGGGATGAAGCTGACCACCGCGACCACTTCTTGAATGGTGTAGCGAAAATACCAGAGGATCGCGCCGGACAAGAGGCTGCCGAACAGATTGGTAAACAGCCACGGGAACCGGAGCTTCGCCGCCGCCAGGCTGGATGACTTGGACAACACGTCCTCTTCCAACGCCCCGGCCATTTTCAACATATCCTCCGTCGCCTCTTCCCGGATCACGTCCACCACGTCATCCACCGTAATAATCCCGACGAGCACATGCTCCCGATCGACCACGGGGATCGCCAGGAGGTTATAACTCGCGACTTGCCGCGCCACCTCCTCTTGGTCCATATCGACCATCACGCTCATGACATCCCGCGTCATAATGTTCTTGAGCGGGGTCCCGGGCGGAACCGTCAAGAGTTGCCGCAGCGACAAGACCCCGACCAAATGATCATCCTTGTCGGTCACATAAATATAGAACACGTTCTCGGCGTCGCTGGCTTGCTGGAGCCGGCGGATGGCTTCCTGAGCCGTCGCCTCTTCCGGCAAGGAGAAGAACTCCGTGGTCATGATGCCGCCGGCTGTATCCTTGGGATACTGGAGAATGCCGGCGACCTCGGTCGACACGTCGGCTTTCATCAACGCCAAGGCGTCTTGGGCCCGCTCCGGCGGCAGGACGCCCAAGATATAGGCGACGTCGTCCGACTCTTGATCTTTCAACAACCAGGCAAGATCCGGGGCCTGCAAGTCCGCCACCACTGCGTTGATGCTGTCGGCGTCGAGTTCGCTCAGGACAAGCCCGCGCTGTTTCTCTCCTCGCACCAATTCGAAGATCGTTCGCTTGTCCTTGGGCGAAGACAGATGGCTGATCACCCGGGCAATGTCCGCCGAGTGCATGCGCCCCAACATCCGGGTGAGATTCGTGATCGCCCCGCGCCGCAGCAATTTCTGCACGCTGGCCAGCAGCAGGTCGAACTTCGATGGCCCCCGCTCCCCGCCCTCCCGAGCGGGAGACGATGCGGAGCCCTGCCCGGGCTGCGCGGGCGTGTCTCGAACCGCGTCTTTCTCTGTCGGGAGTGTGGACATGATGCTAATAACCCAATTCGGCCAGCAGGCGCTCATCCTGCCGCCATTCTTCCCGTACCTTCACCCAAAGTTGAAGAAAGACCTTCATCCCGAACAACCGTTCCATCCCCAGGCGGGCATTCGTGCCGACCCGTTTCAGGCGGGCCCCATGCTGGCCGATCAGAATGCCTTTATGGGAGTCCTTCTCGACCAACACCGTCGCTCCGATCCGTGCGAGACCCCCTTCTTCCTTGAACTCCTCGATGTCCACCGCCACCGAGTGGGGCACTTCCTCCTCAGTCTCGTGCAAGATCTGCTCGCGAATCAATTCGGCGGCGAGCATCCGCATGGATTGATCCGTCAACATGTCGGCCTCATAGCGAGGTTCACCTTCCGGCAACGCCTCGACAGTGGCGGCCAGCAGCCGGTCCACTCCGTCGCCGGTCTTGGCCGAAATGGGAATCAAGGCCGTCCAGGGATACAACCGGTTGTAGGCATCCAGCAACGGCAGCAGCAGTGGCTTGCGCACCACGTCGATCTTGTTGAGCACGAGCACGACCGGGCGCTCATGGTTCTTCAGCGCCCGGCGGACTTCCTGCACCACCGCCTGGTCAAGGTGGGCGGTTTGTCGAGCCGCATCCACGACCACGTACACGACGTCACCTGCATCGAGCGTGTCCAGCGTCGTCTGCACCATGCGGGCGTTCAGCCGATCCTGCGGCCGGTGCAGGCCTGGCGTATCCAGAAAGGCGATTTGCGCCTCCGGCAAATGCGCCACGCCCAAGATTCTGGTTCTCGTCGTCTGCGGCTTGTTGGAGACAATCGCGACTTTCTCGCCGAGCAGCCGGTTCAGCAACGTCGACTTCCCGACATTCGGCCGCCCGATGATGACGACGGTGCCCGACTTCATCGCGGTACGACGCTCCCGGCGCCAACCGCCGGAGCGGACGGCGCCAACTGATAGACCGTTTCTCCCTTGCGCACGAACCCCAGTTGCTCGCGCGCCAGTTCCTCCAGCCGCTCGGGATCATAGCGAAGCCGGTCGACCTCCAGGTGCAGTTCCGCATTCTTAACCTTCAACTCACGGATCTCCCGCTCCAGTTGCTGCTCCTGGTTGCGCATCGCCCAATATTGCGGAATCCCCATGTCGTCGAAGAAAAACGAGATCACAAGCAACAGCCCCACCGCCAGCGCGATGAGCTTTCCCCACTCCGACGCGCGTTGTTGGCGGTCGAGATCCGACCGCCCGCGATTGCGCTTAATCACCTGCATGTGTCACAGGCCGGCCAGGATCGCCCGTCGTCCGAGGTACGTAGCGCCAGCCCCCAACTCCTCCTCGATGCGCAGCAATTGATTGTACTTGGCCATTCGGTCCGTTCGGGACAAGGAGCCCGTCTTGATTTGTCCTGTGTTCATGGCGACCGCGATATCCGCGATGGTCGTATCCTCCGTTTCGCCGGAACGGTGGGACACCACCGCGGTATAGCCGGATCGCTTGGCCAATTCGATGGCGTCGAAGGTCTCCGTAAGCGACCCGATCTGGTTCACCTTGATGAGAATCGAGTTGGCGATGCCCTCCCGGATGCCTTTGGAAAAGATCTCCACGTTGGTGACGAATACGTCGTCCCCCACCAGTTGGACCCGCCGGCCCAACGCTTCGGTCAACAGCTTCCAGCCCTTCCAATCGTGCTCGCTGACCCCATCCTCGATGGAGAGAATCGGATACCGATCGACCAGCTTGGCATAGTAGCCGATCAGTTCCTCTGATGACCGATCGGGCTTCTTCTCGGCCGCCAGGTGATAGACGCCCTTATCGTAGAACTCGCTGGCCGCCGCATCGAGCGCCAGGGCGATATCCTTGCCGGCTTTATACCCGGCTTCCTCGATCGCCTGCACGATCAGCGCCAACGCTTCCTCGTTGGAACCAAGGTCCGGCGCAAATCCGCCTTCGTCGCCCACCGCGGTGTTCAGACCCCGCTTTTTCAGAATGCCCTTGAGGGTGTGAAAGACTTCGGTCGCCATCCGCAGCGCCTCGCTGAAACGATCCGCGCCCACCGGAACGATCATGAATTCCTGAAGGTCCAGCCGATTGTCGGCATGGGCCCCGCCGTTGATGATGTTCATCAAGGGCACCGGCAACACCCGGGCGTTGGTCCCGCCCAGATAGCGGTAGAGGGGCTGCCCCGTTTCCTGCGCCGCCGCACGGGCGACGGCCATTGAGACGGCGAGGATAGCGTTCGCGCCGACCCGCCCCTTGTTCTTCGTGCCGTCGATCTCGATCATCGTTCGATCCACGCCGACCTGATCCAACGCGTCCATCCCCAACAACTTGGGCGCCAACAGCTTGCTGATATTGGCGACGGCCTTCGAGACACCCTTGCCCATCCAGCGTTTCTTGTCCCCGTCACGAAGCTCGATGGCTTCCTTGGCCCCGGTCGATGCCCCCGAAGGAACGGCTGCCCGCCCGCCCGCACCGCTCTCCAGCGCCACATCCACTTCCACCGTGGGGTTCCCGCGCGAATCCAACACCTGCCGCCCCTTGATCTCTCGAATGGCGCTCATCACCGGCTCCTCTTCACCATCTCGGAATAATTATTATGGCGTCCACTTCCAAACCCAGCCGCTCGATCCCATCGACCGCCAGCGTCATCCCAGCTTACCCCGTAACAACTCGTTCACCTTGCCGGGATTCGCCTTGCCGCTTGACGCCTTCATCACCTGCCCGACGAGAAAACCCAGCACCTGGGTCTTGCCGCCCCTGTACTGTCCGACTTGGGCCGGATTCTTCGCCAACACCTCGTCAATGATCAGCCCGAGCGTCCCTTCATCGGACACCTGCGTGAGCCCCTTTTCTTGCACGAACTGCTCCGGCGACGCGCCGGAACGATACAGGTCGGGAAAGATATCTCTGGCGACCTTCAGGCTGATCGTTCCCTGCTCTACCAGTTGCAACAGAGCGGCCAGACGCTCTGGGCTGACGGGCGAACGATCGGCCGATAGCCCGGACTGGTTCAGCTCCCGCAGCAGCTCTCCCATGACGAAATTGCTGACCGTCTTGGGCTGGGGGAACAATTTGACGCAGGCCTCGAAATAAGCAGCCAGGGTCTTGGAGCCAGTCAGCACCTGCGCATCATATTCGGGCAGGCCGTAGTCCGACACGAACCGCGCCTGTTTGGCCTCCGGCAGTTCCGGCAGGGTCGCGCGAAGGGCCTCGATCCAGGCCGGATCGATCGTCAGGGGCAGCAGATCGGGGTCCGGGAAATAGCGATAGTCATGGGCCTCTTCTTTGCTTCGCATGACCGCCGTTTGCCCCCGTTCCAGATCCCAGAGCCGCGTTTCCTGTTGGATCGTCCCCCCCTCGTCAAGCACCTTGGCCTGCCGTTTGATCTCATATTCCATCGCATCCTTCGCAAACTTGAAGGAGTTGATGTTCTTGAGTTCCACCTTCGTCCCGTAGGCCGCTTGTCCGACCGGCCGCAGGGAGAGATTCGGCTCGCAGCGAAAACTGCCCTCCTCCATGTTGCCGTCGCACACATCGAGGTACATCAACAGGTCGCGCAGCGCCTTGAGGTAGGCCACGACTTCGTCGGGGGACCGGAGATCCGGCTCGGTGACGATCTCCAAGAGCGGCGTGCCAGCTCGATTCAGGTCAATCCGACTGGATACGGTGCCGGTCTCGTGCACGTTCTTTCCGGCATCCTCTTCCAGGTGCGCCCGCCGGATGCGCACCCGCTTGGTCGCCGCCCCGGTCTGGATGTCGAGCCAGCCGTTGGCGCAAATCGGCGACTCATACTGCGAGATTTGATACCCCTTGGGCAGGTCCGGATAAAAATAGTTCTTGCGGGCAAATTGGCTGGCCGTCTCAATTGTGCAATTCAGGGCGAGTCCGGCCCGGATCGCCATTTCGACCGCAGTTCGGTTGACGACCGGCAGCGAGCCGGGCAATCCGAGGCAGACCGGACAGACCAACGTATTGGGGGCGGCGCCGAACGTGGTGCCACACCCGCAAAACATCTTGGAGCGGGTCCGCAACTGCGCGTGGACCTCGACCCCGACGACCACTTCGTAGGTCACGCGCTCCCTTTCCCTCCCTCGACCCGCTCGCGCTCACGGCGCATCGCATCCCGCCCCGCTTGGAAAGCTTCCGTCAAGAGCGATTTCTGCGACTCCACGAAATGCCGGCCCTTCTCGGCCACTTCCTCCAGAGCCTCGCCGGCCTTTCCCGCCAGGTCCCGCAGCTCCCCTTCCGTCCGTCTGGCATAGGTGCGCAACTGATCCCGCGTCTCCTGTCCTGAACGAGGAGCCAGGAACAAGGCCGCCACCGCCCCCATCGTCGCGCCGGTCAAAAACGCCAACAACACCGCCCCTGCTGTCGGTCCACGATCATCCGCCATTGGAATTCCCTCCTTGTGAATGCAACCGCTCTTTCACCACCGATGATGCCGCCCGAAACCCGGCGACGAGACTGGCCACGTTGGAAAGCAGCGATCCGCCGGAGCCCCGCACCAGATTATGAACCTGCTGCACCGATTCACCGACTTCGCCCATGGCATGCAACAGGGTCGAGGCATGGGAGACGCCGCTTTGCGCCTGCTCCGTCAGTTGGTTGATGTTTTCCGTCATCTTCCGCAATTCGCTCAGCAGCGTCGGCAATTCCGCGTTGAGCCGAGCCAACACCTGCGAGAGTTCCCGCACCGTCTCCCGGAGTTGCAGCAGCGTCGGCACGAGAAACGCCACGAACCCGGCGAACGCCACGGCGGCGATGATGGCTGCCACTTCAATTCCGCTCATATTATCTGATCCTCCCTGCCGGCCAGGCGGGTCCGGTCACCGCACGTTCGCTCGCTTGGTATGCCACGGAGTCGCCTGCTCGTACACGTAGCCGGCGCGGAAAATGGTTTCCTCCTCGAACGGCCGTCCGATGATCTGCATGCCGATCGGCAACCCGGCTGAGCTCAACCCGCAGGGCAGCGCCAAGGCCGGCAGTCCCGCGAGGTTGACCGAGATCGTATAGATGTCCGACAGGTACATCTGCAGCGGATCGGCGGTCTTCTCCCCCAACTTGAAGGCGGGCGTCGGCGTGACCGGCGTGACGATCAGGTCCACCTCCTTGAAGGCGGCCTGAAAATCCTGCTTGATCAGCGTGCGGACCGCCTGGGCCTTGCCATAGTAGGCCTCGTAATAGCCGGCGCTGAGGGCATAGGTGCCGAGCATGATGCGCCGCTTGACCTCTGGGCCGAATCCTTCCTGGCGGGTGGTCAGGTACAGGTCGAGCAGGTCCTTGCTCGATGAGCCACGCAGGCCGTACCGCACGCCGTCATAGCGGGCCAGGTTCGAGCTGGCTTCGGCCGTGGCGATGAGGTAGTAGGTTGCCACAGCGGCGCCCGTCATCGGGAGTTTGATCTCCTTGATCTCCGCTCCCAGTTCCTTCAGCTCGCCGAGCGCGACACCGACGGCCTGCTCGATCTGAGGATCGAGCCCCTCCGCAAAATACTCCATCGGCACGCCGATGCGGACCTTCCGCAGATCCTTGCGCTTGAACACCCGCGTATAATCGGGAACCGGCGCCGCAGCGGAGGTGGAATCCAACGGGTCATGCCCGGCGATCACGTTGAGCAGAATGGCGGCGTCCGCCACGTCCTTGGTGATCGGACCGATCTGGTCCAACGAGGAGGCAAACGCGACCAGCCCGTACCGCGACACGCGCCCATAGGTCGGCTTGAGCCCCACGACTCCGCAGAGCGCCGCCGGCTGCCGGATCGACCCACCCGTATCGGACCCCAGGGCCGCGACACATTCGTCGGCCGCCACGGCCGCCGCCGAGCCGCCGCTCGAGCCGCCCGGGACACATTTCAGGTTCCAGGGGTTGCGGGTGGGGCCAAAGGCCGAATTTTCGGTCGACGATCCCATGGCAAATTCGTCCAGGTTCGTCTTGCCGACCAGCAGAAACCCCTGCGCCCGCAGCTTGGCCACGACGGTGGCATCGTAGGGAGGCACGAAGTTTTCGAGCATCTTCGAGGCGCACGTAGTCGTCATCCCTTCGGTGCAGATATTGTCCTTGATCGCAATGGGCATCGCCATCATCGGCTGGGTCTTGCGCCAGCCCTTGAGGCTCTCATCCAACGCCTCGGCTGCCGCCGCCAGCGACTCCTTGCCGGCGCGTGTGATATAGGCGTGGACCCTCGGCTCGACGTGATTGATCCGAAGGTCGTATGCGCGGACGATCTCCCGGGCCTTCACGTCGCCGCCCGTGAACTTGACCTGGAGCTGTTGGAGGGTCAGCCTGTGGAGGGGCGTCATGACGGTTTCGTCTTGTGCACGATGCGATTCTTCTCGTCCACGAGAATGATCCGTGGATGGTGCCGCTTGGCTTCTTCCTCGCCGTAATACTCGTAGCAGAAGATGATGATCTTATCGCCCACCACTGCCTTGCGGGCGGTCGGACCGTTGAGCACTACCTCGCCGCTCCCCCGTTTTCCCGCCATGGCGTAGGTGGAGAACCGCTCCCCGTTGTTCAGGTTGGAGATCATGATGAACTCATACGGCAGAATGCCGGCCGCTTCGAGCAGGTCTTCGTCCACCGTCAAGCTGCCCTCGTATTCGAGGTTGGCATCGGTGACCAGCACGCGATGAATCTTGGACCGCAACATTTGTCGAAACATGCGTCTATCCTTTTTTTCGCGGCCGGTTCCCAAACAATCCCGGCCGGCGCCTCGGTTCCCTATCGCTCTTGAATGACCTTGGGGACGAGAAACGCTCCCCCCTCCGCCTCCGCAGCGTTCGCCGTCGCCGCTTCGGCGCTCAATGACGGCCGGACCTCGTCGTCTCGCAACGGCCCCGGCTGATCAAGGCCCGAAGCCGTGTGGTCCACCCCCTCCGTGCCGATCGCCTTGAGTTGCTCGACATACTCCAAAATCTTGCTCAACTGCCCGGAGAACAACGCCTTCTCCTCTTCGCTCAGGCGAAGACGGGCGAGCTTCGCCACATGCTCGACCTGTTCCGTCGTGATTGACACCGTCCGGTCTCCCTCCGTTCCTTTCGCTCCTTGCGGATTATTCCACGGTCACGCTCTTCGCCAGATTCCGCGGCTGGTCTACGTCGGCCCCTCGCAGAACCGCCACATGATAGGCCAACAACTGCAACGGAATCGCGAACAAAATCGGAGACAGCAGCGGATGCGTATCCGGGACCGTGAAGACGGCATCGGCCGTCATCCCTAATTCTCGCTCGCCTTCTGCCACGAACGCAATGACCGGGGCCCGCCGGGCCTTGACTTCCATCAGATTGCTCACGGTCTTCTCGTACAGCCGGTCCCTTGGAGCCAGCACCACCACGGGCATGTCCCGATCGATCAAGGCGATGGGGCCGTGTTTCATCTCTCCGGCCGCGTACCCTTCAGCGTGGATGTAGGAAATTTCCTTGAGCTTGAGCGCGCCTTCCAACGCGATGGGATAGTTGATGCCCCGCCCGAGATAGAGAAAGTTGCGCTTCTTGTAAAATCGCTTGGCGATCGCCACGACCTCGGCTTCCCGCCCCAGAATGCGCTTGACCAAGGTCGGCAAGGTCACGAGCCGTTCCAGCCAAGCCTTTCCGTCGGCCTTGGACAGCACGCCTCGGACCCGTCCCAAATGCAAGGCCAGCATGTAGAGCGCCGTCAACTGTCCCGTGAAAGCTTTGGTGGAAGCCACCCCGATTTCAGGCCCGCAATGGGTGTAGAGAATGCCGTCCGACTCTCTGGCCAGCGTGCTGCCGACCACGTTGACGATGGAGACGACCCGGGCACCCTTCTGCTTGGCTTCGCGCGCCGCCGCCAGCGTATCGGCGGTCTCACCGGATTGCGAAATCGTAATGAACAGATCGTTCTTCTCGACCAGCGGGTTCCGATACCGGAACTCCGAGGCGATATCCACCTGCACCGGCGTCCGGACCATTTCCTCCAACAGGTATTTCCCCACCAGCCCCGCATGCCAGGACGTGCCGCAGGCGACGATCCAAATCCGGCCGACGGCGGCGAATTGCTCGTTCGTCAAGCCGATATCGGGCAGATCCGCCTCGCCCTCTTCGAACGAATAGCGCCCGCGCATCGTGTCGAGAATGGTTTGGGGCTGCTCGTAAATTTCTTTGAGCATGAAGTGTGGGAACCCGCTCTTCTCCGCCGCCGCCGCGTCCCAGGTCACCTTCGTGGTCTGGCGGGACACCGCCCGCCCCTCGCAGTCGGTCAGCATGATGCCGGAGGGACCGACCTCCGCGACATCGCCTTCCTCCAGGTACAACACGTCGCGGGTATGGTCGAGCATGGCCATGACGTCGGAGGCGACGAACGTGGCGCCCTCGGATTTCCCGACGACCAGCGGACAGCCGGAGCGGGCGGCCACGATCGTATCGGGCTCGCGCTCCGAGATCACGGCGATCGCGTAGCTGCCTCGGATCTCTTTGGTGGCCGCCCGGACCGCTTCTCCCAGCCGCATGCCCTTCTTGACGAACTTGTTGATGAGATGGGCCACCACTTCGGTATCGGTCTCCGATTCGAATTTGTACCCGTCCCGTTCCAACTGCTGGCGGAGCGGCAGGTAATTTTCAATGATCCCGTTATGCACCAGCACGCAGCCTTCCGAGCGATGCGGATGCGCGTTCTGTTCCGACGGTTTGCCGTGGGTGGCCCACCTGGTATGGCCGATGCCGATGTGCCCGTGCAGTTCCTTGCCGAGGAGCGCCTGCTCGAGCTTCATCAGTTTGCCGACGCTGCGGCGCACCTCGATCCGTTCGCCCTGATGCACCGCCACCCCCGCCGAGTCGTATCCCCGGTACTCCAGCCGCTTGAGCCCGCCCAACAGAATCGGGACCGCGTCCTTGTCACCGACATATCCGACGATTCCGCACATGATGGGCTACCTCCTCTTCACGGATTTCGAGGCGTGGGACTTTGAGGCTTGAGACTTCGCGCGATGAGGCGTTGAGCCGGATTCGGAGAGGGATGGCCCTGCGCCGTTCATTCCCTTGCCGCCCTCCGCGAGCATGCGACGCTTGGCGGCCCATTCAGGGCGGTTGACCTGGGAGGCCCGTCCGATGGCCAGCGCATTCGGCGGCACATTCTGTGTCACCGTCGTGCCGGCGGCGATCAAGGCGCCGCGACCGATTGTCACGGGCGCGACGAGTTGCGTATCGCTGCCCACAAACACGTCGTCTTCAATGACGGTCCGATATTTCTTGACCCCATCGTAATTGCAGGTGATGGTGCCCGCGCCGATATTGACGCCTTTTCCGATCACCGCATCGCCGAGGTAGCTGAGGTGATTGGCCTTCGATCCCTCTCCCAGTTCGGTCTTCTTCATTTCCACGAAATTGCCGACCTTGGCCCGCCGGCGCACCACCGTGCCCGGCCGCACATGCACGAAGGGGCCGAGATGCGCCTGGTCCTCTACACGAGATTCGCGCAGCACACAGTGATCCAGAATCTCCACTCCACTGCCGATCGTGCAATCCGTGATGCGGGTCCCGGAGTGAATGACCGTGTCCTCGCCGACGGTGGTGCCGCCTTCCAGCGTCACCTGCGGGTAGAGCACGGTGTCGCGCCCCAGTTTCACATCGGTGTCGATCCAGGTCGTGGCGGGATCCTTCATCGTCACGCCCGCAGCCAGCCACCTGTCTCGAATCCGCTCACGAATCGTCCGTTCCGCTTCGGCCAATTGCGCCCGCGTGTTGACGCCGAGTCCCTCGGCGGCCTGTTGCAGTTGGACCGCGGCCACGGGACGGTCCTGCGCGACCGCCAAGCCGACGATGTCGGTCAGGTAATATTCGCCTTGCGCATTCTGCGGACGAAGCTGATCCAGCGCTTCGAACAGAAACGAGGCATCGACGACATAGGTCCCGACGTTGATCTCCCGCAACGCGGCTTCCTCCGGCGTCGCATCCCGATCCTCGACAATGCGCAACACCGCCTGGTTCCGCAAATGCGTGGCGCCTCGCTCGAACAAGGCCCGGACCACCCGCCCATATCCCGTCGGATCATCGAGTACGGCGGTCAAAAGGGTCACGGTCGCCCCGTCCTGGCGGTGCACGCGGAGCAGTTCCTCGACCGTCTCCTCCGTCAAGAGCGGCGTGTCGCCGTTCAAAATCAGGAACGTCGAAGGCGCCGGCCCCTGCGCGGAGACGAAGACCGGACGCGCCTGCCGGACGGCATCCCCCGTGCCCAGTTGCTTTTCCTGCACCACGATGTGGAGCGGCGGCCGGCCGGGATCGTCCTTCGATTGCGCCTCCACCAGGGCCCGCACCTGATCGCCCTGATGCCCGATCACCACCGCCACGCCCTGGTCTCCGAATCGCCGCCCGAGATCCAAGGCGTACAAGACCATCGGCCGCCCGGCGACGGGATGGAGCACCTTGACGACCTTCGACTGCATGCGTTTCCCCAAGCCGGCCGCCATGATAATGACCCCGACGCCGCCTGGGCCCGTCGGCCGGTCCCGCATCTCAGCGGAGCCTGCATCACGACAAGAGGAAAGAGGTGCTCGCTTCATCCGATGGGCACTCCGATTTCGGGCTGTCGCACCTTCGACCAGGCGCCGTCGGTTCCCGCCCGTCCGACGGGCTGGTCCGGTGAATAGAGTCCGCCGGAGACGATCAACTTCATCGCCTCCTCCACCGAGATATCGACCGACGTTACATCCTTCTCCGGCACCAACAGGAAATAGCCCGACGTCGGATTGGGCGAGGTGGGCACATAGACGTTCAGCAGCGGCTCCGCAATCACGGACTGGGCTTCTCCCTGGGTCGTGCCCGTGACGAAGGCAAAACAGTACTGGCCGTTCTTGGGAAATTGGATCAGCACCACCCGGTTGTATCGCCCCCGTTCGCTCACGGACAGGACATCCATCATGGATTTGATCGTCGAATAGATCCCGCGCACGACAGGCACGCGGTTCAGCAGGCCCTCCCACCACTTCACCACCTGCCGACCGATGACGTTGGTCGTAAAGAGTCCAACAGCGAGAATGAGCAACACCAACGTGATGATGCCCAAACCTGGGACATAGGACTGAGGCATCACCAACCGCGCGAGCACATCGCCCAAAATCCCATCCACGGTGACGAACAGGGTCTTGAGGATGAGGATCGTCCCCCAGATCGGCGTGATGACGAGGAGACCGGTCAAAAAGTAGCGTTTGATCGCGGCCTTAACTGGTTTCATCGGGGATCAGCGGGATGACTGGTCATCATACCCAGATCGAAAGAGCCGTCGCAAGCCTTTTCTTGCTAATTTCAACGACTTGGACTAGGATGCCGGCCACTCTTCCGTGGCCAAATCCAGACCCACATCATCGTCCGGTTCCGGCCCCAAGCCTCGTCGCCGGAGCGGCTTTTTCATCTCCTTGGAAGGGATCGAAGGAAGCGGCAAAACGACCCAGTCCGTCAGGCTGGCCGAATGGCTCACCAGGGAAGGCCATGAGGTCGTCCGGACCCGTGAGCCGGGCGGGACCCCGCTCGCAGAAGCGCTGCGTCGTTTGTTGTTGAACGCAACAGGTGAACCCGTGACCCCTTGGACCGAAGTGCTGCTGGTCTTGGCCGCGCGCGCGCAGCATGTCGCGCAGGTGATCCGTCCAGCGCTCGAACGAGGGGCGGTTGTCCTGTGCGATCGGTATCTCGACTCCACCTTGGCCTACCAGGCCTATGGCCGGGGGCTGCCGGCTGCTGTGCTGTTGCGATGGCATCGGCAGGTGACCGATAATCTGATGCCGGACCTGACCCTGCTCTTCGACCTGCCGGTGACGGTGGGACTGCGCCGCCGCCGGGAAGAGGGGACCAAGACGAACCGTTTGGACGACGAGACCAGACAGTTTCACGACCGCGTCCTGCAAGGCTTTCGGGACCTGGCGCGAAAGTATCGCTCCCGCATCCGCGTGATCCCCTCCGGACGGACCCCGGAGCAGATCCAGGCAGACGTGAGGGACCTTGTGACCGAAGCACTGGCTCATAAGCCGGCTGGCCGAAAGAACAGGCTGATGAAACGGCCAATAGCCTCCACCAACGCGCCGCACATCGGGAAGCTCCATGCCGTTCGCTGACGTCATCGGACATGAGCGGGCCAAGGGCCTGTTGCGCTCGGCCATTCTCAACGAGCGAGTGGCCCATGCCTATCTGTTCCACGGTCCGGACCGCATCGGGAAACGGCTGCTGGCGTTGCGATTCATGCAGGCCATGGCTTGCGAGGCACCGGTGCCGTCCGGTGAACCGGACTCCTGTGGCCGGTGTCGTTCCTGCCACCAGTTCGATCAGGGCACCCATCCGGACCTGTCGTTGATCCGGCCCGATCCTGAGCAAGCCACCCTGCAGATCAAGATCGAAGATATCCGGGAGCTGGAAAGCCGGCTGATCTATCGCCCGTTGATCGCTCCACGGAAGTTTTGCCTGATCGACGACGCGGACGCGATGAATTTGTCCGCCGCCAACGCCCTGTTGAAAACCTTGGAAGAACCGCCCGGCTTTGGCCTGCTCATTCTCGTGTCGAGCCGGCCCTACTCGATGCCGGTGACGATTCGCTCCCGTTGCCAGAGCCTGCGGTTGACCCCGCCGCCCTTCGATCAGAGCGTGCGCCATTTGATGAACCTGCGCGGCTGGTCCGAGCAGGACGCCACCCTCATGACCACCCTCACCGAGGGCCGTTTGGGAGAAGCGCTCATGACCGACCTCGCGTCGATTCAGGAGCGGCATGACGGTCTCGCAACGTTGCTCGCCCCCCAAGCCCTGCGCTCCGCCACAACGATCTTGACCGCCGCGGAAGCGCTCTCCAAGGAGGAGCGGCTGAGCGACAGTTTGGAACGGCTTTCCCGGTGGGTGCGCGACCTCGTCCTGGTAGGGATCGGCGGCCGCACCGAATCCCTGACCTATACCTCCCATCGGCCTCTGCTGGAGGCCATCGCCAAACGAGCGGACAGTCATCGGCTCCTGGACCTGCTGCAGGAGATCGACTCGTTCCAACGGAACAGCAACCGCAACTTGAATGCGCAACTGGTGCTTGAACATCTCTTGCTCCGCCTCCGGGAGGCGGTCGCCCCCGCGCAGTCCGCCCCTGCTTCCACTCCCACTCGGACGCCAGCCAAACGATAAACCAGCGCGCTAGCTTTCGTTCAGGCGGTCCTGCTATCTTGAGCCATCCATCACATGGACCACCGGTTCTACATCACGACGCCGATCTATTACGTGAACGACGTGCCGCACATCGGGCACGCCTACACCACCATTGCCGCCGACGTGTTGGCGCGGTATCACCGACTGCGTGGCCGTGAGGTCTTTTTCCTCACCGGGGTCGATGAACATGGACAAAAGGTCCAGCAGGCCGCCGCCAAAGCCGGGATCGATCCGCAGGCCTACTGCGATAAGCTCGCGCCGCAATTCGAGCGACTCTGGAAGCCGGAACGCCTGAACATCTCGAACGACGCCTTCATCCGCACGACCGACAAACAGCATCAAGAGCTTGTTCAACGATATCTCCGCCAACTGTTCGAGAGGGAATTGATTTATCCCGCTCAATACACCGGCTGGTACTGCACGTTCGACGAACGGTTCTGGACGGAGAAAGATGTGGTGGACGGGCTCTGCCCGGATTGCAAGCGGCCGGTGGAACAACTGAGCGAGCGCAATTATTTCTTCAAGATGGGCCAGTATCAGGATCGGCTCATCACACACATCAAGAAAAATCCTGACTTCATTCTTCCAACATCCCGACGCAATGAAGTGCTCGGCTTCCTTGAGTTCCAAAAACTCGGCGACCTCTCGATCTCGCGTCCAAAATCGCGACTGTCCTGGGGCATCGAGCTGCCGTTTGACCCCGACTATGTCACCTATGTCTGGTTCGACGCGCTGGTGAATTACATCTCGGCCCTTGAATATCTTCCGCCGGACAAACCGGCCGGCAACCAATTCTGGCCGGCGGACCTGCACCTGGTCGGCAAGGATATCCTGACGACCCATGCGGTCTATTGGTCCACGATCCTCATGGCGCTCAGCCTCGACCTGCCGAAGACCATTTTTGCGCACGGTTGGTGGACCGTGGACGGCGAAAAGATGTCGAAGAGCCGCGGCAACGTCGTGGACCCGAACGCGATGGTCGACCGGTTCGGCACGGATGCCTTCCGCTATTTCCTGCTTCGTGAAGTGCCGTTCGGACAGGATGGCGATTTCTCGGAAGCGGCCATGGTAGGGCGCATCAATAGCGACCTCGCAAACGGGCTTGGGAATCTACTGAGTAGAACTCTGACTTTGATAGAGCGGTTCAGTGGAGGAATTGTCCCCACGGTCTCCTTGGCCGCTTCTTCCGAAGAGAAGAACTCTCCAGACGAAATGCTGACAGTGGCTGGCCTGGAGGTTGACCATCACACACATGAAGACCTCAAGTCATTCGCATTTAGTAGGAGTCTGGAGGTCGTCTGGAACCTCATACAAGCGGCTGATCAATATCTAGAAAAAAACGCCCCCTGGACACTTGCGAAAGACCCCAGCAAGAAGGATCAACTTCTTACAATCCTGTATCGCGGAGCTGACACACTTCGTCTGCTGTCCTTACACATCTATCCATTCATGCCGAAGACCGCGGAAGAAATGGTCCGTCAGCTTGGTTTGAACATTGACTTTCTTAAACCCTTCGAAAAAAACACAGCCAGCGACTTCCGATGGGGTTGGTTCCCCAGTGGAACCAAAATTCAGAAGGGCAACCCTCTGTTCCCGCGCATCGAACCGAACAAACCAGTAGGAGCCAAGCCCGTGAGCGATTCATCGGCACCAGCAGCCCCCACGACGCAACCAACCGCGACCGCCGCGACACCGGCTGCAGCGCCCCAGGCGCAAGCCCAGATCACCATCGAAGAGTTTCAGAAGATTCAGCTCAAGACCGCCAAGGTGCTCACCGCCGAGCGGGTGCCTCGCTCCGAGAAGCTCATCAAGCTCCAGGTGGACCTCGGCGCGGAGCAGCGGCAGATCGTCGCAGGCATCGGCAAGAAGTACGAGCCGGAGCAACTGCTCGGCCGCACAATCGTGATCGTCGCCAACCTCAAGCCGGCAAAGCTCATGGGCATCGAGTCACAG
>DATIBM010000165.1:0-5841 GCA_035457545.1 Nitrospiraceae bacterium
CGACCATCCGCCTGCCGGCTATGGTGCGACGACCCCCCTTCCGCCACCGAGGCCGGGGCCGGCGGAACCCGCGACATTAACCGCTCTTCCAACGCGACCGGAATTCACCCCCTTAAGATCCATAGTTTGCTATCCACAGCCTTGCTTTTCAACTCTTGACAGGCCTGCTTCGCCCCGTTATGATGCCGTCGCTTTCTCGCGACTTTTTATGAACCCGACCAGGTTTCTTCACTCTTTCATTCTTTCAAAGGAGTTGAGGCCATGAAAATCCTACTCGGTGTCGGTGCCATGGTTTCAGGCGTACTGTTTGCTCTCTCCACCGCAATGGCGAACCCAGCGTTGCTGCCCAAGCATCCCGGCTACCCGATGAAGAACGACGGGAGCCCGGTGACCGGCCAACCGACGGCCAATGATCCGGGGCAGACCGATGGTCATGGCGATGCCGCCATTCTCCAATCGTCTGAATCGGTGAAGCATGCCGAGCAGAAGCTGATGGATCCGAACAACAACCGGATCGTGAAGAAGGAAGGCGCCGGCCGTCTACCGCAGGTGCAGGGACCGCAGATCAAGGTGGAGCCGCCTGTGACCTCCGCCACCAAGGCCGACGCGAGCTTGGGCGCGAAGTAATCCTCACAGACCATAAGCAAGCATAAAGGGGACCGGTCGCAAGACCGGTCCCCTTTTCATTTAAGAGACCCGCCGGCAAGAGCCGTAGACCCCTTCCTGAATCAGATCGTCCAACCGAGCCTGGCAGGCCAAACGTAGCGTGACAGGAATCTCTGCTTACCCTCCGGGGATGAGCGCGTCCTCCGCCCAGAAATCGCAGCCTGCTCCACAGTCCGCGCTCCCGTCATAGGAGTCGCCCATGTCGTGATTCGACACGCCCATCGGCCGTTCGGTCCCAATCCCCAATTCAGGCAGGGCAGCCGAGGTGATCTCCTCGGCGGGCCTCACACCAAGGGCAAAATTGTAAATCTCGTCGGCGGCGACGTCATTGATGCCGTGGGCCCGATCGGCCAACATCTTCAGAAATCGGTCCGTCTCCTTTTTCACCGCTTGCCGGTCCTGACGGGCCAGCCCTTCTCGAATGACCGTCAGTTTCTCGAAGTAGGGGTCGAAGTTCGACGAGGGGTAGGTCGCCTTCTCGAAATTCACCATGCCCCAGATCTCATCGACCCATGTTGTGTCCGCCGCCGTTGCCGTTCCCGAGGTCGCCCACAGGAGCGCGCTCAGCACGAACAGCAGCACTCCCACCTGTCGTTGAACATCCCTCATGGCCGCCTCCTTTCGCCTGAAAGAAACCCGTGACTGCGACGGGCTGAACCCTCTCGTTCGACTCATTGGTTCATACCGAAGACGGAAGGAGGAACACCATCACTCAGCGGGTAGATTTCTCCTCAACCGCATGGGTGATAAGAAAATGGTTCTATTTATTTCTAGGAACGACGGGAGCATCGCCACGCGGGCTGGCGACGCTGCGTTGAGAGAAGATATGATCGGCGGGACGGCCTATCAAGCGCCGACTCTTGCCATTCGCCGTGGAATCACTCCACCGCCATCGAGCCGGAACCGCCATGGCTTGTGTGCCCAGGTTCCGGCATAGTCCACGCCGATACGGGGATAAGCCTTGATCGACGTTCGCCGCACCGGCTGGGCCCGGTCTTCAAACCACAGGGCCTCGCCTTTGGTCAGGTCCCAACGGTTGAGCGAACGATCGATTGAAAACGAGCGCGTCAGCCGGCCTGGCCCGTCGATCAGTCGCCCTTCCACCTCCACCGCCCGCAGCAAGACCGCAGCCGGCACATCCACATCCTCCGTCACGACGTTCAGGCAGTGATACATTCCATAAATGAGATAGACATACGCCAGGCCGGCCGGGCCGAACATCACGTCCGTCCGCGCCGTTCGCCCTTTCGAGGCGTGACAGGCCAAGTCCTTCGGACCGATATAGGCTTCAACCTCCACGATCCGTCCGGCCAGCAGCTCCGGACCTTGTTGGCGGACGAGATACTTGCCGATCAGATCCCGAGCCACCCGCAAGGTCGGCCGGTCAAAAAACCTCTGTCCTAAAATGGCGCCCTGCATCGCCCCTTCCATTCCTGACCGACGGCCAGCGGCGGGTTAAAAATACCACGCAAGGCCGCCCATCACAAATCGCGGATTCCCCGGCACGAAGTGGATATCGTTGACGCCGGCGGCCTCGTTGCGGAGCCGGGACTCGAAGAAGAACGTCGCCTGCTCCCATTTGGCATTGAGGAGGTTTTGGATGAACAAGAAGGCCTCCAGGCGCCCATGGGACAGCTTGATCGGCAACTGATACCGTTCGGAGAGATCAAAGTCGATCCAGGACGGCGCCTTCACGCTCCGGTCTTCAATGAGCGGCCTCACGCCCAAGTAGGTGGCCTGCAGTTGCGAAGTGAGCCCCTCCGGCCATTTCAACAGCAAGGCGCCGTAGGCCGTGACCTCCGGGGCCAGAGGAATCGCATCGCCGTTGCGGAACTCGGCCTTGGTCCAGGTGAAGCTGCCGTTAAAATAGAGCGGCCCGTAGACCTGCCCGCGCGCCGCCACCTCCACCCCGCGCCGCCGGGTGGCGCCGCGGATCTCGGTGGTCCCCTCGTCTCCCACGAACACCAACTCTTGCTTGAGATCCAGCGCCCACAGGGTGGCAATCAGCTCCACGCCCTCAGGCCCCCAGGGTTTGGAACGGATGCCGGCTTCGTACGTGCGCGCCCTGGCGATGGGCGAGGAGCCCGGCACGATGGCCGACCGCGCGTCGTTGCTGTGAAAACCATCCCCATAATTCAAAAAGAACTCGGTCGCTAACCATGGTCCCAAGATCAGATTGGCCTTGGGCAAGAGCACGCCGGACGTGGTCCGGCCGGCCGGCTGTTCGGCACAATCAAGACAACGATTCCGCACGTCGAACGTAAAGATCTCGCTGCGCAGTCCTCCCGCCAATCGCAGCCATTGGAGCGGCTGGACTTCAGCCTTGAGATAGGGCGCATAGGAGGCCTCTTGAACGTCGCTGTCGAGGGTCGTGCCGAGGATGGTCCGTTTGACTTGCGGCCCCAACCGGGCATGGATGTCGTCCACCCGCCCCTGAACGCCCAGCGTCACGGCTCCGGGCGCTCCCAGCACCGAAACCACTTGGCGGTAACCGACATGGCCGCCGTAGACCAGCCGCGTATCGGACTGTTGGAACCCGTCCCCGTTCACGGGATCGTTGAGAAAGAAGGTGAAATTGGTATACAGGTCGAACTTGTAATATTGCCCGTAGGCATCGGCGAAGAACCGGCCGCCGGAGGTCGTATCGTAGTGATAGTTGAGTCGCCCGGTGGAGCGGAGGGTCCTGCCGCCTTCCGACGGATCGATGGATCCGAATCGATCCAACGACCCGTCCGTGACCGCGCGCAACGGAATCTCGCCTGAACCGTTCCATTGCGCCTTATGGAAGGTGCCGGTCAGGCTCAACTCGGAGCGTGTGGTCGGGTTGAACGTCGCCTTTCCGAGCAGATTCCCCCGGAAATACCGGTTGTCGTTGATGAACGGCCCGTTTGTGTAATAGCCCTCGGCCGCAACCAACGTCCGCACCTTGTCGACCGTTGGCGACAACATGAGCAGATACCGTTGCGTGTCGAACTGTCCGCCGGCGGCCTGGATGACCCCTTCCTTGACCGCCTCCCTCGTCCTGAAATTCACGGCGCCCGCCGTTGCAAAATCCCCGAACTCGGTGTGATAGCCGCCCTTATACACATCCAGCCCTTCGATGGTTTCGGGAATGATGAAGTTCAGCTCGGTGTAACCTTGGCCATGGGCGTGCGAGCGGAAATTGATCGGCATGCCGTCCGCGAAGAAGGCCACGTCGGTCCCATGGTCGGCATCGAAGCCGCGGAGGAAGTATTGATCGGCCTTGCCCGCGCCGCCGGAATGTTCCACGGCGATAAAGCCCGGAATCAATCGCAGGACCTGGGCCGGACGGCCTTGAGGCTGGAGCAAATATTCCTTGTCGGCGATGAACTGCTGGGAGGAGGCCGCGACCGGCCGATCGGCCTCCACCACGACTTCCGACACTTCGAGTTCCGGACTATCCGGGTCATGGCCCCAGGCCCTGCCCGTGGCAATCGCGAGGACCAGTCCGACAAGCACCAACAGACATCTCGTGTTCATCGCAACCTGGTTCCGGTCGTGGTCCGCACCAATGTGCCGTGCTTGACTCCCTTGGTGCCGATGAGGATGTCGGCCAGATGTCTGATCTCGCGGCCCTTGCCCCGTAGGACCAACACTTCCAGGCAGTGGTCGTGGTCAAGATGGACGTGCAGGCTGGACACGATCAGATGCTGCGAGTCATGTTGCACGCTCGTGAGTTTGTCGGTGAGGTCGCGGACGTGGTGATCGTAGACGATGGTCACGGTGGCGACCGCCTCGCGCCCGTCGCTCCATTCCTCCTCGACCAGATTGGCCCGGATCAGGTCGCGCAACGCCTCCGACCTGGTCGCATAGCCCTTCCGCCCGATCAATCGGTCGAATTCAGCCAGCAACGTACGGTCCAGGGAGACGCCGAAGCGGGCAAGTTGCGTCATGGCATGCCTCTTTGTGCGTGTTACGATCCTACAATTCGTGCCACCGCGACCATAACAAGCCCTTCCCTCCCCGTCAATTACGCAAGCTGTAACTGACCGGCACCTTGACCGCCACCGCTTGCCGCTGCAAGGGCTCGCGCATCGTGATCGGGCAGACCCGGCGCAGGAGGTCGATCGCATCATGATCGAGCACCTCGTGCCCCGAACTTTGCACGACGGAGACGTCGAGCAGCTCGCCGGCCTCGCTGATGACCGCGCGAACGACCACACGTCCTTCGTACCGATTCAGCCTTGCTTCGATCGGGTATTGCTTCAGATCGAGAATCCGCCCTCGAATCGACTTCACCAGCCAGCCGTAATCCATGTCTCTGGTGGAACGTCCCGCAAGCGCGTTCGAGCCGTTGGGTGAATCTACGAGCGAACGCGTTGGTTCGGATGCCAGGTTGGCCGCCGGCCGCAGGCCTTCGGAACCCGGCTCAGGCGATTCTGTTCCCTGCGGCCCAGGAACACGATCTTGGTTTCCCTCTCCGGCTCCTGCCTCGTGCCGGACCGTGTCCGGCATGGAGGACGTTTGCTCCTCGGCCGTCGGGCGAAGAGGCGCCGACATCTCGGGCTGCCCAGGTTCAGGAACAGTCGGGAGCGCCGGGACCGTTGCCTTGGATACGTCAGCCGAGGGTCCAGAAGAAATCGGCTGGTCCTGCGCCGGCAATTCCGCAATGACGGGTCCGGCGACCGCCGCAGGTTCAGCTTCCGGCTTGGTTGAGACGGTCGAGTCCGTCGACTTCGGCTGCCGCGCCTCATCGGCCATGGCTACCCTTCGCTCAGCCTGTGTCGCCCTAACGCCTTGTTCCACCACCTTGGGTTTGTTCTCACCGAGCCGAGACACAAATGATGGCGATGGGGTCTCGGTCATCGGAGAGGGCAAATCCGGCGGTTTCGACGCGGGCAGAGCCGACATGTGTGTGGTGGCGGCTAGCGGCGATTGATCTGCCTCCGCCGGCCCCCCATTCTCCGAACCGTCGGAGTCAACCAACATCACCTGCCAGGCCACGGCCTCTGGCCGTGGCACAGTGGAAAATGCGCGTGGCCCGGGTATTACTGCAACCCCGATCACCAACAGATGAGCCGTCAGCGAGGCGCCCCAACTGAATGCGAAAGCCTTCCGTGACCGCCCTGTGTCCTCTCCGAACGAAAGCGGACCAGGAGCCTGTCCGACATTGCCATTCGTGACGAGACGAAGGAGGTGCGGCAAGATGCGAGG
>DATIBM010000166.1:0-2564 GCA_035457545.1 Nitrospiraceae bacterium
ACGTCGACTTCACCTATGAAGTCTCGCGCAGTCTTGCGGCATGCGAAGGGGCCCTCTTGCTGGTCGATGCCACCCAGGGCGTGCAGGCGCAGACCATCGCCAATGTGAACCTGGCGATGGCGAACAACCTCACCATCATTCCGGTCATTAATAAGATTGATTTGGCGAGTGCGGACGTCGAAGGGACGAAACAATCCATCTCCGAAGTGCTCCAGCTCGACGCCACCGATGCGATGCCCATCAGCGCGAAAGAAGGCAAAGGCGTGCCGGAAGTGCTGGAGGCGATCATCGCCCGCATTCCCCCGCCCTCCGGCGACCCCAACGCGCCCTTGAAGGCCCTCATTTTCGATTCCTGGTTCGATAACTATCAAGGTGTCATCGTCCTCACCCGGATTATCGACGGCGCCGTCCGGCCCGGGATGAAAATCAAGGTGATGTCGAATAACCGGGTTTTCGAAGTGATGGAAGTCGGACAGTTTTCACCGAAGCGTACCAAGGGAACGCAGCTGCTGACGGGAGAGGTCGGCTATTTGTGCGCGAATATGCGCGAGGTCGCCGACGTCAAGATCGGCGACACGCTGACCGATGCGGTGCACCCGACCGGCACCCCCTTCCCCGGGTACAAGGAAGTGAAGCCGTTGGTCTTCTGCGGGCTGTACTCGACGGATACCGCCAAGTACGAGGATCTGCGGGATGCGCTCATCAAGTTGCGCTTGAACGATTCCTCGTTCGTCTATGAGCCCGAGTCCTCGCTGGCGCTGGGCTTTGGATTCCGTTGCGGGTTCCTGGGACTCTTGCATATGGAAATCATCCAGGAGCGGTTGGAACGGGAATACGGGCTGACCCTGATCACCACGGCGCCCACAGTGGTCTATCGGGTGACGACGACCAAGGGCGAGGTGCTGGAGATCGACAACCCGTCGGAGCTGCCGCCGCCCAGCAGCATCGCCTCTTTCGAGGAGCCTTTCATCCTGGCCACCGTGATTACCCCTGAACGGTACATGGGCGCGATCCTCCAGTTGTGCCAGGAACGGCGCGGGATTCAACGGAGCATGCAGTTCCTCGATCCGACCCGTGTGATGATCAGCTACGAGCTGCCGCTCAATGAAGTCATCCTCGATTTCTACGACAAGCTGAAGTCGCGCACTCAGGGCTATGCCTCGCTGGACTATGAGGTGCTCGGCTATCGCGAGTCGGATCTGGTGAAACTCGACATCTTGCTCAACGGCGAGGCGGTGGACGCGCTGTCGTTTATCACCCATAAAGACCGGTCGGCTCAGCGGGGCCGGCAGATGGCCGAAAAGATGAAAGAGTTGATCCCCCGTCAGATGTTCGAAATCGCCATTCAAGCGGCCATCGGGACCAAGGTCATCGCCCGCGAGACGATCGGAGCGATGAAAAAGAACGTCATTGCCAAATGCTATGGCGGCGACATTTCCCGTAAACGCAAGCTGCTCGAAAAGCAGAAAGAGGGGAAGAAACGGATGAAATCCGTCGGCGCGGTGGAAGTACCGCAGGAGGCTTTCCTGGCGCTGTTGAAAGTGGGGGATGAATGACGCTGGATCCGAATCAGGCGAACCTCGACAAGGTCTCCGCGTCGCCGTCCGGAGAGGATCAGGCGGCGGTCTCGCTCGCCGGACATGATGCCGGCCGGCTGACGCGCAAGTCGGTCGTGCGGGAATATGCGGAAGCCATCATCGTCGCCATGCTCTTGGCTTTTGCGATCCGGGTGTTCGTCGTGCAGGCGTTCAAGATTCCGTCGGGCTCCATGATTCCCACCTTATTGATCGGCGACCATATCCTCGTGAGCAAACTCTCCTACGGCTTTCAATGGCCGACCGACTGCAAGCTCCAATGGAATTTCCCGCCGGTGAACTGCTATGCCTCCATGACCGTCGTGGCGTTCGGCAAGCCGCAGCGGGGCGATATCATTGTATTCCGATTTCCGGAGGATGAGGAAAAGGATTTCATCAAGCGCATCGTCGGCGGGCCGGGCGATACGGTCCAATTGAAGAATAAGACCGTGCTGGTGAACGGACAACCGCTCGACGACAAGGCGTTTACGCAGCGCATTGACCCCGGCGTGGTCGACGGAACGATTAATCCACGGGACAACTTCGGTCCGGTCACGGTCCCGGAGGGCTCGTACTTTGTGATGGGCGACAATCGCGACCAGAGTCTGGACAGCCGGTTCTGGGGGTTTGTCCGCGAGGAGAAAATTCGAGGGAAGGCCTTCCGGATCTATTGGTCCTGGAGCGGGCAGGGCAATTGGACGGAGTGGGTGAGATGGGAGCGGTTCGGCAAGGCCATTCAGTGAAGAAGGGCGGCATGGCAAAGCATGCGTTGGGCGACCGTGAGGCCTCGCCCCCCGCGAAAGTGCTCCGGCAATACATCCAACGCTTCCCGCAGGCGTCGGTCCTGGTCGTCGGCGATTTGATTCTGGATCATTATGTGATGGGGCGCGTCAGCCGGATCTCGCCCGAAGCGCCGGTTCCCGTGGTCCACGTGGAATCCGAGTCGTTGCGATTGGGCGGCGCGGCCAACGTGTTCAACAACATCCTGGC
>DATIBM010000167.1:0-13536 GCA_035457545.1 Nitrospiraceae bacterium
GGGAAAGGACTATTCGATTCTCGGACAGCATCCGGGCGACTGCCGGTTCAGCGGCCGCCGATGGACGTTCACGGGATTGTCCTGTCCCTTGCAGGGAACGCATCAATTGGATAATCTCGGCTGCGCACTCATGATGACCGAGTTGGCCGCGGAACGGGG
Organism: Nitrospiraceae bacterium; assembly: GCA_035457545.1. Lineage (GTDB taxonomy): Bacteria > Nitrospirota > Nitrospiria > Nitrospirales > Nitrospiraceae > Nitrospira_G. The sequence goes on from DATIBM010000167.1 coordinate 160, forward strand.
GTTGGCGATCTCCGAGCAGGCCGTGCGCGACGGGGTCCGCGGGGTCGAATGGGAAGGGCGCCTCGAAACGGTCGGGCGGGAGCCGACGCTGCTGTTGGACGGGGCGCATAATCCGGCCGCGGCGGAAGCCTTGAGCGACTATCTCCGGCGACTGCGCGCGCGTCCGGCGCACCCGGAGCGTTCGGTCATTCTCTTGATCGGCATGATGCGCGATAAAGACCATTCCGGATTTCTCCGCGCCGTGCTCCCGCTTGCGGATCAGGTCGTGCTGACCCAAGCCGGTCTGGCCCGTTCCGCGCCGGTCGAGACTCTGCGCGCGGCGATTCCGCCAAGTGGGCCGCCCGTGCATGTCGAGCCTGCCGTGGCCGACGCGCTGGCGCTTGCGCGGCGTTTGGCCCGTCCGTCCGACATCATCTGTGTGACCGGTTCCCTCATGATCATCGGAGAGGTGAAGGCTTTGCTGCGTGGCTCCGCTCTGTCGCCGCTCCGGGGTTGACATGAGGGATCTCCCTCAGTCGGTGGTCTGGGTCCTCTGGCTCCTTTGTCCGCTCCTGGCCATCCTGTCCGCCCATTCCGCTCCGGCTCAACCGATCGCGGCCTCCAGCGTGGCGACGGGCGGCTCGGCCAATCAACGCGTCGAGGTCACCGCGGATCGGATCGAATATCTCCAGGAAGTGGACACCTACCAGGCCGACGGGTCGGTCGTGATCCTGTACGGCGATCAGCGCCTCACGGCGGATCACGTCACTATCCATTCGCTCACAGGCAACGTCATCGCGACCGGGAACGTCCATCTGGTAGGTCCGGTGTCGGAAGTCTGGGGCGAGCAATTGCGACTGGACATCAACACCGAAGGCGGCGTGGTCGCCAACGGCCAACTGCATTTCAAGCAAACGAATACGTTCGTCACCGGGCGTCTCTTGCAGCGCTATTCCGAGAGCCATTACCGAATCAAAGAAGGGTCCTTCACCAACTGCGACGCCAAGGACGGGGAGGTGCCGGCCTGGCGGTTTACGTTCCAGGACCTGGATCTCGACACCAGCGACAGTTTGGCGATGAAGGGGGCGTGGTTTTGCGTCTTGGATCACAAGCTTCTGCCGCTGCCGACCTTGACCTATCCGGTCAGCTATCGCAAGACGGGTTTTCTGATCCCCTCGCCGACCTTCGACAATCGCTTCGGGCTGGGGATTCAGGTCCCGTTCTTTTGGGCCATCAATGCCAGCCAAGATCTGCTCATCACGCCGAATTACTACAGCAACTTGGGCTACGGGTCGGATTTTGGTTATCGCTACATCCTGAACCGGCAGTCGCGGGGCCAGTGGCTGGCGAGCGTGTTTCAACAGACAGAACTCCCGAAGGTGTCCGGCGTGCAGGAGGAAGGAGCGGATGTCCGGCGCGTCCGTGGCATGCTCAGTGGCAACCACGTGCAACAGTTCAATCCGGACCTCCGGATGATCGCGCAGGTGTTCTTCGTCTCGGACCCCGACTACCTCCAGCAACTCAGCAATTCGGGTGTCGCGCGCGCCTTGCCGAGCGGAGAGTCGAACCTGCTGACCACACAGCGGTTGGGTACGGGCAATCTGTATGGGCTCGGGCAGTATCTCCAACCCTTGCAGTCCGGCGGCAGCGATACGTTCCAACGCCTGCCCGAACTCGGCTATAGCATGGCGAACACGGCGACCCCCTTCACCGGACCGCTTCAGTTCAACATGGATACGGGCATGACCTATTTCTACCGGGACGAGGGGTTTCATGTCGGCCGCGCCACGATCATGCCGGGCTTGACCACCGACACGTTGAATCTCGGCCATGTGGTGGGACTCACTCCACAGGCCAAGTTTCTGGAATCCTATTACTCGCGCGGGGCGGTCGAGGACGTCTCGGTGCAGCGCCAGACCTTCTGGGCGGCGCTGGAGGCCAAGTCGCGGCTCACGAAGCGGTATACGACGGGCGACGGGAACAGCATGCTCCACACGATCGAGCCCCAGGTGATCTATGAATATGTGCCGGCCTCGGATCAGTCTCAGATCGCGCAGATCGACCAATTGGACGATTTGCCGAAAAAGAATCTGGTGACCTATGCGGTGCGCAGCCGATTGCTGGAAAACAAGCGCTCCGGCAGCGCCTTCAACTGGCTGGACCTGATGGTCGCGCAGAGCTACCACGTGGGAGCCGTGCAGACCAGGGCGCGGGATTTCACGCCGGGCGTGCCTCCGACGCTCGGCACCATTACCCAACCATTGTTTCCCGCCACTACGGCCGTCGACGGCCGAAAATTCTCCGATCTGTGGATCCGGGCGATGATCGGCAACAACACGCCGGAATTCATTCCAGGACTGACCCCGAACACGATCGATATCTGGTCGCGCCACTATTCGTTGAACCAGTACCTCACGGTGGACGCCTTCGTCGATCCCTACAAAGGGACCTTGAGCCAGTTCAACACCGATTTCCGGGTGCAGAACAACAATGCCTGGTATATCGAGGTCGGCCAGCGCTATGCCCGCGAGGGCAATCTCGTGCGGCGCGGGGACATCTGGAATCCGATCTCATTCAACGAGGTCTATGCGCCGACCTCGGAGATTCAATTTGTCACGGCCATGGCGGCCGTGCGCCTGTCGCAGGGATGGACGGTCGGGGCCCGCGGCTATTACGATGTGAAAAACGGGCGGAGCCCGGAGTACGATGTCGTCGGCATGTACCAGAACCCCTGCAAGTGCTGGTCGATCGGGATGTGGTACCTGCAGTTTCCCGACCGCGTGCAGTACAACGTGGTGCTCAGCTTGACGGGAATCGGATGGACGGAGAATTTCGGCACCGCGGTTTTGAAGACCATTCTCTCGCCCATCATGATCGGCGAGCGAGGTCTGCCCTGGGCGGCGGTGGGAGGCCCCTACGGTCGCATGCAGCCAGCCGGACAGTCCGGCGCCTCCGCCATCAAATGACCGGCGCGACGGGCTGCCACTGGCCTGAGGGAGCCTACCTCTCCTGCCGCACGATGAAGTGCGTCGCAAGGAGAAGAGGAGCGACATGGATGTGCGTGCCCGGATGAGGAGACAGGCGATGGGCCGAATGGCGCTGGGAGCGTTCCTGTGGCTCTGTTCGGCCTGTTCGAATCTCCCGGGCACGACGATGCCTTCCGAGCCGATCTCTCCTCATCCCCATCTCCGCCACGCCCGTCTTTTCCTGGCCGCTGCGGACTATCGACGCGCGATCGATGCCTGTCTGGAGGAGATTCGCGAGCAGCCCTCCGTAGAGAGTTATGTCTATCTCACGTACGTCTATCATGCCTTGGACGCTTACCTGGAGGATTTGGCCAAAAAGGACCAGTGGGTCGCCGTCGAACAACTCGCGCTCAGCCTGGCCGGGGACAGGCCGGAGCAGTTGTTGGATCCTCCCGACATCCTGGCTCGCGTGGCGAAGGAACTCATTCATACGAGCGTTCAGAAACAGTCCGACATCACGGCCGCGATGGCCTCCCGGCTGGATGCGGCGCAAGTCAGGCGCCTCTGGGAGGAACAGACGGCCTGGCGGCGCGCGCATCCGCAGGATTGGTGGCGGTCCGTCCCGGAGGCGTGGCGTTGGGACAGTCCATAGGGACGGTCCCGCCGTTGACAGCCGAGCGACGGGGAGATTAGGATGCGTGAGTGTCTCGCTCGAGCGGGCGTTGGCGCATCAGATGATCGCAAGACGACTGTCGTAACCGAAGGAGGCCGTCCGGTGGCTGGCTTAGCGCTGAAAGTCGATGATAAGAACTGGGAAGCCGAAGTGATCAACGCGCCGGAACTCGTCATGGTCGATTTCTGGGCGGTGTGGTGCGGACCCTGCCAGATGGTGGCGCCGATCGTCGATGAGCTGGCCCAGGAATATGCCGGTCGGGTTCGGGTTCGAAAGCTGAACACGGATGAAAATCCGGAAATTGCCGGCCGCTATCAGATCATGAGCATTCCGACCATTCTGTTTTTCAAGAACGGTCAATTGGCCGAGCGTCTGGTCGGCGCCCGTCCCAAGCGACAGTTCAAGGACATGATCGATTCGTTGTTGGCGAAGCCCTCCGCGACCACCTGACCGCTCGTCGTGGTTCACCCTCATCGGGGTTCATGCTCAGCGAGTTGCGAGTTGCCAACTTTGCGCTGATCGAGCAACTCCAGCTCACCCTTCCGTCCGGGTTCGTCGTGCTGACCGGTGAAACCGGGGCCGGCAAATCCCTTCTCATCGATGCGATCGCGCTGTTGCTCGGCCAGCGGGCGGCGGCGGACCTCATCCGGACCGGAGCGGAGGAGGCCGAGCTTGAAGCCGCCTTTTCTCTCTCAGACCCGCACCCGCTTCTATTGCATCTTCGTTCGCTCGATCTGCTCGGTTCCCAAGAAACGGAGCTGATCGTCCGGCGCGTCCTCACCCGATCGGGCCGGAGCCGGACCTATGTGAACAGCCGCCTGGTGCCGCTTCAGCACCTGGAACAACTCTCCGGGGTGCTCGTGGATATTCACGGACAGCACGAACAGCAGTCCCTGTTGCGTCCGGCTATGCAATTGGCCGCAGTGGACGCCTTTGGATCTCACGATCATCTGCGGGGACAATATGAACGGGCCTTCGAGCAGTGGCGCTTGGCGCGCCGGGCCGTGACGGAGGCGGAAGCCCGGGCCCAAGATCTCCGGCAGCGAGAAGAGCTGCTGCGGTTTCAGGCCAAAGAAATTCAGGATGCGGCCCTGTCGCCTGATGAAGATCGGGAGTTGCTGGAGGAACTCCAGCGGCTCCGCCATGCGGACAAGCTCCAGGGCCTCTCCGAGGCCGCATACCAGATTTTGTATCAGGCTGATGGGGCGGTGCTGGGACAACTGGCGATGGTGGAGCGGCAGGCGCAGGAACTGGCCGGAATCGACCGGACAACCGCAGACTGGCTGCCTGAGATTCGAGCTATCGAGGTCAAGCTGCGGGACCTGGCCGATGAAATCCGGCGGTATCGGGATCGGATCGCCGCCGATCCGTCGAAGCTGGCCGAGGTGGATGACCGGTTGGCCCTCTTGGAGCGTCTGAAAAAGAAGTACGGCGGCACGCTGGAGGCTGTACGTCAAAAAGGCGACGAGCTGCTGGCAGCCCTCTCTCTGCTGGATCATTCACAGGATCGGCTGCACAACCTGCAAGGGGAGGAACAGCGGGCCTACCAAGAAGTCCGCCTGCTTGCGGATCAGCTATCGGCCGCCCGAGAACGCACGGCCTCTCTCCTTGAGGGCCGGCTTCAACGGGACTTCACGGATCTTCAAATGCCGCACGCACGGTTGCAGGTCAAGATCGAGCGGAACGACGGCGATGAGCCCTTCGGCCCGGCCGGCCAGGATCGGGCTGAGTTTCTCTTTTCGGCCAACAAAGGGGAACCGCTGCGCCCCCTGGCGCGGGTGGCGTCGGGCGGAGAGTTGTCCCGGGTCATGCTGGGGCTCAAGACGGCGTTGGCTGCGCACGATACCATTCCCACGTTGATCTTCGATGAGATCGACGCCGGCGTCGGAGGAGCGGCAGCCGAGGCGATCGGCCGACGGCTCAGGGCGCTGGCGGCCTATCACCAGGTGTTGTGCGTCACACACCTTCCGCAGGTCGCCTCGCAAGCCCATGCGCACGTCCTGGTGGAAAAGCAGGCCAGGAATCGGCGGACACAGACCTCGGTCAGGCTCCTGGACGCGGGATCGCGGGCCGAGGAGATCGCCAAGATGTTGGGAGGCCAGACGGTCACGCCGACGATGCGGCGGGCTGCGGCGGAATTGTTGAAACAGGGCGGGCAGGCCGAGCCGGACTGATCCGCTACGGATCGGGAGCGGAGATCGGGACATTGGCCAGAGCCAGTGCCGGAAGAGAAGTCTTACATTCGCTGACGACCTGGGCAAACATGGTTGCCAGGCGCGGATCGAAGTGAGTGTGGGCCTGATGGACGACGTAACGGATGGCGTCATCGATCGAGAGAGGAGCGGCGCCCGGGCCGTCGGAGGTGACCCGGTCGAACTCTTCGGCGATTCCCACGATGCGGGCCAACAGCGGGATGCCTTCTCCCTGCAACCCGTGCGGAAATCCTTTCCCGTCGTACCGTTCGTGATGATAGGAAATGATCTGCCCGACCTCGGCTGGAATGCCGAGCGACAGGACCATCCTGGCGCCGATTTCTGTATGGCGCCCCAACCGTTCAGCCTGCGCGGTCGTTTGCTCAGAGGCTTGAGCCGCTTCCATTCCGATCATGCCCAGGTCGTGGAGAAACGAACCCAAGGCCAGGGATTTCTGCTCCGCCGGGGTCAGACTCAAACGGTTCCCGAGCAATGTCGCGTAGAAGCTGACGCGGCTGGAATGATTCAGAAGGTTCCGGTCTTTGGCCTCCAGCAGGCTGGAGAGCAGCGGCACCAGATCCGCATAGTCCCCTGACTCAATTCGCCTCTCAGTCTTGTGCTTCGTCAAGGCCTGATAATTTTCCCGCAGCCGGACCCAGGCCTGTGCGGCCTGATCCTCTGATTGCCAGAGCGCCTGGCTGCCTGCGAGGAAGGCGCGGAGGAAATCGAGACGCTTTTTCTTGTCCAGCGTTTGGTTGATCAGCGTGATCAGCTCGGTCACGTTGAAGGGCTTGAGCAAGTATCCCGCCGCCCCGTGACGAATGCCGTCCATGGCCGATTTCAAGCTTCCGTAGCCGGTGATAATGATCACTTCGATGTCCCGATAGAGCTGCTTGATGTCCTGCAAGAGATCGAGGCCCTGCCGGTCGGGGAGCTTCTGATCCAAGGTGATGAGATCGATGTGATGTTCCTGGAGGAGGCGGAGCGCGTCGCGCGCGCAATCGGCCGATTGGACATTGAAGAAGGGGCGCAGGATGACTTTGAGAGCATCGCGGGGACCGGCTTCGTCGTCGACGACTAAAATCGTGGGTTTGTCCGTCTGCGAGGGGTCCTGGTTGAAAGGCATAGGTAGCTGTGTAGTGGTAATCGCCTAAAATGTCAAGCAATTCACAGGCTCTGAACGGTGAATACTGTGGACAAGAGAAAGCTCCTAGGTGGGTTTATGACGTGGTACCGTTGACATTCTACCATATATAGTGGGGCCAGGCCATGGGATGCTCGCATATAGGCATGAGGCAGTCCATTCAGATCGAGCCATGATTCCGACAAGAATGAATATCCTGTGAAAAGATTGTGGGCCGGCTGTGTGAACGGATGTGGAGGGAGCTTCGTGGTTATTCCTGCGTCATCGATGGAGGGTCAGAAGCGGCGGGGACTGTCTCCGGACGTGAAATGCCGAGGGTGTCCATTCGGTACTTGAGCATGCGACGGCTGATGCCGAGCAGCGTGGCGGCATGAGTCTGCACGTAATTGGTCCGGCGCAGCGCGTCCAAAATGATGTCCTTCTCGAAATCCATGACGGCCTTTTCCAGCGACACGCGTCCCGACAAGATATCCTCGCGGAGCGTGCTGGATTTGGTGTCGGACTTCAGCGAGTTGGGGAGGTGGTCCGGCATGATGGCGGCCCCTTGGGACCAGAGCACGGCCTGCTCGATGACGTTTTGCAGCTCGCGCACGTTGCCGGGCCAGGGGTAGCGGCAGATCAACTCCAAGGCTTCCTTGGAAAAGTCCTGCGGCGGACGCTTGTCTTCCTCATTGCGCTTGCTCAGAAAATGTTTGGCCAGCAACGCGACGTCTTCTCCGCGCTCGCGCAGCGGCGGCAGGTACAGGGAGATGACGTTGATGCGGTAGTAGAGATCCTCGCGAAACGTGCCGCGCCGCACCAATTCGTCCAGGCTCTTGTTCGTGGCCGCCACGATCCGGACATCCACCTTGATCGGTTGCACGCCGCCGATCCTCGTAAATTCTCGCTCTTGAAGCACCCGGAGCAGTTTGGCCTGCGTGGTCGGGCTCAAGTCCCCGATCTCGTCCAGGAACAAGGTGCCCGTATGGGCGAGCTCGAACTGGCCGACACGGCGGGCGGTGGCGTCGGTGAACGACCCCTTTTCATGTCCGAAGAGTTCGCTTTCAATCAGGGTCTCGGGCAGCGCTGCGCAGTTTAACGCCACGAACGGGCGGTCCCGGCGCGCGCTGTTGTAATGAAGCGCGCGCGCAACCAGTTCCTTGCCGGTGCCGCTTTCCCCGGTAATCATCACGGTGGTCCGGCTGTCGGCGACCTGCTCGATCTTGGAATAGATCTCCTGCATGGCCGAGCTTTTTCCGATCAGATTGTGAAACCCGTACCGGTGAACCACTTGGGCGCGCAGGTATCGGACTTCGCGCTCCAGTTCCTGGTTTTCCAGGGCCTTGGCGATGATGATGCGGAGTTCGTCGATTTCGAACGGTTTCGAAATGTAATCGGCGGCGCCGAGCTTCATGGCGTCGACAGCCGTTTTCACGGCCTTCGTGCCGGTGAGCATGATGACCGGGACCGAACGGTCTTCCGCTTGCAGTTTCTCGAGCACGGCAAGGCCGTCCATCCCGGGGAGGATCACGTCGAGCAGCACAAGATGCGGACTCTCGCGCCTGAACAGGTCCAACCCCTCCTGCGCATCCGCAGCCTGGAGCACCTCGTAGGTCGGCTCCAGCACCATCTTGAGCGATGTGCGGACCCGTGGCTCATCGTCAACGATCAGAATACGTCTCTTCATATCATGTCGGCTCGTGTGACGAGGGGTGTAGAAAACCTTTGCGGTCCGCGGGCGGCCGGCTCTCCGGAGAGGGGATGAACCACGCGCGCCCTCCGGGTTTTACCTCAGCACCGGAGGAAGTATACACGGAGGTTCCGCTTTCAGCCAGTGGAATTCGGCTTCCTGGCGGTCGCGACGTGAAGGTGATGGGCCAACGCGGGTTCGACCGCCGGCAGGCGGCCTCCTGCGGTTTCGAGCAGCAATTCCACCTGGCGATGCGTGAACCGCCGCAGCACTCCTTCCAGATAATTGCGTTGGAATTCGCCGAATGCCCGGAGCAAGGCGCTGCTCGACGGTCCCGCGCCGGGGGCGCGTCCGGAGAGCTGATCTCGATGCCAGGCTGACAAATCCGCGGCGGGCTGAAGGCACAAGAGGACCAGCCGGCCGCCGGGAACCAAGACGCGCATGCATTCCCTGAGTGTCGACAGCGGATCGGCGAAGTGTCCAAGCACGATATGGCAAAACACCGCGTCATAGCTGTTGTCGGAGAGGGGAAGCGGACCGTCGAGGTCGCCGAGGCAGAAGGACGGCGCCATGGATCGATCCGCGGGCCAGGGGCGCGCGGATTCGCGGGACAGCTTGGCCTGGATGGACAAGAGGGTCTGGCGGCTCTGGCTCAGCGCATCGACATGAAAGTCCAGACCTGTATAGGCCGGACCGTCCGACCCGGCTGGGCCGAGCGTTCGCTGGCGGTACGCGTGATGGGTCAGGAGAAACGTGCCGAGGTGGCCGCTCGCGTCGCCGATACACAGCAAGCGGCATGTGGAATCCAGAGGGGCCAGCAACTGGCAGGATCGTTCGAGCAGTTTCCAGTAATCGGGAAGATTGAGGAGCGGGCGCGAATGGGTCGCGAAGTCATTCCAGTTGCGGGCCCGCTCGCCGGACGAGCGGCGGTGCAGACAGCGGACTCGCGTCAGTTCCAGCCCCGTTTCGAACCGGAGGTCCTGAGTCGGCATGGGGGCCAGCCGGTCCGCCTGCGGCGCGCGCGAGCCTTCGGTCAGACAAAATCGTGCCATCCTGTCGAACCAGTGGTCCGGACGGAGCGGTTGCGTGGGCGCCCCCGTGACCGGCTCCGCGAGAAAGGTCACAAAACGACAGGCCTCGCCGAGCGACGCGCGGATACGGTCCAGGATGTCCCGGTGCGCCGCGGCCTCTTCGAGCGGCGCAAAGATGCCGGTCGGCGCTCGAAGCCGTTCCAGATCATCAAGGAAATCCTGGACGCCGGCCAAGCGCGACAAGATCGCGTCGTGGATGAAACGCTCGGCGATGACGTTGAGGCCGAAGAAGGTTCCCGTTTCGAAGTCCGGCTTATGCGCCTGCATCGGATCGATGTCGGTGTGCTGGAGCCGATGCAGCTCCTCGTCCAGGTCCAACGGCACATGCAGCAGCAGGAGCCCGGCCAGCCGGGAGTGATCCTTGAGGCCTCTGGCCGCGATGCGCGCGCCGATTCCATGGCCGATGACGAAGAGGGGGCAACTGGGCCAGAATTCCGCCGCAAAATCGAGCACCGTCATAAAATCAACGAGCATGTCGCTGAGCGTCGCGTGCGGCGCGGCGGCGTCGCTCTCTCCCACATGGTTCGTGCAATCGTAACGAAGCACCCGCATGCCCTGTCCGGCGAGGTAGTAGGCCAGTTCCGCGTACTGTTCTTTGGGATGAGCGAAGCCAGGCGCGATGACCACCAACGGGGAGAGGGCCAAGCGGCTGTGGGAGACATGATCGTGATACAGCGCGATCCGGCGGTCGTACGGATTGATGCAGGATAACAGGTCGGTGACGACATGCCGGCCGGATCGCTGCCCTGTGTCATCCATGGCCGAAAGGACCTGCCGATTGATAAGCCGGAACAAGGCCTCTGCCGCCACTTCAGAAATGGGCGTCAATCGTGCGCCATAGGTCCACGTGGCTTCCTGCTCAACGACGGCCACAGCCGGTGTCGGCGGTTTCTCCCACACGATCGTGATCGGCACGGCGGCCGGACTATCCGATCCATGCGCCGCTCCACCGACCCGGCCGCTCGCACCGATCTGCGGGAGGATGAGGTGAAGCGGATTCTGCCTGTTCGAAAGCGGCGTCGGGCTGCTGAAACCACATCCGCCCAGGCTGATGTTCACGAGATCGAGAGAGACCGGCGCATTCCGGAAGCCGTCCTCGCGAGGCATGAGGATCGCCTGAAGTCTACAGGGCATGCGAAAGTCAAGCCGGCGATCTCCGCTTTCGATCGTCCATGAGGTCTGAGGCGAGGGCGTCGGGGGTGGCGACCGGAGGTCCCCGGTGACCACGATCTCGACCTTCAAACAGGCCGGTTCCTCCCGTAGGGCTTCCAGAAAGGAGAGGAGCACGGCCCGCTGGATGTCATCGACCGGGTCGAACAGGGCGCGTCCCGCGGATGGGCTGGCTGTATCAGCCAAGACCATCCCGGTCAGATGAAGAAACATAACGTCGGACGCGAGACGGATTGCAGCCCGGCCGGACGGGACCGACGCGGAGGATGTCGTAAGGTAAAACTGCAAGCCCGTCGCGTCCAGAGCGGTCGTGACTCCGCTCACCGTCCCACCATCGGATCGGATGTCGGTGGGTAATCGGTGCGCAGGAAGTTCCTGTTGGCGCAGATCCGTGAGGCCGGTATCCGGTTGCGGAGCCGTTGGTGCGCTGGGGACTGGTTTGGACTGGGGAACAGCAGAGATCCGGGGCACGGTCAGAGGCTCCGGCTTCAGCGGATCGGTTCGGCGCAGCTCAGAAAAAGGTGGCAGGCGAGGTTCTTCTTCGATGACCAATGGTGTTTCGCCGGGCGCGCCGAGAAAGTGTTGGACCTTCTGCCACAACGTCTCGATGGTCTCCCAGGATGGAACTGGCTGCGCCTGTGGCTCGGTGGGTATCGGTGCGACCGAAGGCCCGATCGTGGGCCGGCCTGGGCGCGGCTGCTCCAGGCCGTGAATCACTCCCAGGGTGCCGAGAAACAGGTTGGAGGGTGCGTAGAGGCCCTTGGCGCTGAGGGCGGCGTGCAGACGGGTACGAAGGACGCCCTTGCGAAATTTCGGCAAGAGATGGAGGTCGAGGCGGCGGGTGGCCCGCACGCCGGCTCGCCGTTCATTGAACCGCTGCTCGGCATCGCGTCGCGAGTCGGCATCCAAGAGCTGACTGTAGTGACGGCCCAACAGCTCCTGCGCGCCGTATCCGAGCAGACGATGGACGGCGGGACTAACGTACGTAAATTCTCCTCTGCTGTTCAATTCGTAGAGAATCAACCCTGTGGATTCGGCGAACTGAAGGTACTGGCTGTAAGTTGGCTCGCGCAGGGCTGGCCGCTCTTTATGGAGGAGCGTTTCCTGTACGGCTGACAGCAACTCGTCCCTGAAGTCGGGAGAATGTCTGAACAACACGGCATCGGCTTCACTCTGCATGGCTTGCAGCGGACTTAACAGGGTGCGTTCCGCATGGAGCACGATCCCCGCCCCTGGAGCCTGCGCGCGCAGGGCACGGACAAAGGAGAGCCCGGGAAACGCGACATGATCGATGTCGATGAGGATGACATCCCATGGGAGTTTGCCCGCCCACTCGATGCCTTCCTCCAACGTGCGGACGGCCTCGATGCGACAGGCATCGTATTGTCGTCGAAGATCGCGCGTCAGGCGGGTCGTCTGTTCGGCCGAATCGGCAATCAGCAGGACGTTCATCAACTGAAGCGACGTCATCGGGCCTGTCCTGTCCCGCCGGCTGTGCGGAGAGCGATCGGGTCCTCGCCGGATTCTCGATGTGAGGTCAATGGCTGACCGGCGCAGGTCGGGGCATCCGGGCCAGGAGACGCCATTCGCTGTTGAATGGTACGGGCGCGAGGCTTCAGGGCCGGTTGTTTCACCCTTGAGGATTGCGCTCTTTGAGTGGCCATCGAGACCCTGCTCCCTGAGAGCCTGGATAACACAGTTCTTGTAGAGCGGGGAGATAACAGCTTGGGGGGGCCTATCCTACTTGCGCAGGGCCAAAGAATCCACTGACCAACGAATCCATTGGGTCTCAAAAGCAGGGCAGCAATCAGCACCTGGTGAAGCCGGACCGACCTTCGCGGGGAGGGCGGTGGAGGGGCGAAGAGGATGGTCGGGCAGTCGGCATCGGCAACGTGAAGAGTGGGCGTGGGGAGGGAATTCCTCCTGTCCTACCGGGGGGTGAGGGATGTTGCAGGGGAGTCGACGCGCTTCCAGGTATAGGGCCCTCCCCATTGCCTCGGGGGGATGTTATTCTTGCTGCCTACGCGGCTATACCACCAGACTCCCTTGGCTTCCGATCCGTCTTCGCCGAACAGCACGTCGAATCCGCCTTCCCGGTCGTTGCCCGTTTGTTTCCACGTCCCCTCGCACCGGCGGTGACGGCACTTGGAGACGGTGATTTCGCCGTTTTGCCAGGTGTAGAACCCATGGCCGTCCTGATCCAGGGTTGCCACGTAGGACTTGTCCTCTTCCTTGATCTCCCATTGTCCTTTGAGATCAGGCTTGTCGCCTTCTGGCGTCCCCGGGGGTTCGGCGCAGAGCCGGTCCGGCTGAACAAACCAGAGAACGGCCAGCGCGATCACGGGCATAACGAAGGTCCACAGCGGTCGGGTCATATGTGCAACCTCATGATAAAAACGGATGACGATGGGCCATGATGGGGTGCCAAGGCTACGCGGCGGCCGACGCCTTGTCAATGGATCCGGACCGGGATGTCAAGCCCAAATAGAAATG
>DATIBM010000168.1:0-3898 GCA_035457545.1 Nitrospiraceae bacterium
ATCGATCCGGCGCCTCACCAATAACGATTGGGGAGTCGGCCTCTCCGCCCGCCGGATCACGATATCGACCGCGGGGCTGGCCTCCAAGATCCACGAGGTCGCCGGCCTGGGGGTGCGGTTGGCCGTCTCCCTAAACGCGACGACGGACAGCCAACGCGCCGCGATCATGCCCGCCGTCGATCGCCTGTATCCACTTGCGACCTTGCTGGACGCCTGCCGGCGAGTTCCCCTCTCCGCCCGGGCGCGCCTGACGTTTGAGTATGTGTTGCTGGCCGGCGTCAACGACTCACGGGCCGACGCCGCGCGGCTGGTCACGCTCCTGCGCGGATTCCGTTGCAAGGTCAACCTCATCCCCTTCAACGAATTCCCCCAGAGTCCGTTCCGCCGCCCCTCCGATGAATCGGTATTGGCGTTTCAGTCCATCTTACGGGCATCGCAGATCAACGCCTTGATTCGGAAGAGCAAGGGCCCGGACGTGTTGGGCGCCTGCGGACAACTCGGCGTCAGGCCGGAGCCGCATTCCGTTGCCTTGACTCCCCTCGCACGCGATTGCTAGCATGATTTGGTTGAGGAGAGCCGCGCGCCGCATGAGCCTCAGATCGTCTGTGTCCCGACTCATCGGTGTTGGCCTTCTGTTGAGCCTTCCTCTTGGCTTGGTCACCACAACCGCGTCCGCCAACCCCGCCCCAGAGCCTCGTGAATTTCTCCTCAGCAACGGGATGAAGGTCCTGCTGGTGGAGGTGCCGAAGGCGCCCGTGGTGACCGTTCAGGTCTGGTACAAGGTCGGCTCGCGAAACGAAGTCATGGGGCGCGCCGGCCTGTCCCACATGCTCGAACATATGATGTTCAACGGAACGGCCAAATACCCCAAAGGCACGTTCTCACGCTTGATCAAGAAGAACGGCGGCGTGGACAATGCGTTCACCAGCCAGGACTTCACCGCCTATTTCGAAAACCTCTCCGCCGACCGCGTGGAGCTGGCCCTGGAGCTGGAGGCGGACCGCATGCAGGGGCTCGCGCTGAACCGCGAGGAATTTCACCGGGAGCGCGAAGTGGTCAAGGAGGAACGGCGCCTGCGCATCGACGATGATCCGCAGGCCTACCTGGTCGAAACCCTCTACGCGCAGATTTTCTTGAGCCATCCGTACCATTGGCCGATCATCGGCTGGATGAGCGATCTCAACGCGATGACGCTGGACGACCTGCAGCGCCACTACGACACCTATTATTCGCCGAACAATGCGACCTTGGTCGTGGTGGGCGACATCAAGGCCGAGGCCTTGCTGCCGCGCATCAAGCGGTTATTCGAACCGATTCCGCGCGGCCCGGCGCCTCCGCCTGTCGTCGGCCAGGAACCGGACCAGCGAGGAGAGCGCCGGGTCATCCTGAAACGAGAAGCGCAACTGCCGTTCGTGATGGTCGGGTATCGGGCTCCGAATTTTTCCAACGATGACGCCTATGCGCTATCCGTGCTCGAATCAATCTTGTCGCATGGGAAAAGCGGCCGCCTGTATCGCAGCCTGGTCTACGAGCAGCAGCTCGGCCTGGCAGTCGGGGCCGAATATACGCTCATGCAAGCCGACCTGGGACTCTTCTATTTCTACACGATCGTGAAACCGGGGCAAAAGGTGGAGGCGGTCGAAGAGGCGCTCCTGAAAGAGATCCAGAAGATCCAGGCTCAGCCGCCGTCGGAGCAGGAACTGCAACGGGCGAAAAACAACGTGGAAGCGGCCTACATTTTTCAGCAGGATTCCAACTTCCGCCATGCGATGCTGCTTGGAGAAGCCGAAACCGTCGGGGCCGGCTGGCGGAGCGTCGGTCAATTCGTGGACCGCATTAGAAGCGTCACGGCCAAGGACGTGCAGCGTGTCGCGCAGAAGTATCTCATTGAGGATGGGCGCACCGTCGGCATTTTGCTGCCGCTCCCGCCTCGCAGCGATGAACATGCCTCGGCCACGGACGGACGCGAGGCGTTCCAATGAGACCGTCCCGGCAGGAGACAGGCTCGCGCTGGTCAAATCAGACGTGTCTCGAGACCGTCTGTCGATCCCTCCTGTGCCTGTTGGCGCTGGTCACCTGCTGGACAGCCCCGGCCCTGTCCGCCGAGTTGCGCCCGGTTCGATTCGTCCTGCCCAACGGTCTGACCGTCCTGTTTTTGGAACAACATGCTTTGCCGATCATGGAGGCCCATGCGTTGGTTCGCGTCGGATCGGCCCAGGATCCGCCGGACAAGGCCGGCCTGGCCAATCTGGTGTCGAGCCTGCTTGACGAAGGCACGATGGCCCTCACCAGCGCGCAGATCGCGGAACAGATCGAGTTCGTGGGCGGGTCGATCGGCGCCCGGGCCACGGAGGATTACACCACGGCCACGGTTCGGATCCTCAAGAAAGACGTGGATCTTGGGCTGTCGTTGCTTGCGGACATTCTCCAACGGCCGTCGTTCCCCAAGCATGAGTTCGAACGCGTGCGGAGCGAGCTGATCGGGCAGGTGATCAGCGAGAAGGACGAGCCCGGCACCCTGGCGATGAAGGCGTTCAACCAGGTCGTGTTCACCGGCCATCCCTACCGCTGGCCGGTGACCGGCAGTGAAGAGACGCTGCCCAAGATCTCCCATCAGGATGTCCTGACATTCCACAGCCAGCATTATCTTCCCAACCAGACGATCCTCAGTATCGTGGGGAACCTCTCCCAGGATGAAGCCGCCTCACTGGCCACGAAGTATTTCGGGGTATGGAAACGAGGCGGCGCGTCGAGTCCCAAATTGCCCAAGCCCCATTCCCTGGAGCGGGCGGCCGTCAAACTCATCGACAAGGAATTAACCCAATCCAGCATTGTCATCGGGCATGTGGGAGTCAGCCGTTCCAATCCAGATTACTATGCGGTCTCGGTGATGAACCAGATCCTAGGATCGGGCGGCTTTGGGTCCCGGCTAATGGACAATATCCGGGACAAACAGGGGCTGGCCTACGGGGTCATGAGTCTCTTCGATGCCAGGCTGGTGCCGGGCCCCTTTTACATCAGCCTGCAAACCAGGACGGAAGCGACCAATCAGGCCATTGCCGGCGTCCTGCACGAGTTGCGGGCGATGCGCGAAGCCCCGGTGTCCGACCAGGAATTGGCCGACGCGAAGGCCTATCTCATGGGCAGCTTCGCCCTGCGGCTCGACACCACGTCGAAGCTGGCCCAGACGTTGGGGTTGGTGGAATTCCACAATCTCGGCCTGGATTATTTCACCCATTATCCGCAATGGATCGAGCGGGTCACCAAGGAGGACGTCCTGCGCGTTGCCAAACAATACCTCGATCCCCAACGCGTGGCCCTGATCGTCGTCGGCGATCAGGGCAAGGCCAAGGTCCGGTTGGAGACCAAGCCATGACGCTTGATCCGACGCTTCGCGCCAAGCTCGAACGGCTCCGGGCCTTGATCGATTCACTGGAGTCCGCCGTCGTCGCGTTTTCAGGCGGAATCGACAGCACGCTCGTCCTGCGGCTCGCGCAGGACCGTCTCGGCTCCCGGACCATCGCGGTGACTGCGGTCTCCCCCACCCTTCCCGAGGAGGAGTTGAACGACTGCCGGCGGCTCGCCGGAGAGATCGGCGCCCGCCTGCTGCTGCATCGCACGGACCAACTGGCGATTCCCGAATTTACCAAGAACGACGCGTTTCGCTGTTATCACTGCAAGACCGATCTCTATCGGGCGCTGGACCGGATTCGACTGGAACTGGGTTTCCGAACCATGGTGAACGGGGTGCAGGCCGACGATTTGCAGGATGACCGTCCGGGATTGATCGCTGCCAAGGAGTGGGGGGTGCGAAGCCCGCTCGCAGAAGTGGGCCTGGGCAAGGAAGGTGTCAGGGCGATTGCCCGCTTCGTCGCCCTGTCCAACTGGGACAAGCCCG
>DATIBM010000169.1:0-5975 GCA_035457545.1 Nitrospiraceae bacterium
AGGAGGATGCACGATGAATCGATCGATAGGTTCGCGTGTCGTGGCCGGCGCCGCCGCCGTCGGCCTCGGCGTCATGCTGATATGGGGAGGGATCTGGTTCGCAGACAGCCATGCCGCGCCTGCCGGCTTCCACCAGGGGCAAGCCGCGATGGAATCGACGGCGCCTGCCGCTGACAGTGGAGCGTCGCTTCCCACAACCGGCTTCGCGCCGATCGCCAAATCGGTGACACCCGCGGTGGTCAATATCACGGCCAGCAGCCGCGGAGAACGCATTTCCGGCAAGAAGGACCAACGGCAGGAGTGGAAGGACCAAATGGAGGAATTCGGGTGGCCCTTCGGCGGTCCGAACGGCCCCCTCATGCCCCGCAACCCCTTTGACCGTGGACCCCACGGTGACGGGATGGGCTCCGGGGTGATCGTCTCGCCGGACGGGTACATCCTCACCAACAACCATGTGGTGGAGGGGGCCCGCGAGCTGACGGTCACGTTGCCGGACAAGCGCGAGTTCAAGGCCACGGTGGTCGGGACCGATCCGAAATCCGACCTCGCCGTCATCAAGATCGACGGGAAGAACCTGCCCACGGTCTCATGGGGCGACTCGTCCAAGCTCCAGGTCGGCGACTATGTGCTGGCGGTCGGCAACCCCTTTGGCCTGAACTCCACCGTCACGCTCGGCATCGTGAGCGCGGTCGGCCGGGGCAAGATGGGGATCACGCAGTACGAGGACTTCATTCAAACCGACGCTGCGATCAACCCGGGCAATTCGGGCGGAGCCCTCGTGAACACGAAGGGTGAGCTGGTCGGCGTCAACACGGCGATCTTTTCCCAGACCGGCGGTTACCAGGGCGTCGGGTTTGCGGTCTCGACGGCCATGGCGAAGCCGATCTACGAGAGCCTGGTCAAGACCGGCAAGGTGGTCCGCGGTTATCTCGGCGTGAGCATCCAAGACATCAATCAGGACCTCGCCAAGTCCTTTGGGTTAACGGACCAGAAGGGCGCGTTGGTGGGCGACGTCAAGGAGGACAGCCCGGCGGACAAGGCGGGATTGAAGCAGGGCGATGTGATCATCGGCTATCAGAACCAGCCGATCGAGGATTCCGCCGCGCTGCAACGGCTCGTGACCAGGGCTGCGGCCGGCGAGAAGGCGACGATCCGTGTGTGGCGCGACGGCCGTGAACGAACCCTCACGGTCACGATCGGGGAGCAGCCGGATGAGGTGAAGACCGCGAGGGCCGATTCGCCATCCGGCGAGTCCGGGTTGGCCGGCTTGGCGGTACAGGAGCTGGATCGGGACGCGATCCGCGAACTGGGCCTCAAGTCAGGCACCAAGGGCGTGGTCGTGGCGGACGTTGAGCCGGACAGCCCTGCGGACCGGGCTGGAATAGGCCGCGGCGACGTCATCCGGGAGATCAATCGGCAGCCGGTGCAGTCGGTCAAGGATTTTGAGCGGCTGGCCTCCGGGCTGAAGAAGGATGAGCCGGCGCTCTTCCTGATCAACCGTCGGGGCGCCTCGCTGTTCCTCAGCGTCAAGATCTAAGGTCGCGCGGCGGGCGGCCCGGAGCACCGCCCGCCGCGCCCTCTCCTTATGCCCACGCAATTCCTTCGCCTATTCCACCAGTAAGGCGTATCACTCCATGATCAAAACACTCAGCGATTCAAGACTCCCAGGCGAAGTGCCTTCTCAGCAGACAAACGCTCAGGTTGAGAGCACCAGTGCAAGCCCATTTGATGAGACGATTCTTACTGGAAAAAAGCCTCGACAAATGCCCTCTGCTCCGATGTCTCCACAGCGCCGGGAATACATCGTCTCACCCAACTGACAGCTTGAGCGCCTGAGAGGCCGAGGATTGTCCTAGCAAGAAGCGCGACAAACAACCCAGTACGACCGACCCCGGCCGAGCAATGGATGGCAACGTGACGGCCGGCTTGGGCATAGCCAATCGTTGCGTCCAGGGCCGAAGCGATCATTTGGCGTGAGGGGACGCCGAAGTCTTGGATCGGCGCATGGATCACCGTCCAGCCCTCCGCCTGATATAAAGGCTTCAGGCTTCGCTTGGTCTTCTCAAGACATTCATGTTCTTCTGCAAGAAGGACGACTAGTGAGATTCCTTGCTGCTTATAGGCCTCAAAGATCGCGCCGTCAGGACCATAAGTCCCGAAGGGCATTGCGCTGCGATAGATTCTTCCAGAGAGACCAAAGGGCAGCTCAGTAAACAACATGAGTCCCTAGATCCGGCATCTTCTCAAGAGATCGCAGGTACAGCGGATGTCCCCAAAGTCCTTGTCCAGCGTGACCACCACTCGCCGTTCGCGCTGACAGATCTCGGCCACAATGTCGTCCCGCTTGCCGCCCATGCGTTGATCCAAGACAGTGACCGCGTCGTGCCCCCTTTCCCTGAGGAGCACGGCGACCTCGTCGGGCATATTTTCATCGACCTTGAAACGCATTACGACACGGCAGCAGGATCGGGGAAACGAACGATCTTCTCCTTTGCCAGCTCGGCCGCATAGGCAACGGCGGCCTGAATATCCTCGGCCGTGAGCGAGGGGTAACTTTTAAGGATGCCTTCCGGCGTCTCGCCCGCTGCCAGATTATCCAGGACAACCGAGACCATCACCCGTGTTCCCTTGATACAAGCTTTTCCATGACAAATGTTTGGATCGACAGAGATCCGCTCACGCCAATTCATGGTGATCTCCTCCTCTTTTCAGGCTCGGTTCCTTTAGCCCCTGCCGCGGCGCTCACCTGACGTTTCTCCGCCAGCGTCAAGTGCTGATCGTTGTCCCGGATGTCGCCACAGGGGGAGCCCGGCGGGTTCTTGCCCCGGTCCTTCCCCCACTTGATGTTGGGCGTCTTTCGGATCACCCCCGCCTCTACGAACGGGCGGATGTTCAATCGCACCCCGTCATTGAGGTCCGGGTTCCAGCCGATCGGCTGCTGCTCAAGCGGCTTCCAGCGGACGAAGATGTCATATGGCGGCTCCCCCTCCAGGATCAGGGCCAGCTTTCGCTGCAACTCTTTGGCTGCCGTCAGGCGCGCCTCGGCAGTGGGCTCTCCTGTCTTCACCGCCGCCTCCTGTCGAGCGATCCAATCGCCCAGGTAGGTATAGGTCAGCTTCTCCAGCAGCCGGTGGTCAAGCTTGTGGTAGTTGACCAGCGCGTGGAATCCGTCCTTCTTGCGGCCATCCCAGATGTGCCAGATGAACGGCCGCTGGTGGAAGAGCTGGCAGTGCTGCACGAAGAAGCTGTCACGCAGCCACTCATCCAGGCTCTTGCCACCAAACTCGACGGCAGCCAGCAGCTCGGCTTCCTTGGCCGGAGACCAGCCCGAGCCGTAAGCCGTTGCCAAGATTGCGCGCAACCGGTCCACTCCTGGCCGCTCGCCGCGCACGGACGGAGGACAGACAACGCCGTCCGCGTCCGCAAACCCGTCGAGCTCCTTGCACTTGGCGATCCACGCTCGGGCCTCGGACCCCAGCCGCATCTCTGTGTCGAGTTCTGCGGGCCAACGGTAGCCGAGTAGCCTCGCTACGGCCACCTGAAGAACTGTGGCATCCGTGCGCAGCGGCCCATGGGTAAAACGCTTGTTTGCCTCATCCCAGAGGACTGACCCGCAGGGATGGCCATGGAAGAGCCACTGGGTCGGATCATCCGAATAAGGCTCAGGCAGGCCGTTTGGGTATTTCTGCGCAGCGACTTGTTTCCAGTGAGCAAGGTCAAATGGCACCTTTAATAGGGTTTGATTTGGCACGTTCAGCTTCTGATCAATTCTCCTTACTGCTTTTGAAAACTGATCTGATGCACAGAACGTCCATATGGGCGGAAGAAACTCAGGAATTTTTGGAATGATCACGGCCACGTTGTTGTCGAAGTGCGCTCCATCGTACAGGGCCACTGGCAGCGCTCTCATTTGCCTGACAGCAATCCCCCGGTACCCCCATGCATCCCTTCCCCTAATCCAGGCACCTATACCTTGTTCGCCAAGTCTCTCGCACAGATACTTATAGAGAGTCCCTGTCCCGTTTTCCCAAAGGAGAATGTTCTCCATACCCCCGTAGAAACAGGTCTCATCAACCGGTGCCTGTTGCAAAACCCAGCCGTCAAGCAGGTTGGGCAGCTCCCAAAAATACCGACCAAAGTGCGGAAAGTCACCGGTGCAGATTCCCTGATATGAATCTGCGTACTCTGCCAGCAAAGGTATCGCTGAACCTTCCTCAAAAGCTGCCAGCAATGCACGGAGCTCGCTCAGCATGATAGTACGGCTGGTGAGAGTCCCCTTCTCCCCGCTGCGAAACCCGAACCGTGTGGGGAGGTCAACCGAGGTAGCCGTCAACGTAGGCATTATCGCGCCGTCCCATGGAGGTCCTAAGGTACTCAAATTGACCACAAAACTCCATAGGACTTGGGGATCACGTGGAGGCCAGTCTCCGAGTCCCGAGTCACAAAACCATCCTCTCCCTTCAGTGATAACTGGAACGCGCAAGCGCCTCCAAGAATTTCGCTTCGTGTGCGCTTACCGCTCAGGCAGATCCCGTTCAGGTGCGTGGATCGGCTCATCCGCATGTTCCAGGAGATGCCAGCTCTAAGCCCGGTGAATGTCCACCTGCATCTAAGTAAGCATTCTTGCTGGGTCGAGATCAGTGGCCGGTGCGGAAATCACGGAATGGATGCTGAATTAGCCACTGCTGTGGCAAGGAAATCTTCAGAGGAAACGCAACAATTGGCCATGGTCTACTCTCCGTCCTGCTCACAGGCCAGCGGCGCTAGCGCGAGAGTGATCGGGATGGACCAAATCCCTCATGGAAGTCCTGCCCTGCGTTGGACACTTACTCAGTCGAACACCACCGTCCGCCTGCCATAGACGATCACGCGGCGCTCAATATGGAGCCGGACCGCCCGCGCGAGGACCAACTCCTCCAGATCCCTTCCCTTGCGAACGAGGTCCTCCACCGAGTCTCGATGCCCCACGCGGATCACGTCCTGCTCGATGATCGGCCCTTCGTCCAGGTCCTCGGTCGCATAGTGGGCCGTGGCTCCGATCAGCTTCACGCCACGCTCATAGGCCTGCCGGTAGGGATTGGCGCCGATGAACGCGGGCAGGAACGAATGGTGGATATTGATGACGGGACAGCCGACCGAACGCAGAAACGCTCCGCTCAGGATCTGCATGTACCGAGCCAAGACCACGAGCTGCACGTCATGCTGCTTAAGGAGCGAGAGGACCCGCTGCTCCTGCTCCGGCTTGCTGTCTTTCGTCGCGGGAAAGACATGGAACGGAATCTTGTACAGTTCGGCCCACATGGCGCAGGTGTCATGGTTCGAAATGATGACCGGCACGTCGATGGGCAACTCGCCGCGCCGCTGCCGTTGAAGCAGATCGGCCAGGCAATGGTCCTGCTTGGAGACCAACAAAGCCACCTTCGGATGGGCCGGAAGGAAGTGGACCTCGTAGCGCATCCCGAACACCTTCGCGATCGGCGCGAAGGCCGCGGCGATCTCAGCCGGGGGAAGCTGAAACCCATCCAGCGCGAAGACCGTCCGCATGAGAAATTCGCCCGCCTCGCGGTCCGTGTGATGGTCCGAATCGAGGATGTTCCCCCCGAACTCATTGATGAATCCCGCCACCCGGGCGACAATGCCCTTGCGGTCCGGACAGTGGATGAGCAACACCACAGCAGAAGGCGACTCAGTCATGGTTCTACTCTGACAGGTTACGCGGCGATTTGGCAACGAGCGGGATTCCGGGAGGGCGCGGGAGACGGCGACGAATGGAACAGGACGGCGGCCCTACTGTGCCCTGACCTTCGTGGGCATGATGAGGGACGCGACAGAGGATTCTCGTCGCATCTGTGGAGCGGAGGGCGCTCGCCGCGCCTGCGGGGAGGACGGGCCCGCCGGAGTTCGACCGCCTGGCCGTGGCGCGGGCGCGTCAGGGGAAGTGGGCCGACGCACAGACGGCCTGGCGGTCGAACTCC
>DATIBM010000170.1:0-21412 GCA_035457545.1 Nitrospiraceae bacterium
CAAGCAGAATCTGGCTGAGTCGCCGCCCGTTCTGCAGGAACACATCGGCACGGAGCGCGCCGTCATGGCTTCGTCCATAGGTTTTAAGGGTCACCGGCGATCCGATTACCAGCGCCATTACAGCCCGTTTGGCCTCTTTCCCGTAGGGTTGCTTGAGTTCGGGACAATCAATCCCCTCGACACGGATTCGTTCCGCCCGCCCATGATGACGGACTTCGAGGGTGTCCCCGTCGATCACCCGGAACACGTCCGCGCGGAATTCCGCCGCATACACGACGCCGGATGTCATAACGGTCAGGAGCCCCAGCCCCAATGTCAGGCGATTGAAAGCCGTTCCCAAGATCGTCATGGGCCAAGTGTAGCATGCAGAAGGACCTGGCCCGGGCCGTCCTAGACGCCGGTCGAGGGCGCCATCTGAACGTAGCGTTTTGCCCCAGCGTTGATCCTGAAACGGTGGCAGAACTTCTCTTGCATACGGACCATCCTGTGATAATTCAGCATCTTGTTTCGGCATACGAGTTGCTGATCTTCAGGTGGGAATCCCGTGAGAAATATAGGGGTTTTCAACCAGATTCCCGCGCTGATCGTAGGCCGCGCCTCCGGAAAGTGAGGGACATATCGAATGCCCTGACATGACCGTCGCCCATTCTCAACATCCGCGCCTTTGGATACCCGGTTCCAATCCGAAGCGGATTCCGTCGGGCTTGACCCAGGGAGGGCAAGGTTGCCGATGGTTTCTCGCGGCCATCTTTTGCGCTGTCATCTCGGCGACGGCCTGTGACGGCACCCCACAAGAAGTCTCCGGCGGCAAGACACGGACTCCCGATCCCCCGACCAATCTCCTGCGGTTGACGCCCGAAACTAAAGCCAAGGCCGCGCTGCGAATCGCGTCGGCCACCACTGGCGACTTTCGCATGTTCCGCGAGTTTCCCGCGACGATCCAGGCCGATGCCAACCGGATGGCGGAGATCACGACCCTGGTGCGCGGCAGGGCCGATGAGGTTCTCGTCGACTTCGGCCGGGACGTCGAGGCCGGGGCACTGCTGGCCACCTTGCAAAGCGGCGAGTTGGGACTGTCCCAGGCAGGCTTCCTTCGAGCCCATGCCAAGTTGACGGTGGCCGAGCGCGCCTTTCAACGCGCCAAGGTGTTGCTGGAGGAGAAGGTAATTGGGCAGGCCGAGTATCAGCGGCGCGAAGGTGAGTTGCTCACCGCCCGATCGGAACTGCGGGAGGCTCACGACCGGCTGCGGCTCCTGGGCATGGCGGAACCTGAAATCGCCCGCCTGCGTCGCGATGAAACCATCCGTTCGACCGTCTTCATCCGCGCGCCGTTCGCCGGGCGGATCATCGCGCGGAACATCGTCCGGGGCGAAGTCGTCGAGATGACCGACCAGTTATTCACTATTGCCGACCTCTCCGAGGTGTGGGTCATTGCCCATATCCCGGAGAAGGACATCGCCTTCGTGCAGGCGGACCAGAAGGTCGAGGTCGAGGTCACGGCCTATCCCGGCGAATCGTTCGAGGGGCGCATCGGCTATCTCAGCGACGTGCTGGACCCGGCCACGCGGACCATTCGTCTCCGGGTGGTGGTCGCGAACCCACACAAGCGACTCAGGCCGGAAATGTTCGCCAAAGTCCGGCTGTGGACGAAACCGGAGCCGGGCGTCCTCACGATCCCGACCACCGCCGTCGTGCACGACCGCGGAGAGAACATCATCTTCGTCCAGGTCGAGGACCATGCCTTTGAGCGGCGTCCGGTCGCCCTCGGGGAAGAAACCGATGGACAGGTGAAGGTGCTCGCCGGGCTGCGCGCGGGAGACCCGGTGGTGGTGGAGGGCGCCTTTCGCCTCAAATCGGAATTGGCGGCCCGCCAACATCCCATGGCCGTACAGTGATTGCCGCGATCCTCACGTTTTCGCTTCGTCAGCGCCTGCTGATCATCGGGCTGGCCTGTTTCCTCGCGGCCTGGGGGCTGCGCGCGTTTCAGAAGATCCCGATCGATGCCTTCCCCGATGTGACGAATGTGCAGGTGCAGGTCGCAGTTCAAGTCCCGGGGCAATCGCCCGCCGACGTCGAACGGTTCGTTACCATCCCGATTGAAATCCAGCTTACTGGCCTCCCGGGGCTCGTGGAGATCCGATCCATGTCCAAGTTCGGGCTGGCTCAATTGACGGCGGTCTTCCAGGACGACATCGACATCTATTTCGCCCGTCAAGTGGTGTTGGAGCGGCTGATCGAGGTGAAAGGCCGGCTCCCGGCCGGTACCGAGCCGGTCATGGTGCCCGTCACCACGGGGCTCGGCGAAGTCTACCAGTACTATCTTGACGGTCCGGACCCAGGCGGCCGTCCCGAGGCGCGTACGGAGCAATTGATGGCAATGCGCACGGTGCAGGACTGGGTGATCCGCCCCCTGCTCAAAGGCCAGCCCGGCGTGATCGAGATCAATTCGCTCGGCGGGTTCGTGAAACAATATCAGGTGATCGTGGACCCCGATCGGCTCCGGAAATACAACTTGGCCCTGCAGGACATTTTCGAGGCCGTGGCCAGAAATAACCAGAACACCGGCGGGAACATTCTGGAACGGCACGAGGAGAAGTTCATCGTCCGGGGCATTGGGCTGATCCAAACTCTTGCGGACCTCGAGACGGTCGTCGTCAAAGAAGCGCGCGGGACCCCCGTGCTGGTCCGCGACGTCGCGGACGTGCAGATCGGGCATGCGGTCCGCCACGGTGCGGCACTCCTCAACGGCCAGGAGGTGGTCGCCGGCATCGTCCTCATGTTGCGGGGGTCCAACGCGCGCGACGTGGTCACCGGCGTCAAGGAGAAAGTGGACGAGATCCATCGGAAAGGCCTGCTGCCGGACGGGATTCGCATCGTTCCCTTCTACGACCGTATCCTGTTGATCACGGCCGCCCTCCGAACCGTCTATGATGCGCTCATAGAAGGCATCGGGCTCCTGCTGCTCATGTCGATCCCGTTTCTGGGGAACTTCCGCGCCGCCTTCATCGTGACCTGCATTCTCTTTCTCACCCCGCTCGTCAGCTTCATCGTGATGGATCGCGTCGGTCTGAGCGCCAACCTCATGACGCTGGGCGGGATGGCCATCGCCATCGGCGAGATCGCGGACGGCTCCATCGTCGTCGTCGAAAATGCCCACCGGTACCTTACCGAACGAACGGCCTCGGCGCGGGACCGTTTGAGCCTCGTCTTCGAAGCGGCCCAGGAAGTCGCGCGCCCGATCGCCTTCAGCATCCTCATCCTGCTCGTCGTGTTCCTGCCGCTCCTGACCCTCCACGGCATGGAGGGGAAGATGTTCCAGCCACTGGCCTATACGATGGTCATCGCGCTGCTCGTCTCGCTGGTCTTGTCGCTGACCTTGGCCCCGGTCCTCTGTTCGTTGGTCCTCAGGCGGGGCTTCCAGGAGGACATGGCCATGCTCCGATGGCTCAAAGCCCGCTACCTGCCCGTCTTGCGATGGGCGCTGTCGCGGCGGACGCAGGTCTTGACCATCGCGCTGGGGCTGTTTCTGGTCACGCTGGCCTTGGTCCCCTTTCTCGGACGGGAGTTCGTCCCGATCCTCTTCGAGGGCGCGCTGACCCCGCAGATCATCCGGCACCCCAGCGTTTCCCTCCCCCACTCCATCGAGCTCGAACGGCAGGCGCATGAGGCGCTCCTCACGTTCCCCGAGGTCCAGAGCATCGTCAGCAAGATCGGCCGGTCCGAGATCGCGAATACGCCGGAGGAGCCGAACGAAAGCGATCCGGTGGTCAGTTTGGCGCCACAGTCCGCCTGGACTTCGGCCGCCACAAAGGACGGACTGGTCGAGCTGATGCGCCGGCGGCTGGCCGACATTCCCGGCATCGCCCTCCTGATGAGCCAGCCGATTCAGGAGCGTGTGGACGAGCTGATCTCCGGCATCCGGACGGAGGTCGCCGTCAAGATCTTCGGCGAGGACCTCGCCCTGCTGAAGGACAAGGCCGAACAGGTCGTCGCGATCCTGAAGACAATCGACGGGGTCAAGGACGTGAAAATGGAGCAACTGTTCGGGCAATCGTACCTCACGGTCTCCATCGACCGCTCGAAGATCGCCCGGCATGGCATCAACGTCGCCGACGTGCAGGCGCTCATCGCGACGGCCGTCGGCGGCATGTCGGCCACGCAGGTCTACGAGGGGGAGCGGCGATTCGATCTGGTCCTGCGGTTTCCTCCCGGAGCCCGATCGACCCCGGCGGCCATCGGCAATATTCTCGTGCGAGACCCGACAGGCGTCCCGATCCCGTTGAGCGACCTTGCGGCGATTGAAATGAAGGAAGGGCCGGCGCTTATCAGCCGAGAGGACCTGCGGCGCCGGATTGCGATCGGGTTCAACATCACGGATCGCGACGTCGCAAGCGTCGTCGCAGAGGCGCAGCGGGAGATCGCCGCGGACGTCGATCTCCCGAACGGGTATCGGGTCACCTGGGGCGGGGCCTTTGAAAACATGCAGCGCGCCATGGACCGCCTGCTGATCGTCGTGCCCGTCACGATCGCGCTGATCTTTCTCCTGCTCTTTTCGTCCCTCACCTCGCTCCGTTACGCCGCGCTGATCATCCTGAACGTCCCGCTGGCCCTGATCGGCGGAGTCCTCGCTCTGTGGGTGACGGGCGAATACATCAGCGTGCCCGCCTCGCTGGGCTTCATCGACCTGTTCGGCGTGGCGGTGGGCAACGGAATCGTGCTCGTCTCCCACATCCATGAACTCCGGCAGCAGGGGCTGCCCCACGAGGAAGCCGTGACCACCGGCTGTCTGCACCGGCTCCGGCCCGTGATCATGACCGCGCTGACGACGCTCTTGGGCCTGCTCCCGCTGGCCTTTGCGCAGGGCATCGGGGCGGAAGTGCAGCGGCCGCTGGCCATCGTGGTGATCGGCGGCGTGCTCAGCTCGACGCTCCTCACCCTGGTCGTGCTCCCGGCCCTGTTCCGCTGGTTTGAGGAGCCGGGCTTGAGCGTTGCGCCCGCTCCTTCGGCTTCTCCCGAGGTTCCGCAATCGGACGTTGAGTTCGGCGCGGCGGTGTCCTCGTCATCTCGCACGAATCTGTAAGCGGACTTGCGGAGAACGGACGCTTTCAGTAACGTAGTTGCCAGGATGAGCCCCTCGACCGATCCTCTGCCTCCTGTCGTCATCTTCACCGACCTGGACGGGTGCCTGCTTGATGGGATCACCTACTCGTGGGAACCGGCCCGCGAGGCCCTTGAAGTGCTGAGGGCGCGCCGGATCCCCCTGGTGCTGGTCTCCAGCAAGACCAGGGCCGAACTGGAAGCCATTCGGTCGCAGTTGCAGCTCGACCATCCGTTCGTGAGCGAAAACGGGGGGGCCGTCTTTTCCCCGGATGGCTACTTCTCGACTTCCCCCGAGGAGGCCGTCCGTCGCGACGACTACGAAGTCATCGAACTGGGGACTCCGTACCCCACCTTGCGCCAGGCCCTGCGCGAATTGGAACAGGCGGTCGGCGTGCAGCTCAGGGGGTTCGGCGACATGTCGGTGGAAGAAATCGCCGAGCGGACGGGACTCTCTGAAGCGGATGTGCACCTCGCCCGGCAGCGGGAATACGACGAACCGTTCCTGATCGAAGGGCCGGCCAGCGTGGTGACGGAACTCCAGCGGGAGGCCCGGGATCGCGGCTTGACGGTGACGCATGGCGGCCGGTTCCATCACCTGATGGGAGACAGCGACAAAGGGCGGGCATGCCTGCACCTGATCGAACGGTACCGCCGCCAGTGGCAGGGAACGGCACAGAGCCTCATGTCGGTCGCCTTGGGCGACAGCGTGAACGACCTGCCGATGTTGCGGGTCGTCGATCACCCGGTGCTGATCCCGCGGCCGGACGGTTCCTATGATCCCGGCATTCAACTGTCGAACCTCATCCGCGCCAAAGGCATCGGGCCGGTCGGCTGGGATCATGCCGTGCTGGCCCTTGTGGGATCGGACCAATCCGGTCTCGCACCAGCCCCCGCCCCCAAGAAGCGCCGCCGCTGACGTCAGTCCCGTTTGCCGCCTCCCGGCAGCCTATGGATCACCGCCCGCGGATCGGTTATATAGAACCGAATCCGTAGAGGAAGACGGCGGCAAGCTGATGAACTGCCGGCGGGGCCTGACGATCGTGATGCAGTGGACCCTGAGACAAACCCTGATCCTTCTCTCGGCTGCCTGGCTGTGCGCGACGGCCCCCGCCGCTCACGCGCAGACTCCCGTCCCCAGCAACCGAGTCTCGCGACAGCGCCCCGAGCCAGGGCGCACCGGTTATCTGGAACGGGTCTCGGCTGTTCGTGATTCCCGCCCCATTGGGGTCTTTGACGGCGGAAGGTCGCGCCGGAGCCATCGCGGAACGTTTGGCGCGCCTGGCGCAAGATCCGCTCGCGGCCTCGGCCGGGGTGGCCGTCAATCACGGCGACCACTTCTCGGAAATCGTCGCCGGCACGACCATTATCGCGACCGTGACCGACGCCGACGCGCAGGCCCTGGGCCGGCCTCGCGTCCAACTCGCCGAACAGTATGCGGAGATCGTCCGCGGAGCCGTCGGACCGTCGCCGGGCGGATTCGATCTGCATATGATCCTCGTCGACACCGGGTACCTTCTCTCCGCCACGGCCGTGTTTGTCGCGCTGCTGCTGGCGCTCGGCAGGCTGTTCCCGAAGGTGTACGAGCGCATCAGAGCCTGGAAAGGAGTCTACATCCGCTCGATCCGCATCCAGCGAGTCGAAGTCCTGTCGGCGGACAAATTGGTCGAACAGGTCGTGATCCCGGAGGAGTACCTGCCCAAGTCCTACCAGGCCCCCGCCTTCCGCATCCTGCCGTTCGACGTCCTGCACACTCCGCCGGGAGCCTCTCGGGAACAGGCTCCATGAAAACCCATCATCGGCCCAACAGCCACGGAGACAGTGCGAGGCGGCGCTCGTGGTTGCTCCTCATGCAGAGCGGGCATGAGGTCGGCGCCGGAGCCCTGTTATGATGATCTTTGCCGGTCCGTTGGGGTCGAGATTCAAGACTCTATGCCCAATCCCCATCGGCCCGGCAGAAAGATAGGACGCCATCCATGCCTTCCCTCGTCATCGCCCTGATCCTCCTCCTCGTCGCCGCAGCCTTCGCGCTCCAGAATACGGAGGTCGTGACGGTGCAATTTCTTCTGTGGGACTATCAGGCGTCCCTCGTCCTGATCATCCTGGGAGCGACGCTGCTGGGGACGCTGCTCGCCTTTCTGGCCTCCATCGGCCCCCGCCTCCGGCGAGCCAAGGAGCTTCGGCGGCTCGAATCGCTCACGAAGAACCAGGAAGCCCGCATCCGTGAATTGGAAGCGCACCTGCAGCGGACGGCGCCCTCCGCGCAACAGGCCGGTTCAAGCGGTCGAGCAGTAGACGAGCGGGGATAGCCTTTTGACGCGAGGAGGCCGTGATCGCCGGGGGACGGTCAGGAAGCGTGCGAATCCGCGGTCTGCACCGGCGGGGTTGTCCGGCGTGTGGCGTTCCGGGACCGGCCGTGGCCCATCTCCTCGACCCAGCGGTAGAGCACCGGCAGAACGATCAGCGTCAGCAACGTCGAGCTGACCAATCCGCCGATCACGACCGTGGCCAACGGCCGCTGCACTTCCGAACCGATGCCCGTGGCAAACGCCAAGGGGAGCAATCCTAACAGCGCGACAAGCGCGGTCATGAGCACCGGGCGGAGGCGCAGGAGACAGCCGTTGATCACCGCCTCCTGGACATCGAGGCCGTCCTCCCGGAGTTTGTTCATATAGGAGACGAGCACGATCCCGTTGAGCACCGCCACGCCGAACAAATTGATGAATCCGACGGAGGCCGGCACGCTCAGATATTCCCCGGTGGCCCAGAGGGCGACGATCCCTCCGATCATGGCAAAGGGCAGGTTCATGATGATCAGCGCCGCATAGCGCACCGAGTTGAAGGACGCAAACAAGAGCACGAAGATGATGCCGATCGTGATCGGCACGATGACCCGCAACCGGGCCATCGCGCGCTGCATGTTCTCGAACGACCCGCCCCACCTGATCTGGTAGCCTGGCGGCAGCTTGATCTCCCGGTCGATCTTGGCCTGCGCCTCCGCCACGATGCTCTCGATATCGCGGCCCAACGTGTTGAATCCGATGTAGATCCGCCGTTGGAGCCCTTCCCGGCTGATCAGCGCCGGCCCTTCCGTCAGCTCGACCCGGGCGAGGTCGCCCAACGGGATCAAGGCGCCCGAGGCGGTCGTGAGCAGGATGTTGCTGATATCCTCCACGCTGTCCCGGTACTGCTCCGGGTAGCGCAGGATCAAATCGAACCGGCGTTGCCCTTCATAGACTCTCGTCGCCGGCTCCGCGCCGATCGCCGTCGTGATGATCTCCCGGATGTGGGCGACGTTGATGCCGTGGCGCGCGATCTTCCCGCGATCGATGTCGATGGTCAGATAGGCCTGCCCGAACAACTGTTCCACCCTCACGTCCTGGACGCCCTTCACGGACTTCATGATCTCTTGGATCCGATCGGCCGTGCTGCGCAGCACGGCCAAATCCTCGCCCAGGACCTTGACGGTGGCCTCGGACCGCACCCCCGAGAGCAATTCGTCCACCCGTTGTTGGATGGGCTGGCTCATGAGAAAGTTGGCGCCCGGCACCCGCTCCAGCCGCTTGCGGATCGCGTCGTCCAGCTCCGGTTTGGTCTTCGCGGTGGTCCACTCGTCCATCGGCTTCAACGTGACGACCGGGTCGCTGGCATTCGGCTCCTGGGGATCGTTTCCCAACTCGGACCGTCCGATCTTGGACACGACCTTCCGCACTTCCGGGAACTCCAGCACCGCCTTCTGCATGTGCTTTTCGATCTCGATGGATTTCTGGAGTGAAATGCTGGGCAGACGGATCGTCTGGGGCGTCAGGGCCGCTTCGTTGAGGATCGGGATGAACTCGCCTCCCAGGAACGGAAACAGGAGCAGGCTGGCGACCAACAGCCCGATCGCGATGGCCAGGACCGCCACCCGGTGCCCCAAGGCCCAGTGCAGCGTCGGGAGATAGAGGCGTTTGGTCCACCTGATCAAAAACGTGTCTTCTTCGCTGCCCTGCTTCATGACCAGCGAGCACAACACGGGGGAGAGCGTGAGCGATAGGATCAACGACACCAACAGCGCGATCATGATCGTATAGGCCAGCGGGTGAAACATCTTCCCCTCCATCCCTTCCAGGGACAGAATGGGAAGAAACACGATAATGATGATGAGAATGCCGAAAATCACCGGCTGACCGACTTCCTTCACGGCTTGGATGACGAGCGCCTTCCGGTCCAGACGATCGCCTTTGTGCTCCGACATGAGGCGATAGACGTTCTCGACAACGACGACCGAGCCGTCCACCATCATCCCGATCGCGATGACCAGCCCGCCCAGCGACATCAGATTGGCGGTCAACCCCACCTGCCCCATCACGATGAAGGTGACCAGCGGCGTGACAATCAAGGTCGCGGTGACGATCAGGGCGCTGCGCACATTCCCCAGGAACAGAAAGAGGATCACGACGACCAGGACGATGCCTTCCATCAGGGCCTTGTAGACCGTTTTGAGCGCGGCGGTGATCAACTCGATGCGGTCGTAAAACGGCACGATGCGCAGGCCGTTGGGGAGGAGATTCGCCTTATGAATGGCGTCCACCTTCGCCTTGACGTCCTGCACCACTTCACGGGCGTTGCCGCCCCGCAGCATCAGCACGATGCCCGTCACCACCTCCCGGTCCCCGTTGAGAACGGCGGCGCCGTGCCGCACGGCATGGCCGATGCGGACCTGGGCCACATCCCGCACGTAGACCGGGGTCCCGCGGACTTCCTTGACGACGATGTTCTCGATATCCGCAAGGGCTTTGATCAGCCCGACGCCCCGGACGATGTACTTTTCCGCGTCCTTTTCGAGAATATTCCCGCCGGCGTTCGCGTTGTTCTTGGCGACGGCATCGAACACGTCGTGGAGCGCCAAGTCGTATTTTCTCAACAGGCCCGGCTCCACCATGACCTGATACTGCTTGACGAACCCGCCCAGCGAATTGACTTCCACGACGTCGCGCGTGCCTTTCAAGAGCGGCCGGACCACCCAATCCTGAAGCGTCCGCCGCTCCATGAGTTCCTGCTCGGTGAGCACATAGCCTTCGTCGTTGTCCCTCGGACCTTCCAGGTAGTACTGGTAGACCTCTCCAAGGCCGGTGCTGTTGGGCACGATTTGGGAGACGGACCCGGGGGGCAGCAGTTCCTGCACTTCAAGGATGCGTTCGAGCACGACCTGCCTGGCGAGATAGATATCGACGCGGTCTTCGAAGATGACGTCGATCAGCGACACGCCGACCTTGGAGAGAGAGCGGATTTCGACCAGCCCCGGCGCCCCCGTCAACTGGAGCTCGAGCGGAAACGTCACGAACCGCTCGATCTCCGCCGGCGACAACCCCGGCGCCTTGGTGACGACCTGCACCCAGACGTTGGTGACGTCGGGGAAGGCGTCAATGGCGATCGTGCGGAACGCATACAGCCCGCCGGCCGTGAGCACGCAGGCCAGGGTGACGACCAGAACCCGCTGACGAAGCGAGAGATCTAACAGGGAGGCGAGCATGTAGTTAGATCTGTTCTCCGAGCAGCTCCGACTTGAGGACGAACGCGCCCTTGGTCACGACCGCTTCCCCTTCCAGGAGCCCGTCCAGGACCTTGATCATCTGCCCGTCGGATTCGCCCAACTTGACTTCGCGCAGCTCGAAGGTGTGGGGGTCTCGTTGCACAAACACGAATTTTCGCTCACGGTCGCGCTGGACCGCGCTTTCAGGCACCGCCAGGACATCCTTTTCCGGCGCCGAATAGACCCGGATCGTCGCATACATTTCCGGCTTGAGCTTCCGCTCGGGGTTGGGCAGCTCCAGTCGGAGGTTCATCGTGCGGGTCTTGGCGTCCAGGACATCCCCGACATAGGTGACTTTCCCATGGAAGACCTCATCCGGATAGGCATTGACTAACACCTCGACCACCTGGCTCGGGCCGGAAGCGCCCTGATGTTTGATAAAGGGGATATCCTTCTCGGGAATGCTGGCTAACACCCAGACGTCCGACAGGTCTGCCACAGTAAACAGTTTTTCGGTGACTTCTACTACCTCTCCTTTGGTCAGGTTCCGCGCGATCACCCGCGAATCAAACGGCGCCGTGATCGGCACGTAGGACCGGATTTTCTGGTCCCGGTCGAGTTGCTGGATTTGTTCGTCGGTCATCCCCAGCAGGCGCAGCCGATCCTGCGCCTCGCGCTCTTCCGCACGCAGGCTGATCATTTCCCCTTCGCGGCGCTGGGCTTCGGCCAAGCCGATCACCTTTTCCTCAAGCAGGGTCCGCGCGCGCTGATAGGAGCGTTCGGCCACGTACAGTTTGGCCTTCGCCTTGAGATAGGAGGATTGCGCCATGCCGAGCTCGGCGCTGTAGAGGATGGCCAGCAGCGCTCCGGATTTCACTTCCTGCCCCAGATCGACGTAGACATCCACCACCCGCCCGCGCACGAGCGTCGTGATGTTCGCCAAGGCATGCTCGTTCGGCACGACCGTGCCGGGGAAGCTCCGCGCCATGCGGAACTCGGATCGTACGACCGGTTCCACCTGGATGCCGGCGCTCCGCATCTCCTCGTCGGTGACGCGGATGACGCCCGGCTGCGCCTTCTTGTCCTCCACCGCCGCGCCGGTGGCCTGGTCCGGCCCCTTCCCGTCGCAAGCGGCCGTCATCAGCAGACCAGCGACTACCGCAGCCCATAGGCTCCATGCTTGTACGTTGCGTGTCATGTTGATCATGTCTGGCCCCATCCGCACTCAGAGCGGCCCGCCGATCGACCGTTCCAACCGCGTCAGCGAAATGGACAGATCAAACCGGGCCTGCGTGTAGTCGAACAGAATCTGCCGTTGGACCCGCTGCGCGTCCAGCACTTCGAGCAGGCTCGCCGCGCCCTGCCGGAAGCTGAACTGCGCGATGCGCAAGGCTTCTTCCGCCTGCTTCAGCAGACCCTCTTCGAAGACCCGGATCAGTTCGGCGGTCGTCTGCACATCCTGATAATGCAGGTTGACCGCCCGGAGCAGCTCATTGCGCATCCGGAGCAACTCGGCTTCCTGCTGGCGCCGGACGCCGAGCGCGCTGGCGATTTCACCCTTTTGTTGATACCAGATCGGCACCGGCACGCTGAGATTCGCCGTCACGGCCTCCCGCCCAATTTCCCGCCAGTAGCCTCCGCCGACCGTCACGTTGGGAACCCGAGCCTGCCGTTCAAAATCGACTGTGTAGTCGGCCCGCTCCACCAATCTGGCCAGCCGATTGAGGGAGGGATGGTTCTTCAACATGTTCGCCACAAGGTCCTCGAGGTGGAGTTCGCTCGGGATCGGCCGAAAGTCGCCCTTGATGGTGTAGACCCTTCCCAGCGCTCCGACGGTCAGGGTATCCAGCGCCACCCTGGTGGCGCGAACCGTGTTGCGGGCCCGCGTGACCACCTGGTTGGCCTTTAAGACTTCCACCTGCGCCTTGATGGCTTCAAACTGCGGGGCCTCGCCGAGCCGCACCCTCGTCGTGACGATTCGTTTGACGTCCTCCACGATGGCCAGGTTCTGCTGAGCCAGCTCGGCCTGGCGCTGGGCGAACAACAACTCGTCGAAGGCGATCCTCACCTCGGCCATGAGGTTCAACTGCTTCTCCGAAAACCCGGCGCCGGCGCCAGCCAGGCCCGCGTCCGCGGCCCGCTGCCGCGCGGCTCGCTTTCCCGGCCATTCCAGCGGCTGCCCGACGGTCACGGCATATTCGGTGATATCGATTCCCAGGCTGGGATCGCGAATAGCGCCCCTCCCGCTTTGCCCGTACAGGGTCGGATTCGGATAGGCGCCGGCGGCAAT
Organism: Nitrospiraceae bacterium; assembly: GCA_035457545.1. Classification (GTDB taxonomy): domain Bacteria; phylum Nitrospirota; class Nitrospiria; order Nitrospirales; family Nitrospiraceae; genus Nitrospira_G. The sequence continues at coordinate 12,903 of DATIBM010000170.1, forward strand.
CTGCTGCCCCTGCGATTGATCGATGATCCCTTTCGCCTCGGTCATGAGGGGATTCCGTTCCAGCGCGAGTTGGATGACCGTATCGAGTTCATAGGACGGCGGATCGGCCTCCTTGGCCTGCACGTCCGCCCCGTTCATGAGCTGAACTCCTAGAAGCATTGCGAGCATGAGTTTGCCGTAATGAGCCATAGTCCTTCTCCTCTTACTACAAGAACCGGATGCCTGCCGGACGTTGCGTCATCCTGGTCCTCCGGAATCGTTGGGTTTCTCCATGACCCGGATCGTCGCCGTCGGGCTGATCTGTCCTCGGACATCGTCGGCATCCATCCACACGTTGAAACGCAGAGTCCGGGCGCGCGACAAACAGAGGCTCACATAGTCCCTCGGCTTGATCGTGATGAACTCGCGCGCCAGCCCCAGCCAGGAGAATCCCTTCCCGCACCCGGGCGAGGTCCAGTCCTCGTTGCCGAGCAGGCCGATCCGCACCGGTTCCGGCCGAAGATTCTGCCACCGCACTTCGTCTCCGACCGTCGCGTAGAGCACCAAGGGTTCGACCGTCTCCCGAATCTGGATATACCGCACAGGCCGCTCAGGTTCAGGCGGCCGGCCGGCCGCGCAGCCCCACAGGCTCAGCGCGACCGATCCCGCCGCTATGATTGTTCTGCATCTCATCACACATCCCCCATGCATCACCGTTGACGTTCGATCGGCAGCTCCATGGCCCGAAGATGGCGGTCGCAGAATACGCCGGATTCGGAGGCAGGTGGCTCCTCACGATCGACGCCCGCCGCCCATCTGCGGCAACCCCGCGTCGTCCCGCCGGTTGGTCGATTAGCTGAGTGGTAAGGGAGAAGGTGGACGGAACAGGGAATGGTCGAGCAGCAGGAGGGGAATCGTCCCCATGTCCTGGACACGCAAGCGCGCCATGGGACCTGCCACCACGACATCGCGGGGAGAGCCCAGCACATCCTCGAACAACGATTCCGATGAATCGTAATCCGACTCCAAATCCCAAAACGCGATCGGCATCCCGAGGGTCTGCGCCGCGGCGCCCAGACAGAGGATCCCGATGCAAAACAACGCCGTAGCGGCGAGCAGGCCCCGAGATCGGTATGGATGCTGTAACAGGGATGTCATGCGATTCGGGCCTCATATTACGTGCTCCGCGGGAGAACTGTCAATTTCCCGAGCGGAACTGCGCCGTCCGCACTGTTTCTCCCCTCAATGCCGCCGTCTCCGATGAGCAAGCACGGTGCCAACCGAGCACGCGCAGCGCCAACCAACCGTCACGGTTGAATGGGCTGCGAGGACGGCTCACAGCGCGCCGCCGCACAGACCGGCCAGGAAGACCTTCTGCCGATGGAAAGGGCTCCTTCAATCGAACGGGGCCAAAACCGTGAACCATAACGGTGCGCCACGATCCTTCACGGGATGCGAGGCCGGCGGCACCGAACGGACCGGCCCCGACCCTATCCGCTCTTGAGAAAGAGCGCCGACAGGGCCGGCAGGGTCAAGGTCAACGAATGGGAACGGCCGTGAAGCGGAACGGGCACCGCGTCCACGGCCCCCTGGTTGCCCCAGCCCGATCCTCCGTAGATCCGCGCATCGCTGTTCAGGATCTCCCGCCACCGGCCTCCCCGCGGCACGCCGATCCGGTAATTCAACCGCGGCACCGGCGTAAAATGACATACCCCGACCACGAGATCGTCCGTGGACTTGCCCTTTCGGAGCAGGCTGATGACGCTCGCCTCCGCATCGTGGCAATCGATCCACTCAAAGCCGGCATGGTCGAGATCCCGCTCATGCAAGGCCTGCTCGGCTCGGTAGGCGCGATTCAAATCGGCGACCCATTGCCGCAAGCCCGCATGCGGGGCCTCTTGCAAGAGCGGCCATTCCAATTCGCCGTCATGCGCCCATTCGCCGCGCTGGCCGAACTCGCCGCCCATGAACAGGAGTTTCTTGGCCGGTTGGGCGAACATGTACCCGAACAGGAGCCGAAGGTTGGCGAACTGTTGCCAGTCGTCGCCGGGCATCTTCCCCAGGAGCGACCCTTTTCCATAGACGACTTCATCATGGGACAGGGGCAGGACGAAATTTTCATGGAACGCGTACAACAGCCGGAAGGTCAGGTTGCTGTGATGAAACTTCCGGTAAATCGGGTCCAGTTGCATGTATTCCAGCGTGTCGTGCATCCAGCCCATGTCCCATTTCATGCCGAACCCGAGGCCGCCCATGTAGGTCGGGCGCGACACCATCGGCCAGGCGGTGGATTCCTCCGCGAAGGTCTGCACATCGGGATGGCGTTGGTAGATTTCCTCATTCAAGCGACGAAGAAATCCGATCGCATCCAGGTTCTCCCGTCCTCCGTATTGGTTCGGAATCCATTCGCCCTCTTTGCGCGAATAGTCCAGGTACAGCATCGACGCGACCGCATCCACCCGCAGGCCGTCGGCATGGTACGCCTCCAGCCAGAACAGCGCGCTGCTGATCAGGAAGCTCCGGACCTCGTTCCGGCCGTAGTTGAAGACGAAGGTGTTCCAATCCGGATGGTACCCCTGGTGCGGATGGGCATGTTCGTAGAGGTGCGTGCCGTCGAAAAACCCAAGCCCGTGCTCGTCGGTCGGGAAGTGGGAGGGCACCCAGTCCAGGATCACCCCGATCCCGTGCTGGTGCAGCACGTCGATCAAAAACATCAGGTCCTGCGGCGTGCCGTAAAAGCCGGAAGGGGCAAAGTATCCGGTCGTCTGATACCCCCAGGATCCGAAGAACGGGTGATCCATCAGCGGGAGAAACTCCACATGGGTGAACCCGGCGTCCCGCACATACTCGGCCAAGGGAACCGCCAGTTCCCGATAACTCAGCGACCGGTTGCCTTCCGCGAGAACGCGCCGCCACGATCCCAGATGCACCTCGTAAATCGAGAGCGGGGCCTCCAGCGCGTTATGCTTGCGGCGGCCCTCCATCCATGCGCCGTCCTGCCAGTCATAGTTCACATCCCAGACGATCGACGCCGTCTTCGGCGGGATTTCATTGAAGAAGGAGACGGGATCGGTCTTGTCGACCCGATACCCGTTGTGGCGCGAGCGGATATGGTACTTATAGAGCGTGCCTTTCCCGACTCCCGGCACCACGCCGGCCCAGATCCCCGAACTGCCGGAATGCTGGAGCACGTGGCGACTGGCATCCCACCCGTTGAAATCCCCGACCACCGACACGGACTCCGCGTTGGGAGCCCAGACCGAGAAGTGGGTGCCGATGCCTCCGTTCGCCTCGATCGGATGCGCGCCCAGCTTGTCGAACAGCCGGAAATGTGTGCCTTCATTGAACAAGTGCAGATCATCCTCGCTGAAGCGGCGGCTCTCCGCGATCGTCAGGTCTTGCCCGTGATGCATGGTCATATCTCAGTCCCCTTCTTGTCTCTTGTGCAAGAGCAGGGAGCAGGCAGGCGCTCCTCCACTCCGGCATGCCCCTCACCGACGCGTGAGTTCCAGCGTCTTCAAAATGCCCCTCAGCGGAATCCCGATCCAGTCTGGGCGGTTGTTGAGTTCATAGGCCAGTTCATAGACCGCCTTCTCCAGAAGATGCGAGACCAGGAGGAGTTCGGCTTCGTCCCGGTCGGCGGGCCACAGGTCTTGTCGAGCGACGCCGGACACGTAGGCCTTCAAAAACCGGGTACTGGCCCAACTCGACCAACATTCCGCCCAGGCCTCGCTGTCTTCCACGGGACCGGATTTCAAGGCGGCCGGCATGGTACGCATCCGATCCAGGCAGGCAAAGGGAACGTAATGCAGGGACCGCAGCAGGCCCGCCACATCGACCATGACGGGATGTTTGGTCCGCCGTTCGGCCAACGAACGGGCCGGCTCCCCTTCGAAGTCGATGATGATGAAGTCGCCATCGGCGCATAGGACCTGCCCAAGATGGTAGTCGCCGTGACAGCGGATGCGCCAGGCCGCCGGATCACGCTCCATCACGTCCCTGAACTGCGCGAGGATCACCGATTTCAGATTCATGACGCAGGCCGCTTCCTCTCGAACAGCCGCCGGCAGCAGACCGGTTCGCGCCCGCAACAACTCCAAGGCGCGCTCGGTCAGCCTCGCCTGCGACTCGTATCGCATCGTCCAGTACTCATGTGTCGCTGGCTCCGGCGCGAAATTTACGTTGGCGGAGGCCTGGGCCAGCGCGACATGCAGCTCGGCGGTTCTGGCGCCCAACCGTTCCGCGGATTCCAGATAGGGTCCGATCAGTTCGCGGACCAGGCCGGGACAGTCCTCGTCGGACCAGTCCAGAGGCGAGGGACCAACGACCTGAGCCGGACATCGCGACAGGCCGCGCGCGGCCACCCGGCTGAAAAAGTCCTGCGCCGCGCCGAGACTGAACCACCAGGCGTCTCCTTGGTTTCTGACAAACCGTTGCACGATGGCCAGCGTGACCGGCTCCCGGTCGGGACGGCCATACTCCATCGAGCCGAGCAGGGCCGGCGAATGGGGAAACCGCATGTTCGTCAGCACACGGCCGATTTCCAACTCCGGATTGATCCCTTCGCCAAGTTGCCGATAGAGCTTGAGCATGCACTGCTCGCCCACCACGACCGAGCTGTTGCTCTGCTCCCCCGTCATGACGGAGCAGCGTGCTCGCCGCCCCGATGAGGCTACGCCGATCACCCTCTCTGCTCTTCCTTTCACCGTGTCGGGACGGGACCCGGCGATCCAACCTCCATGGGCCGCAATCCGGCCGCTCGATTCGATCAGATCCAGCAGCGCCCAGACGAATCCTTCATCCCACAGCGCATCGTACAGGAAGCCTGATGATTGCCCCGGCCCGTCCACGATCTCCACCGGCACCACCAACGACGGACCTCTCCCCTGATCCGATCCAGGGAGCCGGTCCGGCGAAAACGACCAGGGGAGCACATAAGTCTTGGCGTCCCCGTCCGTGAACCCGACTTCGATCAACGTCAAATATGAGAGGGTCGTCCCATGGGCGAAGGGGACGGCCTCTTGGACGGTCGCGGTGCGGACTTCCCGCGCCTTGTCGGCAAACCATCGGACTGATGGCAACGCCGACGGCAACACCCGTTCGAGCTCGGCCCGCCCGCCAGGCCCGAACACATCCGACCAGTGTCCCTGCACCCGGAGTCGTTCCACCGATCTCTCCCCCGTTCCGCCCGGGCGAATCTTTATTATTATAAGTAGTAGTCGAAATCCTGCTCCGTCCGGAGGCGCGACCGGACCGCAAAGACCTGAGCCGGCGCCGACTGCGGATCGACCACGACATAGTTTGTCGACCCGGCCCAGAGATAGTAGGCGTTCGTCAACAGCTCGTGGACCTGAAACGGTTGATCCGGCTTGAGCCCCAGCACATCCAGGTCGAGGTCGATCCAGCCGGCGTGCACATGATGCGGGCTGAGGTTCACGACCACGAGGATGACGTTGGACCGGTCCTCCGTGTGCTTGCTGTAGACGATCAAGTACTCGTTATCGACGCGATGGAAATGCAGGCCGTCGTCGCGTTGTAACGCGGGGTTGCCCCGGCGCGCCCGATTGACGAGGCCGATGAACTCGCGCAGGCTGTCGGGCCGGTCGATCGGCCAGTGGCGGATCTCATACTTCTCGGAATCCAGATACTCCTCGCTGCCGGGCCGGATCGCGCGATGCTCGCAGAGCTCATAGGCGGGCCCATAGATGCCGTAGCTCGCCCCCAAGGTCGCCGCCAGCACGAGACGGGACATGAAGGTCGCCCGTCCTCCATGCTGAAGCTGCTCCGTCAGGATGTCGGGGGTATTGGGCCAGAAATTCGGACGGAAATATTCCCGCACCTCCGTCCTGGTCAGCTCCGTCAAGTACTCGGTCAGCTCGGCCTTGGACGTGCGCCAGGCGAAGTAGGTGTAGGATTGCGTGAAACCCAGCTTGGCCAGGCGGTACATGACCTTCGGCCTCGTGAACGCCTCCGACAGGAACAGCACGTCCGGATGGTCGCGCTTGATCTCGCCGATCAACCATTCCCAGAAGCGGAAGGCTTTGGTGTGGGGGTTATCCACCCGAAAGATTCGGACTCCCTGTTCCACCCAATAGACCACAACGCTCTTCAGCTCGGCCCAGAGCGTTTCCCACTGCTCGGTCTCGAAATCGATCGGATAGATGTCCTGGTATTTTTTCGGGGGATTCTCCGCATATTGGATCGTCCCGTCCGGCCGCTTCTTGAACCATTCGGGATGGTCCTTCACATAGGGATGATCCGGTGAGCATTGAAACGCAAGGTCCAGCGCGACTTCCAATCCGTAGTCCCCGGCCTTGCGCACCAGGCGCCGAAAATCCTCAATCGTCCCCAACTCGGGATGGACGGCCTTGTGCCCGCCTTCGTGCGAGCCGATCGCCCAGGGGCTCCCGACCGAATCAGGCCCGCCGCTCGGATCGTTGTTCTTGCCCTTTCTGAACGTCCGCCCGATCGGATGAATGGGCGGCAGGTACAGGACGTCGAACCCCATGTCGGCGATGTAGGGCAACCGCGCTTCGCAATCCGTGAACGTGCCGTGCCGGCCCGGCTCCGGCGCGCAGGAGCGGGGGAAGAGTTCGTACCAGGCGCTGAAGCGGGCCCGTTCGCGATCGACGGTCACCGACAGCTCCCGTCCATAGGTCGTGGCGAACCTGCGGTCGGCATAGATCGCCATCAACCGGCCGATTTCCTCTCCCAACGCGGCGTCGAGCCGCTCCGCCGAAGGCCGTGGCTCCTCCCGCAACTGTTCCGCCACCAGCCGCAGCCGATCCGCGTCGGCGCCCTGCGCGCGGGACACGCTCTCCTCGAGCAGGCGCGCGCCGACGAGCAGATCGATCGACGACACCTGGCCCGCCGCCACCCGCTTCTTCATGTCACGTTGCCAGGAGCCGAACCGGTCGATCCAGGCGTGAATCGTGTACCGGTAGGTTCCAACCCTGTCCAGAGCGAACGAGGCGCGCCAGCGGTCGTTGTTCACGAATTGGAAACCCGCTTCCTGCCATTCCCGGCTACTATCATGCCGGTACAGCAGGACGCCTGCGATGGCATCGTGCCCGTCCGCAAAGAGATCGGCTTCCACCACCACGGTCTCCCCCACCACCCGCTTGATGGGGAACCGCCCTCCGTCGATCTCCGGCTTCACCCCCTCGATCACCACCCGTCGCCGGCCGTCCTGATCCGGCCGGCTCGCGCGGGTTTCGACGCCTTCCGGCGGCAGATCCCCCTTCGCCCGGTCACGCGATGGAGCGGGCTGGTTCAGGTTCTTGCTCGGTCGAGCCATCCGGACCTCTCCTGATCCGCGGACGGGAGGACTTCCGCCCGGCGTCGGCTGCAATCAAATGTGCGACAATTCGTCCACGTCCTCATGTTCCGGCTTACCACCCCAACGGCGCTCGATGGCGCGGCGCGCCACGTTTCTCGATCCCAATCCGACCGCGATGGCCAAGGCCAGCACCACGCCGCCGAACGTGATGGAGAACGCCGCCACCACGATCTCGTTGGCGATGCCCAGTTGCGTCAGCACCATCGCGAACGTGAACAGCAGGATTCCCCAGCGCACCAGGGTCGCCGCGAGCCGCGCCTCATGGATGTGCGCGTTGACCGCGGCGATCAACACGGCCTCGGAAAAGAAATTGGAGGCCAGGACCCCGACCAGCAGCAGCAGCGCCGCGGCCAGGACGCGCGGCAGGAAACTCATCATCTGGCTGATCAAGGTGGCGGTCGCCGGCAAATCCACCGCATCGACCCCCATGAAAGTGAACAACAGAAACACCGTCCAAAACAGCAGGCGGCCGGCCACCTGGGACACCGATCGCCTCACGCCGGCCTTTGACAAGGCCGCGCTCAGGCCGAAGCGTTCGCACAAGGCGTCGAAACGGAACGCGGCGAGCACGCGCACCGTCAGCACCTTCACCAGCCAGGCCGCCACGATGCCCAACAGGATGAACGTGAGCAACGCCAACAGCTTCGGAAGCACCAGCATGATTTGAACCATGGTGTCACGAAAGGCGGCGACCATCGTGTCGCGCCAGATGTCACTCATTGCGCCACCTCCATCGTTCAAGCAGGTACGGTTTCATCCGTTCGAATGTCTCCCCGATTGAGTCCGCCGCGGCATCCACGTCCGACGGCGGGCCGTCCTTGGTCTCCAGGACAAAGGACGCCGTCCGTCCGAGGTAGAGCGGCGTCAGCGACTTCAACAGGTGGTCCCGGTGCAGGACCTGATCGTGATAGGCCAGCGCAAAGTCATACACGACCTGCACCCAGAGCTGGACCGGAAACCGGAATTCGTCGGGATCCAGCATGCCGAGCGGCAGGATCTGATCCAGGGTCTCAGGAGAGAGGATCAGGTCCCAGAGCGGCAGCAGGTCGCGCAACCCTTGCTTGAACCCTCCCACCATGCGGGCGACCTGAACCGGCTCGCTCGCGTGGGCCTGTTCGACCTTTCCATACAACGGGACCTCCACGGAACTCTTGACCGGCTCCCACCGCGATTCGTATTCCTCCATGGAACG
>DATIBM010000171.1:0-9483 GCA_035457545.1 Nitrospiraceae bacterium
CTGGTGTGTGCGCTGGTCCTCGGGGCCCGTCAGGGATATGGGACGGATTACCTCGCTCCGCACAATCTCCCGATGGTGCTCCTCGCGACCGGTTTACTGTGGTTCGGGTGGTTCGGCTTCAACGCGGGCAGCGCCCTGGGCGCGAACGAAACCGCGGTCATCGCCTTTACGGCCACCCATATCGGCGCCGCCGCGGGGGCGCTGGCCTGGTTGGCAGTGGAATGGGCCCATCGCGGGACCCCGACGGTGCTGGGGATCGCAAGCGGCGCGGTGGCCGGGCTGGCGATGGTGACGCCAGGCGCAGGGTACGTTGGTCCGATTTCAGCGCTGGTGATCGGCGGGGTGGCCGGGGCCCTGTCCTATTGGGCGATCATGAAGAAGGGCAAGCTCGGCTACGACGACGCGCTCGACGTGGTCGGCATCCATGGAGTGGCCGGGGTGTTTGGAATGGTGCTGACGGGACTGCTGGCCTCCAAGGCCGTCAACGCCGCCGGGGCTGACGGCCTCTGGTCCGGCAACCTGCATTTCTTCGGAGTGCAGATCCTGGCCGTGGTCGCGGTGAGCCTCTTTTCCGCTGGGGGGACGCTGGTCATTTTGAAGCTGGTCGATCGGGTGGTGGGCTTGCGCGTGACGGCAGAGGAAGAACGGATGGGGTTGGATCTGAGCCAGCACAACGAGCGCGCCTATTCCTGATGCGGAGCACGCCATCCCGCTGCGTTCTCGCCTCGCGGACGGCCTGAGTGAACGTCAAGGTGGGTGAGGAAAGACTGGTTCCGTAGTGAGATCGTAGAACACCTCACAATGGAGTGAGGATGTAAGCGCAGAGAACAACAGATCCGGCAGTGTTGTCGGATTGGCTGGCAAAGGCGCCGGCGGTGAGCGGGAAGGCTGATGAGTCGCCCTCCTTCGCATCGCGACGCCTTTTGTTTTTGGTGATGGGTTGATGAACAGTTTCTCCGGCGGCCTATGAAGAGCGACGGAATGGAAACGGGCGTGGGTGTTTCTCCGCCGGCGCAGTGACGAAAAGACGATGAAGGGCCGGCGGTTCAAGCGAAGCTTGGTATAGAGGGGTTGCGCCCGATGAGCCGCCGGCTCTAGCGAAGCTTGGTATGGGTAACAAGGAGAAGAAGCAGCGGCGGTGTTTCTCCGGCGGCATCAATGAAGAGGGGCTGCGCCCGATGAGCCGCCGGCTCTAGCGAAGCTTGGTATGGAGGCGAACATGGCTATGACAACGACAGAAACCATGGTCATCGACATCCTACGCCAAGAGGGAACGCACACGCTTGAAAGCCTCTGGCAGCGGTCCGGGTTGGATTGGGTGCAAGTGTTCGGCGCGATCGACCATCTCAGCCGATTGGGAGAAGTATCGTTGCGGCGCGCGCCGGAACGCCATTACCAGGTCTCGCTGGCGGAGATGAGATGACGCAGGCGGCGGCACAGACCCTCTGGTTGCTGATCGCGACGAGCCTCGCGACCCTGGTCGTCCCGGGCGTGGCCCTGTTCTACGGCGGGATGGTGCGGAGGAAGAACGTGCTCAACACGATCGGCATGCCCTTCAGCGCCCTGGCGGTCGCGTCGCTTGCGTGGTTGTGTTTCGGCGAGGGATTGACCTATGGGCGGGAAGGAATCGGATCGCTGCGTCCGCTCTTTCACGCCGTCCTGGCATCGCTGGCGTTGGCTTTGGTGGCCGGGGCCATCGTGGAGCGGGTCCGTTTCCTGTTCTTTCTCCTGTTCGGCCTGCTCTGGAGCCTGCTGGTCTATGTGCCGGTCGTGTCCTGGTTGTGGGCCGGAGGGTGGCTCGCAAATCTGGCCTCGCTGGATTTTGCCGGAGGCGCGGTCATCCACCTCAGCGCCGGCGTGACCGCCCTGGTGGCGGCCGTCGTCATGGGGAAACGGCGGGGCTATGGCCGGATCGAAATCCTCCCCAACCACCTGCCGTTCTCGTTCCTGGGGGCCGGCCTGATGTGGGTCGGCTGGTTCGGATTATCCGCCGGCGCCGGGCCGGCCTCGATGGCCACCGTGACGACCGCCTTTGTGGCAATCCAATTGTCCGGTGCGACGGCGGCGCTGGTCTGGATGGCGGCGGAATGGCTGCAACGGGATAAGCCGACGGCGCTGGGCATGGCGAGCGGGGTCGTGGCCGGTCTGGTGGCCATTTCGCCGGGAGCCGGCTATGTGAGTCCCTTGTCCGCCGTGGTCATCGGGATCGGGGCCGGCGGGCTCTGCTACATGGCCGTGAATTACGTCAAGCTCATCCTGGGCTATGACGACTCGCTGGACGTGTTCGGCATGCACGGGGTCGGCGGCGCCTGGGGCATGGTGGCGACTGGCCTGTTCGCTTCGACCGAGGTCAATCCGGACGGGAGCGACGGCTTGTTCTACGGCTATCCTTATCAGTTCTTCGCGCAGATGGTCGCCGCGGTTGCCGTCGCGGCCTTCGCCGCGGGGATGAGCCTGCTCCTGTTGAAGGGACTGGCGTTCGTCGTCTCGCCGCGCGTGGACGAATCAGCCGAAGCGATGGGATTGGATCTGTCACAACATGGAGAGAAGGGATAGGAGCCTATGGCGATCATTCACGATGATGTGGGGCGGCGGCGATTCTTGAGTCAGGCGGTGATGGGCTTCGGCCTGTTGTTCGGGATGGGCCTGCTTGGCCTGAGGTTTTTTCAGTTTCTCGTGCCGGCGCACAAGCCGAAACGGATCGAGTCGGTCCTGCTGGGAACCGAGGAGAGCCTGCCGCTGGACGATGCCGTCGCGATGGAGTTCGGGGGGCACAAGCTGCTCGTGCTGAAAACCGGCGAGGGAATCGCCGCCTTTTCCAGGCGCTGTACCGATCTGGGCTGCCTGGTGTCGTGGGACAAGCGGCGAGCGGAGTTTGTCTGTCCCTGCCACCAGGGCATTTACGACAAGCGAGGGGTGAATATCGCGGGGCCGCCGCCGCGCCCGTTGGACCGCCTCGACATCGTCAAACGAGGCGGACAGTTGTACGTGAACATTCAGAGCACGTGACAGGGATTCGACCATGAGGAGTGAGGTTTGGGACCTGGCAGCCTCACTCTCAGCACTCAGTCTTCGGCACTCAGCACTGAGCACTCAGTCCATACGAGGCACCATGGCAGCGACCACATCACCAACACCGCAAGTAGCCGAATCGAAAAGTGAAGGCAAAAACTGGATCGACTATATCCAGAAGGACCTGCCCGAGCACCTGGATTGGTGGCCGTACACGCTCGGGGCGATTCCGCTCACGTTGTTCGGGTTCTTGGTGATGACCGGGTTGCTGTTGACCTTCTACTACGTGCCGTCGCCGGGGAAGGCCTATGAGAGCGTCGAGCACATTACGCACGAGGTGTACTTGGGCTGGTTCGTGCGGGGCGTCCATAAGTTTTCCGTGGACCTCATGATCCTGTTCCTGCTGTTCCACGTGATCCGGGTTTTCTTGACGCGCGCCTACCGGACGCCGGGAGAATTGAAATGGGTGAGCGGCTCGATCGTCCTGTTCGTGACGTTGGCCATGGGATTCACCGGCTATTCCTTGATTTTCGACAACGTCTCCTACTGGGGCATGACAGTCGTTACCAACATGCTGGGGTCGTTGCCGATCGTCGGCACGCCGCTCCTGCACCTGCTGCGCGGAGGCGAAGAGGTCTCCGACAACACGTTGTTGCGGCTCTATGACCTGCACACCAAGTTGCTGCCGGTGCTGCTCGTCGTGCTGGTGGGCGGGCATGTCATCACCGTGCGGTTGATCGGCTTCGCGGACGTGGCCGGGAGCCGCCGCTTCCATCCGTTCTATCCGGTTCACACCCTGTACATGGGGGCTGTCGCCGTGGGGCTGTTGTTGTTGATCGTGGATCTGGTCATGATCTTTCCGCCGACCCTGGGGCCGCCTGCCAACCTTCAGGAAGTCGCGGCGGACGTGTCGCCGCCCTGGTATTTCTCTGCGCCCTACATGGTGATTTCGTTGCTTCCGGGACCGGTCGCCTTGTGGGGGCTGCTCGGCTGCGCGGGGTTGTTCGTCGTCTATCCGTTCCTGGACCGCGCGCTGGCGCAGCGGGGCTGGCCAATGGGTCTCGTCAACGGGGCGGTGGGGGCAATCGCCGTCGGGGCGATGATCGTCCTGATGTATCTGGATGCGAGGATGTGAGCGCGGTCGGGAACGGGCGGCAAAGGAAAGGTCGGGAGGGTGATCGATGGACGATTTCGATAACAAAACAGAGCAGCCGCATGGGGGCAACGGCGCCCTCAATTTCACTCGGTACATGATCGGAGGGTTGTGCCTGATCTTGTTTCTGGCCCTCACGGGCGTCGGCTACGTGCAGGTGGAGGAGCGGCGCGAGGGCGGCATCAGGCCGTTTGTCTCGGCGGAGAACAAGAAGTGTATCGATTGCCACCTGGCGAAGGATGTTTCAGTAGGCGGGATCAACGATTGGAAGGTCAGCCGCCATGCGCCGAAAGGAATCGGCTGCGTCGAATGCCACCGGGCGGAAAAGGGCGACGCCGATGCCTACGACCACGAAGGCTTCCTGATCTCCACGCTCGTGACCCCCAAGGATTGCATGCGATGCCACGACAAGGAGGCGGGGCAGTTCGAACGGTCCCATCACGCCAAGGCCGCCCAGTTCATCGGCTCCTTGGACAATTTCCTCGGCAACGTTGTGGAGGGGCCGGAGGTCGGCACGACCGGATGCGCCGGTTGCCATGGCAGCGTGATCAAGATCATGGAAAATGGCAAGCTCCATCCCTCGACCTGGCCGAACTCGGGAATTGGCCGGGTGAATCCCGACGGGTCGAAGGGCACCTGTTCCGCCTGCCATGCGCGGCACGGGTTCTCCGTGGCGCAAGCGCGGCAGCCGGAGAGCTGTGGGCGGTGTCATATGGGGCCGGACCATCCCCAAATCGAGGCCTACTATGAAAGCAAGCACGGGGTCCTGTTCACGGCAAACAAGGAGAAGATGAAACTCAGCCACCCCAAGGAGGCTTGGTTGCCCGGGAAGGACTATCAATTCCCCACCTGTGCCACCTGCCACATGAGCGCGACCTCGACCCAGGAGGTGACGCACGATGTCGGAGACCGAATCAGTTGGACCCTGCGTCCGGTGATTTCGACGCGATTGGAAAACCACGAGGCCAGGCGCAAGGCCATGACCCAGGTTTGCTCGTCCTGCCACAGCGAGCAGATCGTCGAGCGGTTCTTCACGCAGATGGATAGCGGGATCGCGCTCTATAACGAAAAGTTCGGCAAGCCGGCGAAGGTCGCCATGGACCGGCTGAAGGAGATGGGGAAGATCACGCCCACCCCGTTCGACGAGGAAATCGAATGGGTGTTCTACGAGCTCTGGCACCATGAAGGCCGGCGCGCCCGCCATGGTCTGTCCAAGATGGCGCCCGATTATGTGCATTGGCAGGGCTTTTACGAGGTGGCCAAACACTTCTATGTCAAATTTCTTCCGAAAGTCCGCGAACTCTCGCCATCGGTCGCCAAGGATCTCCTGGCGCAGGAGACACACCGATGGATCGAGAAAGGCATGACCAAGGACGAGATCGCGCAGATGCTGGAGTTTTACGACAAGGAGATGCAAGGCAAGCGCGGCGGCGGATGATCCAGAAAGGCAAGAACGGCACGAAAGGAGTGTTATGAACAAGATCGAGGCCATCAAACGAGAGCGAGACGGACTGTTGGTTCGGGACCTGATTGCCCACTACGCGGCGGCCGGGTGGCAATCGATTCCGGAGGCTGACGTCCAGCGGCTCAAGTGGCATGGCCTCTTCTTGCGCAACCCGACGCCGGGGTTCTTCATGGTCCGCGTGCGCATTCCCGGCGGGCTGACGACGACGTACCAGTTGCGGGTGTTGGCGGACCTGGCTGGGACCTATGGGAACGGTTTGCTGGACGTGACAACGCGCCAACAAATTCAGCTCCGGCACCTCCGGATCGACGATGTCCCCGCGGTGTTTGCCAGGATGGAGGACGTCGGCCTGACCTCGCTGCAAACCGGCATGGATAACGTCCGGAACGTGATGACCTGCCCGGTGTCCGGGCTCAGTCCGGACGAGATCTTGGAAAGCATGGGACTGGTGCGGGCCCTCAACGAGGAAGTCTTGGGAAATGCCGCCTTTTCCAATTTGCCCAGAAAACTCAATGTGGCCGTGACCGGCTGCCCGCACAACTGCCTGCACATGGAAACGCAAGACCTGGCCTTGGTCCCCGCCTACTACGATCTGGGCCATGACCGTTGCCTGGGCTTCAATGTGCTGGTGGGCGGCAAGCTGGGCTCCGGCGGGTATCGTATCGCCACGCCCCTGGATGTCTTCGTGAATCCGGACGAGGCGCTGGAGGTCTGTCGCGCAATCCTCGAGGTGTATCGCGACCATGGTCCTCGGGAGAATCGCACGCAGGCGAGACTGGCCTTCCTGATCGACGCCTGGGGAGAGGCCCGGTTTAGAGCGGAGGTGGAAGCGCGGGTGGGCAGACATCTGCTGCCGGCCGGCGTCGATGCTCGGAAGCCTGACGAGCAAGACCATGTCGGCATCTTTCGTCAACGGCAGCGGGGGATGAATTACGTCGGGCTCAAAATCCTCGTCGGACGGGTGACGACGGGCGATCTCGTGAAGGTCCTCGACCTGTCCGAAAAATACGGCAACGGAGAGGTCCGCCTGACGCCCAGCCAAGCGCTGATCATTCCCAATGTCGACGATCGGAACGTCGGGGAGCTGGCCGAGGAGCCCTTGCTGAAACAATTTGCGTACAATCCTCACGGCCTCTACCGGGGCCTCGTGAGTTGTGTCGGGAGCGACTATTGCAACCTGGCGGTGATCGAAACCAAGTCCCGCGCGGTCCAGACGGCCAGGGCGCTGGAGGCGAAGTTGGGGATGACCTTGAAGCCGATCACCATGCACTGGTCTGGCTGTCCCGCCGGCTGCGGCAACCATCTGGTCGCGGACGTCGGCTTGCTGGGCAAGAAGTCCAAGGTCGACGGCACGGTAGTCGAGGCGGTGGATGTCTATGTCGGCGGGCGGTCCGGGCCGGATCCCAAGCCGGCGATCAAGATCATGGAGGACGTGCCCTGCGAGAGGTTGCCGATGGTGCTCGAAGGTCTGCTCCCGTATCACACGCGGGAGAAGATGCACCGGGTTCGAGGCCGTGAACAAAAGAAGCCGGCAGCGGCTGCGACCTCGGGGAATGAGCGGACGGCTTGCCGCGTGGCGTGAGAGCGGAATGTGACGTAGCCTCTTATCGCGGTATAGAGTAGTGATGTCACTGCTCTGAGGAGGTGAACTGGTGCAGATCGGTCTTCGTGAGGCAAGCCAGCAATTCTCTCGGCTGATGAAGGCTGTCAGAGGGGGACGGGAAGTGTTGCTAACAGAGCGTGGCAGACCACTCGCGGTGATTAGACCCATTCACCCCTCTGACGAAACTGAGGCGGCCATCCGGCGGCTTGAAACGGCCGGATTCTTGAGGCCCTCAGCCAAGCGGGGAGTGCTGCCATCTTGGAAGCCACGGGTGCTGCGGGGGGAACCACTGTCTAGGACCATTCGCCAAGGGCGAGATGAGCGGTAATGCCGACGTCCTGGGCCTATTTTGACACTAGCGTGTTGGTAAAGCGATACGTCAAGGAGACAGGATCCTCTATTGCGAGAAAACTGTTCCAACGGCATCGGTTTCTGTCTTCCGCCGTGGCTCCAGTCGAAGTCCTATCTGCACTGGCGCGGAGAAGAGCCGCCGGCGAATTGACCCAGCGTGACTTTCTCGCAATTCGTGCAAGACTTCACAAGGACAGGGCCTACTGGGAGCTGATTGAAGTCGGATCGATCGTGCTCAGTCAGGCCGAAGAGTTGGTCGAGAAAACAGGGCTCAGAACGCTTGATGCCCTGCATGTCGCCTCTGCACTCAGCTTCCAGGCTGCTTCTGGCTTGACTATTCCCTTCGCCACCGCCGAGATGAGGCAACGCGAAGCGGCGGAAACGCTGGCCCTCAACCTCGTCTGGGTAGAATAACCCCGGCCGCACGTCGCGAAGCGACACGGCCGGCAGCCCTCGTCAGGTTGTGGTGCGCGCTTGCGGGGGATATGCAATGCTGCTATTGTCTATACAACTGCCATACGACGGGAGGAGACATGAGTGCGACACATCTGCTCAGAAAAGCCAAACCAGTCAATGTCCGAGATGCCCAGGCTCAACTCTCCAAGCTAATTCGGTCGAAATTGCCTGCGATGGTGGTTTCCCACGGGAAACCTGTCTCTTTTCTCGTGCCGTATGAAGACATGCTGGACCTCATGGAGTCCCTAGAGGAATTGAAAGATCAGAAACTTCTTGGGGGGATTGCCCGAGCCCGAGCTGAATACACGCAGGGGAAAGCGGTGCCGGTGGAACGACTCTTGAGGAAGATGAGAGTCTAGTTGGAATACGAAGTCGTTTTCCCCAGCGAACGGGTTGAGCGCCTATTCCAGAAAGCGTTGTCCAAGATCCCGGCCGACTATCAAGACTCCATCGTTGCGGCCATCAGGTCGCTGGCGGGTAATCCAAGGCCCGAAGGAAAGCGGACGAAAAAGCTGACGGGGCAACTCATCGTATCGCAATTCACCGCCCAGTACCGGCTTCGCGTCGGTCCCTACCGCCTGCTCTACGACATCGACGACCAACGCAAGAGAGTCATCCTTCTTGCGCTCGCCAAACGGGACGAGCACACGTACGGTTGACGCCGCGCGCCGCGAAACAAGGCTGGCCGGGACTTCGCCGCGCCGACCGATCAAAAAACGGTTCCGGAGTCCTTCGTTTTGCCGGAGCCTTCGAGATGGGCGACCCCTGTTCTTGCCAAAGACATATCGTACCTAAGATATTGTACTTATATATGCTATGAGGATCAAAAGGACTAGGGCGGCCACGATAATTGTAATACGGAATCGCCAATTCACAGTGGGAGGAACGGGGTTAATTGGTTCCTGGGGAGTCTCTCCCTTTAAAAAAGGGAGCCAGCCTTTCACATAATTGTCCTCATAAAAGTAGTCAGAGTGCCGGAAGCCTTTACGCTGACGATTTATTACTCGACCCCCAGCTGTATTTTTAAAACCTCTTAGTCCAGACTGACCCGCATCACTGATTGCCCAAGGCGCGATCTTGCTCCAGATATCCATATACCCACAATCATTTAATATCCGATCTCCATACCCCTCCCTAATAACGGTCGCCCAGTCATAATCTTCTGGTACGATCCCACCGCAGAATATTATCTTGTTAAACTTCAAGTTATATTTCGTTATGGCCCTTGCTACCACATAGCTACCGAAGCTGTGAGAGGGGGCTCCGGAAATTCGGACAGTGTGGTAAGTGGTAGCCTGGCTGCACCACCGCCACCGCGAGGTGGCCGACGAGAGGAGCGAGGCGATGAAGAGAACGAGACGAAATCATGGAGCGACCTTCAAGGCCCAGGTGGCGTTGGCCGCCGTCAAAGGCGACAAGACGCTCGCCGAATTGGCTGAGCAG
>DATIBM010000172.1:0-5245 GCA_035457545.1 Nitrospiraceae bacterium
CCGACGGGCCGTCTTTCGGAATGGCGCCGGCCGGCACGTGAATGTGCAGATCGGTCTTCGCAAACACGTCCGGATTGATCCCCAGCAGCTTGGCCCGAGACCGGACGTAACTCAACGCCGCCTGCGCCGATTCCTTCATCACGTCGCCCAACTGTCCCGTGAGCGTCAGGTGCCCCTTCCCCTTCATCGCGGTCGCTTCGATATAGAGCACGTCGCCGCCGGTCTCGGTCCAGGCGAGGCCGGTCGCCACGCCGACCTCATCCTTTTCCTGCTCGGGGTCTGGCACGAACTTGGGTACGCCCAGGTATTTGTGCAGGTTCGCGGGGGTAATGATCTGGCACTGCGCCTTCCCCTCCGCCACCTTCTTGGCCACCTTGCGCATGACGTTGGCCACTTCCCGTTCAAGGTTGCGGACGCCGGCCTCGCGCGTGTAGTGGGAGATGATTTGGCGCAAAGCGGCTTCCCCGATCTGAATGTGCTTTTCCGAGATCCCATGCTCGGTGAGCTGGCGCGGGACGATGTATCGCAAGGCGATGCCGAGCTTCTCCTCTTCCGTGTAGCCGGGAATCTCGATGATCTCCATCCGGTCGCGCAGGGCGGGCAGGATCGGGTCCATCAAGTTCGCGGTCGCGATGAACATCACGTCGGTCAGATCGAACGGCACGCCCAGATAGTGATCGCTGAAGGCGTGGTTCTGCTCCGGATCCAGGACCTCCAACAGGGCCGCTGAGGGATCTCCGCGGAAGTCCATGCCGACCTTGTCCACCTCGTCGAGCATGAACACCGGGTTGTTGGTGCCGGCCTGCTTCATGCCCTGGATGATCCGGCCCGGCAGCGCCCCGACGTAGGTTCGGCGGTGGCCCCGGACCTCGGCCTCGTCGCGGACCCCGCCCAAGCTGATCCGGACGAACTCGCGCCCCAATGCCCGCGCGATAGATTTGCCCAGGGAGGTCTTGCCGACGCCCGGAGGACCGGCAAAACAGAGGATCGGCCCCTTCATCTTGTCTTTGAGCTTGCGCACCGCCAGGTATTCGAGAATCCGCTCCTTGACCTTTTCCAGGTCGTAGTGGTCCTCGTTCAGCACCTTGGCGGCGGCCTTGATGTCGAGGTTGTCCTTCGATTTCTTGCTCCAGGGCAGCTCCACCATCCATTCCAGATAGGTGCGCACGGTGGCGGATTCCGCCGTGTCCGGATGCATCTTCTCCAGGCGCTTGAGCTGCTTCTCAACCTCCTTCAGGACCTTCTCCGGCATCTTGGCGTCCTTGACGCGCTTCCGGAACTCGGCGATCTCCTCGGACCGTTCGTCGAGCTCGCCCAGTTCCTTCTGGATGGCCTTGAGCTGCTCCCGGAGGAAATACTCGCGCTGGGTCTTGTCCATCTCGCCCTTGGCCTGCGCCTGGATCTTCTGCTGCATGGACAGGACGTCGATCTCCTTGGACAGAATCTCGCTGGCCTGCTTGAGCCGTCCCAGCGGGTCCAGGATCTCCAGCACGCTCTGGGTGATGTCCACCTTGAGCCCGAGGTTGGAGACGACCATATCGGCGAGGCGGCCCGGGTCCTCCAGGTTCTCGATGACGACCATCACGTCGGGAATGAGCACCTTTCCCAGGCTGACCAGCCGCTCGACCTGCTCCTTGACGGTCCGCATCAAGGCTTCGCTCTCCAGGGTCGGGGCGACGGCCTTGTTCTCCACGACCTTTTCGATTCTCACGGAGAAATAGGGGTCCTGCTGGATATAATCGACGACCCGAGCCTTCACGATCCCCTGCACGAGGATCTTGATGCGCTCGTCGGGGAGCTTCAGCATGCGCATGATGATGCCGACGGTGCCGATCTTGTGGATGTCGTCGGGCGTGGGATTCTCCACGTCCAGGGCCTTCTGGGTCGCGAGGAAGATCATCCGGTTGCCGGCCAGCGCCGCTTCGATGGCCTTGATCGACATTTCGCGGCCGACGAAGAGCGGCAGCACCATGTAGGGGAAGACGACGATGTCCCGGACCGGCAGGAGCGGAAGCTGGTCTGGCACGTCGGCGCTGGAAACGGATTCAACCGGCTGATCGTTGGACGCTGGCTCGTTCATCAACAGTCCTCTCGCACGGGCAGTGCCCCGTCCTGTGTCGCTCGCTCCTCAATGGTGCGGCGTCTTGCCGAGGCGCGGCTTGAGTTCTTTTAAATACTCGCTGAAGGCCGCTCCGAGGCGCGGGTTGCGCAGGGCGAATTCGACCGTGGCGATCAAAAAGCCGAGTTTGTCGCCCGCGTCGTGGCGGGATCCCTTCACCTCGACGGCGTACATCGGCGAGTGGGCGGCCAGGGTCCGGAGCGCGTCCGTCAACTGGATCTCGCCGTTCTTGCCCGGCTTGGTGTCCCGCAGGATGGGAAAGATGGACGGGGGGAGCACGTAGCGCCCGATCACCGCATAGTTCGACGGCGCATCCACGCGGGCCGGCTTTTCCACGATCGACTCCACCCGGAACAGGCCGGGCTTGAGCGCCTTAGGCTTGATGATCCCATACCGGTTGACCTCGCTGTCCGGAACTTCCTGGACCCCGACGACCCCGCCTTTCTTGCTGTGATAGACCTCGATCAACTGCGCCAATCCGGGGACCGGCGCGTCGATGATCTCGTCGCCCAGCATCACCGCGAACGGCTCGTCGCCGATCAGATGTTGCGCGCAGAGCACGGCATGGCCCAGCCCGCGGGCCTCCGGCTGGCGGACGTAACAAAAATTCGCGAGCTGGGAGATGCCCTCGACTTCCTTGAGCAGATCGAGCTTGCCGTTGGAGCGCAGGTTTTCTTCCAACTCGAAGGACCGGTCGAAATGGTCCTCGATCGCCCGTTTGCCCCGCCCGGTGATGATGATGATGTCTTCGATGCCGGAGGCCACGGCCTCCTCGACGGCATATTGAATCAACGGCTTGTCGACAAGCGACAGCATCTCCTTGGGAGAGGCCTTGGTGGCGGGGAGAAAGCGGGTGCCCAACCCCGCGGCTGGGAATACGGCTTTGCGGACCGTCATGGGGTGTTGAGATGGTCGAGATGAGGAAACGGCGGACATTCTGGATAGTATGTGATGGGGTAGGCGAAGTCAAGAAAGAGACGGCTTCGCACGGATGCGGTCCGCGCCTTGGGCGAGGAAACTTGCTTTACATTGTCTGCAGCGAAAATTATAATTCGTCGATTTTCTTCGGCACTCCTCCTTTCGGTCCGGTCCGATGGCGGAACGGACCGGTTCAGATGGGCATCTGCAGCCTGTAAGTCGAAAGAATCCCCTGCGACAGGCGGTGGAGGAAGTGGCACAAGGCTCTCGCGCCGCCGCGCGGCGAGACTTGCAGATCAAGTCTGGTGGACCAGTGGGGCGCCTACGAAGGGCACCGGTGAGTGATTCGCGCACGTCTTGCCTTGCTTTGGATAGGGCTGATCGGGCTGTTGCTGGCGGGTCTCGCGGTCGTGGCGGCCGCCCAGGAGGCCGTCCAGAAGGTCACGTCCGTCGCCATTCGGGGCAACAGCCGGATTGAAACAGCGGCCATCCAGGGTCGCCTGACGCTCAAGGCCGGGGATCCCTACACGCCCGACGCGGTGCGGAAGCAGATGCGCCTGCTCTATGAGACCGGCTTCTTCGAGGACGTCCAATCGGAAGTCGACGCGGTGCCCGACGGCATGGCGGTGTCGTTCATCGTCAAGGAGAAGCCCTTTATCACGGAAATCCTGTTCGACGGCAACGAAGAGCTCAGCGAGGACAAGCTCAAAGAGAAGATCACCATTCGCGGCCAGACTTTTCTTGATCCGCAACTGGTGAAGGAAAGCGCGGAGAAGATACGAGGCGCCTATCAGGAGGACGGATATTACAACGTGGAGGTCGTGCCGATCATTCAGACGCTGGATGAGGACCGCAAGCGGCTGACCTTCTACATCCGCGAAGGCGAGCGCGCCCGGATCAAAACCGTGAATTTCGAGGGGATGAAGTCGGTCACAAAGAAGGAACTGTTGTCCGTCATGGCGACCCGGGAGTGGGTGCCGTGGTACCACCTGATCACCAAGTTCACGATTCCCTCGGTATTCTCCGACGCCGGCCTGCTCAAGCGGGAGGAAGTGCCGAACGATCTCGAGCGGATCCGGGAAGTCTACATGAACAAGGGCTACCTCAATATGCAGGTGGGGTTGCCGACGATCGAATTGACGGAGGACCGAAAGTGGTTCATCGTGACCTTCGCGATCGTCGAAGGGGAGCCGTTCACCGTCAGCCAGGTGGGCTTCCGCGGCAATACCGTGTTCGAGGAGCCGGAACTCCGGGAGGGCATGAAGATCTACGAAGGCGAGATCTTTCAGCGCGCCAAGATCCGCGACGAGGTCACCCGGCTGACGGACAAATACGGCGCGAAGGGCTATGCGTTCACCGACGTGAACCCGAACGTGACGCCCAACCAGGACGACAAGACCGCCTCCATCATTTTCAACATCAAGGAGGGCGAGCTCACCCGCATCCGGCAGATCCGGATCTCGGGCAACGACAAGACGCGGGACAACGTCATCCGGCGGGAATTGCGCGTGAACGAGTCCGACGTGATCGACACCGTGTCCCTGAAGCGGAGCTTCCAGCGGCTGAACAATTTGAATTTCTTCGAGACCGTCGAAATTCTCCCCAAACAGGTCGAGAGCGACAAGGTCGATCTGGACGTCAAGGTGAAGGAGAAATCGACCGGCATGTTCAGCATTGGCGGCGGATTCAGCACATTGGACAAGCTCGTGCTGGTGGCCGATATTACTGAGGGCAATCTCGGGGGGTACGGCTACCTGGGCCGGATCCGAGGACAGCTCGGCCAGCGCCGGAGCCTCGGCTTGATCAGCTTTCGCAATCCCTATGTCAACGATTCGCTCACATCGATGCAGCTCGATATTTACAGCACGTTCACGAATTATCTGACGTATTTCGAGGAAAAACAGGGCGCCAGCTTGACCTTCGGGCGCTGGTTTTCCGAGTATATTTTCGGAAGCATCACGCCGTTAGCGGAACAGCTCAACTACCGGGATGCGACCGTCGACGCGCCCGAGTTCATCACGCAGCAGCTCGGTCGGCAGACGACCACGGGGTTTCGAACGCTCCTGTCCCGAGACACGCGGGATTACTACCTGGACCCTCGGACGGGTCTCCGGACGGCTGTCGGATTCGACCTCGGCACCCCCTATCTCGGCGGGTCCAACGATTTCTACAAATACTATTTCGACGTCATCAAATACACCCCGCTGT
>DATIBM010000173.1:0-3939 GCA_035457545.1 Nitrospiraceae bacterium
ACCAGGATCGATTGAATCTCGGGGCGCTTGCGCATGGCTCTGATCAGGGGGGCGATTTTCATGAAGTTCGGCCGCGCCCCGACGACACTGACAATCTTCATACGGTCCTCACACGCATAGACGACTCACACGCATCGACACAAGGAACCATTCGCCTTTCCGGGCTAGGCCGGCACGGCCGCCTGCGGATGTCCTCCATCGGCTCCCCTCGTTTGGATCGCAACAGGCCCATCATCCGGCCGAACGACTTGCTCGCGCATCAGATCCGCGATCATCTCGAATTCGGCCAGATGGAACAGATCATGGTGCACGTCGATTTCTCCCTGCTTGTGCCGTTCGAGATCCTTCGCGACGGTCCCGACATGGTAAATGCCGCGCTCCCGAACCGCGCGGCTGGCCAGCAGGTCCGCCATCGGCTCATAGAGATCATGGGCAAACCATTTCCGCCCCGCCGTCGGAAACCCCATCTTGTCCGGCCGCGCCCGCACCGATTCGGGAATGCGCCCTCGCATGGCCTCGCGCAGGATAAATTTGTTCCACGGTCCCCGCACCTTCCATTCCGACGGGAGGCCGAACAGCAGCGACACAAGCCGATAGTCGAGAAACGGGAGCCGGGTTTCCACCGAATGCGCCATCGAATTCCGGTCTTCGATCCGGAGATACAGCGGAAGCGGAAATTCCGTGACGGCCCGCTTTAACACGCCGTTGAGCCTGTTGACGCCGCTTTGCCGCTCTCCGCTCGGAACATGCGAACTGAGGTCCTTCGTGAACCACGGATGACTTCGAACCTTGCGGCCATGCCGCCGGTCCGATAACGCGCGATAGAGGGGAACCCCATGAAGCGCCGTCATCAGGAGGCTCATGGATGCGCTCTTGAGCGAATGGAGCGGGCTTTCTCCGTGCACCTCGGCATAGGCGCGGATCTCGGCCCAGGCCTTGTTGACCCGTCCCTTGCCGAGCAGCTCACGCCAGTAGTCGAGAAAAAAACTGAAGTAGCCGCCGATCGTCTCGTCCGCCCCCTGCCCGTTCAGTACGACCCGAATGCCATGGCCGGCGACCAGGCCCATCAATCGATAGCCGACTGTTGCGGTCATCGTGTGGACCGGCTCATCCTGATACCACAACATCCGCCGGACATTCTGCCACAGGTCCATCGGATCCGTCTCGAGTTCCCGTAGCTGGGCATTCGTCTCGGCCAAGGTATCGGCGATGTACTTCGATTCATCAAACTCCTTGGCCATGTAACAAAAGGCCTGAAGCGGCCCCGAGGCCGATTGGTTGCTTTCGTTCCGCTGTCTGGCCGCAGCGCAAATAATCGACGTCGAGTCGAGGCCTCCCGAGAGGCATACGCCGACGGGCACATCGCTCCGCATGCGAAGCCGCACCGCCTGTTCGAACAGGTCGGCAAAGGCCGCCGGCGGATCGTGGACGTCGACGGACGGCAGATGGTCCAAATCCCAATAGGTCCATGATTTCCACCTGCCTTCAAGATCCAGCTCAAAGGCCGACCCCGGAGGAATCGGATCGATCCCGTCATAGAAACTTTCGCCGCGGTCGTCCAGGTGGCCTTCGATCAGGAAGCGCGACGCGATCGTCCAATTGACGCCTCCCCGGTACAACCCGGAGGCGCGGATCGCTTTGATCTCGGACGCCAACAGCACGTACTCCCGTTGCCGGTGGACGAACAGCGGTTTGACTCCGAACCGGTCTCGGGACCCGAACAGGCGCCGATTCGCCTTGTCATAGATGATGAACGCCCACATGCCGTTTAATTTCGGCAGGCACTCCGCGCCCCACTGGCGGTAGGCATTCAGCAGGACTTCGCTGTCGCCCGTCGACCGAAATCGATATCCGAGATCGACCAACTCGCGACGCAGTTCCACATAGTTGAAGATTTCCCCGTTGAACACGAGCACGAACCGGCCGTCGTCGCTGACCATGGGCTGATGGCCCGCGGGCGACAGATCGAGAATGGCCAAGCGCCGAAACCCGAGCCCCACGGAGGCGTCGAGGAATAGGCCGCCGTCATCCGGGCCGCGATGGACGAGGCTTCGAGTCATACGGTCGAGCGCCGCCTCATCAGCATGCCGGCCCGCCATTCCACACATGACCGCAATACCGCACATATCCTTCTCGATCCTTGGGTTCAGGCTAGTCCGTTCGCCTCGAACAGACGGGCCGTGCCAGGAGTGGCGCTCAAACGAGCCCCCTCAGACGCCTTGAGCGGCCTGGCACAGGATTGATCACGCCAGCAGGGCAGACCTGATATCACTCGACTTTAAACCACTTGGCGGAAATACTCGATGGTTTTTCGCAGGCCGTCCTCAAGCTCAACCTGAGGTTCCCATCCCAGGAGCATCTTGGCGCGCCGGATATCCGGACGGCGGACCTTGGGATCGTCCGCCGGGAGCGGGCGGTATTCGATCGCGCTCTTGGACCCGGTCAGCCGGAGCACGAGCTCCGCAATGTCTTTGACCGTCAACTCACGAGGATTGCCGATGTTGACGGGATCATGGATTGTTTCCGGGAGCGGCTGAGCGGATTTGGTGAGAAAGGTGGACCGGTCCGTCCGTTGATCCACCGTCTTGTCTGAGTCCGCCAACAGCAAGGCCGTGATGCCGCGGACAAGATCATCGGCGTAACAGAAGCTGCGCGTTTGGGTGCCGTCTCCAAAAATCGTCAACGGTTTCCCCTGAAGGGCCTGCACGATAAAGTTCGAAACGACCCGGCCGTCGTTCGGCCGCATGCGGGGACCATAGGTATTGAAGATGCGGACGATCCTGGTATCCAGACCGTGATAGCGATGGTAGGCCATCGTGATGGCTTCCGCGAATCGCTTGGCCTCGTCATAGACGCCCCGGGGACTGATCGGATTGACATTGCCCCAATAGGATTCCGGCTGCGGGTTGACCAGCGGATCGCCGTAGACCTCGGACGTGCTCGCGAGCAGGAGCCGCGCCCCTTTCGCCTTGGCCAGGCCCAGCGCCTTGTGGGTCCCCAGGGCTCCCACTTTCAGGGTGGCGATCGGCATTTCCAGATAGTCCTGCGGGCTGGCCGGAGACGCAAAGTGAAGGATGGCGTCCAGCGGGCCGTCCACGTGCAGATAGTCGCAGACATTGTATTTGATGAAGCTGAAGCGGGGATGTCCCATCAGGTGCGCGATGTTTTCCGCGCGACCCGTGATGAGATTGTCCATCGCGACGACCTCATGGCCTTTCCCGATCAACATGTCGCTCAGATGACTGCCCAAAAATCCGGCTCCGCCCGTGATCAAAATACGCATGGATGGGTGTCCTTTCTCCAAAAACCCCGGTTTGGCTCGTCGCTCGACACAGGTCCTAGTCTAACTCGAACTCTTTTTGCCAATTCGTATCGCGTTCCAACGGTGCTTGATCAGTTTTGTAGAGGACGCAGTTTTCCAGCACCAGCAGGTCCATCTCCGTGCGCATGAAGCATCGGTACGCATCCTCGGGCGTACAGACAATGGGTTCGCCGCGAACATTGAAGGACGTGTTCACCAGCACGGCATAGCCGGTCTTGGCTTCAAAGGCCTTGAGCAGGCGATAATAACGCGGATTCGTGTCTTCATGGACGGTTTGGACCCGCGCCGAATAGTCGAGGTGCGTGATGGCCGGAATGTCCGATCGCGGGACATTCAAGAGATCGATGCCCCAGAGTTCCTTTTGGGTCTGCGTCATGGGACGGCGGCGCCGCTCGAGAACCGGCGCCACGAGTAGCATATACGGGCTGTCCGCATTCAAGTCGAAGTAGTCCGCCACGCGCTCCCGCAAGACGGACGGGGCAAACGGGCGGAAGGACTCGCGGTATTTGATCTTGAGGTTCATCACGGACTGCATTTTCGCGCTCCGCGCATCGCCCAGAATGCTTCTCCCTCCCAGCGCTCGAGGACCAAACTCCATCCGGCCCTGCAGCCACCCC
>DATIBM010000174.1:0-4351 GCA_035457545.1 Nitrospiraceae bacterium
GTCAGAGGCGCCCGAGCGGAAACGGCGAGGCCTGATTCGATCAGCCTCATCCGTGCTTGAACCTCCGAGTCATGGGTCAACCGGTACAGAATCCGATACTGTTCGAGCGCCTCAGCCGATCGACCGCTCCACCACAAGGTATCGGCAAGACCTCGCCGCGCGTCCACGTGCTCAGGCGCACGGTGAAGCACTGTCTGATACAGCGACTCCGAGACGTCGTATAGTGCCTGCCAGGCCCGCAGCCTTGCGAGGGCCACCGTCACATCAAAGTCGTCAGGATGCCGCGTCAAGATCGCCTGATAGACCGCCCCCGCTTCGTCCCAGCGTTTCAGCCGTGCAAGGAGGCCGGCATAGACGCCCCTGGTTTCATCATCCTCTTCATGCATGGACAGGTACGCGGCGTATGCCTGCACCGCCTTGTCCAACCGCCCTTCGGCCTTGAGTCGGTTGGCTTCCTGCAAGCCTGCCGCAGGAGAGGAATTCGCCACATCGGACTCCGCCCTTTCAGGGGCTTCCCCCAGTGCTGGTCCTGCGAGATACAGCAGAACGGACAGGATCCCCGCAGCCAAGGCGGCGACCACGGAAGGCCGCAGTTCTAGGAGGCGCGCACAACCTTGGCCTTCCGGAATCCAGATCGCTGCATGGCGCCCCATTCGGTTTTTCCTCTCCAGTAGGTGATTAAGCCCATTAGCCGCCAGAGGACGGTCATTTGGTGATACCCCAGATTCTCCACAACCGCCCAACCCGCCAGCCAGGCTATGTCTGTCAATGTTCGAAATTGGGGCGTGGTCCATGCGCTGATTACAAGGGTGAAAACAGATAAGACGGCTCCGTACAGATACACGATCAAAAACATAAGCAAGACCGACTGACCCGCTCTGTGGTCCACCGCCAGCAGGAACGCCGCAAAGAGGATGCCCAGTGCCTCGAGCACCGGCGCCGCCAGTTCGACCAACAGAAAATAGGGAAGCTGCACCATGCCGGAGGCGCCATAGGCGGGATTGAACAGCATGCCCTTATGTCGCCATAAGACGTCCGTGAGCCCACGGTGCCATCGTTCCCGCTGCCGTCCCAGCACGGTCCAGGTATCCGGGACCTCGGTCCAGGCCAGGATGTCAGGGATATAGACGACCTCTGCCGCCGTGCCGTGTTCATATCCCAGCCGGCGCAGGCGGACTGTAAGTTCCATATCTTCGCCTACCGTATCCTGGCGATAGCCGCCGGACCGAATTAACGCCTCGCTTGAAAACAACCCAAACGCCCCGGCGATGATGAGATTGCCACCCAATCGGTTCCAGCCTAACCGGCCGAACAGAAAGGCCCGGAGGTACTCAACCGTTTGTATCCCGGCGAGCCAGGTCCTGGGCACCCTCGCCTGGATGACGCGGCCTCCACTGATCGTGGATCCGTTCGCGGGTTGGATCGAGGCCCCGACAGCGATCACGGTGCTGGATTCCAGGAAGGGCATCACCGCCCGTTGAAGGGCATCTGCCTCAAGCAGCGTATCCGCATCCAACGCACAGACAAGGCCTTCTGTGGCGAAATTAAGGCCGACGTTGAGGGCGTCGGCTTTTCCGCCGTTGTCCTTGTCGATCACAATCAAATGCGGATACCGGAGGGACCGGTAGAGCGCCCGGACCGGCTTCGTGTCCAACTGACGGTGGCAGATTGCCGGCAACGCCAGCAACTCAAACTCGCGTTGTAAGACCTCCAATGTCTTATCCCGGGAGCCATCGTTGATGACGATGACCTCTAGACTGGAATAGTGCAATCCGAGCAGGCCTCGCACGCTGTCTGCAATGGTCTTTTCCTCGTTATATGCAGGGGCCAGGACGCTGATGCGCGGCACCAACGCGGAACGAAGAAGTCGGCGGCGCAGGTCTCCGCTGGCTTTCGGCAAGTACAACCGGAAATCGATTAAGGCCGAGATGAACAAGAGGGCATAGCAGGTGGTCGGCAGGAGCATGAGCACGAGTATTCCGATTTCTCCTGCCGTGACTATGGAAGCGATGGAGTCCTGATGCGCGGGGATCATGCAGAGACTCCATGCGCAGCTCTGAGTGGCTGCTTCAGGATGTATTCGGCCATGTCGGCGGCATACCGATCGGCGCCATGGTAGGCGCGATGCAAGAACAGGAGTCCGGGTCCTCCCAGCTCGCGCAGCGCCATCGCCGACGCCCGCCGGACCACCCAACTAGGATCCTGTAATAATCTGAATAACACCGGCGCGGCCGGCCAATACCGAAGTCCCGCCAATCCTTGCGCGGCGGCCGCTCGCACGTCGGCATCCGCATCCTCTACGCTGGCCAGCAGCGCCTCTGCGGCCTGCGGCAATGCGGTGGTCCCCAGTATCAGTACCGACAGCCTGCGGACCCGAGGGCATATCGCCTGCCGGCCGCTATACGCCACACCGGCGAAACGGTCATCTCGAAGCAAGGCGGCTACTTCCAACGCGAGTAGCAAGCCATCACCTTTTTCATGGGCGATGAAGTCGATGAGGGAATCGATGATCGGCGCCCCTAATCGATGCAATGCATCTTGGGCGCAGAACCGGCAAATCCCGTGTGGATCCTTGAGCAGGGCGTATAAGAAGGAGACATGTTCCGTTTGGCCCACAGAGACCACCCAGCGCGCAACGTGAGCCCGAACAATAGGAGACGGATCGGAGACCATGGCGGGAACGACGTCCGCGCCCTGGCCGAGGACCGTCAGAATTTGTATGCCTTTGAGCCGCTTCCTCCACCGCCAACTGCGGCAGAGTCTCTCCGCTTTGGCAGTCAAGCCCATGTCTGCCGTCAAACCGCTTAATCGCGTTCTGCTTTGTCCGACCAAAATAGAACCAAAATGTTCGATGAGCTGGACCTGTTCCGGGAACGACAAGGCACTGACGGCTCGGCGCTGAACCTCTGTGACATAGCCCCATTCGATCATCTGCACCATGACCATGCGTGCCGCCTGCATCCGAAGGTCCAGCCGGGAAGTCCAATGAAGAAGCCAGAGGGTTCTTGCCCACAGAACCAGGCAAGCGATGATCAGGATGATGACTTCGCACGCCAGCACCACCGCCAGAGTGTCGTCCATGCTAGCCTCGTAATGCCCGCAATATGCGCTGCATCAGCACCGGCAAGCTGAAGGGTTTGGCGATATGATCGAAGGCTCCATACTCAAATGACGCCAGGACGTCTTCCTCGGTCGATCGATCCGATAGCACCAGAATGCGGGATCGGCGAACAATGCCGTGCTCGGCCAGCGTGCGGAGGACGGCCAGTCCGTCCATCCCTGGAAGATCCAGGTCGACAACGATGGTCCTGGCCCGGACGGTGATATGTCCATCAAGCAGTTCCGCCAACGCTTCCTCCCCGGTCCGGTAGACGCGGGAACGATACTTCTTGGTGCGTAATGCCCGCTCCAGGAGGTCCGTCACACCTTGGTCCCCGTCGACCACGACAACATCGTAGACCTCCGTCATCATCGGCACTGCCGGGCCCTCGGCTGCCACCATGATCTGATTGCCCCCATTGGTTTTCGCCACCGAGAGGGCGCGGTCAAGCGCCTTGTACAACGTGGCCAAGTCGGCTCCGTCCCCGGGATACTCCGCGACGGCACCAGTGACGCCGGGATGGAGCGTGTCTTCGCCCTCGGATACAGCAGCATCGCGGAACTGGCGCAACAGGAACTGCACGCGGAAGGCCGCATCTTCCTTTTTCGCTCCGACCAGTGCCAGCACAAACTCATCGCCCCCTAAGCGAACGACGACATCTTCATATCGCAAGGCTTTCACCAGCGTCTTCTCTAAGCGCTGGAGGAGGGCATTGCCGTGCACTACACCGTATCGCGCGTTAATGGTCGCAAGCTCATCGACGTCCAACGCCACGAGTGACAGCGGAAGGCCTTCCCGTCTGGCGAGGCTCAGCAAACGCTTGATCGTCTCATCGGCGCCCTCGACGTCGCCCATGGGTGTCGCCCGCTGTACCACATGGGACCGGTGCCGGACGGACACCTCCATCCAGTGGCGCGTCCGCGTGATCAGCTCGAGGGAACCGACCGGCTTCGCGATAAAGTCGTCGGCTCCAGCCTGGAGCGCGAGCGCCCGGTGGCACTCCGCCGGTGTCGGGATCAGCGAGATAGCGGGGAGGGATTTCCAGGCCGGATCTGCCCGCATCCATTTGATGAGGTCCAGACCATCCATGAAGGGCATCTGTGCATCAAGCACGACCACATCGGGCTGATGGCGGTTCAGCGCTTGAATGAACTCCAGCGGATCGCTGAGCGTCACGACCTGCACGCCTGCGGATGACAGGGCCCCGGCCAGCGCCTCGAGCGTCGATGCCTCGTCATCGACCACGAGCGC
>DATIBM010000175.1:0-6257 GCA_035457545.1 Nitrospiraceae bacterium
CTGGCAGCGCCCGGAGGCCTGGATCGCGAAAACGATTATGCTGGCGGTCGGCATCGGGTTGAGCATCAGCGGCTATCTGGCGGTCCAGGCCTTGTTCCGATCGGCGGAATTGGATGTGCTGTGGGATCTGGTGAAACAAAAGGTGACGCGAAGATGAACAGGGCCGTTCCCGCGGTCACGCGGCTATTCGAGACCAATTGGGGCTGGGCAGGGCTGGCCGCGACGGATCATGGACTTTGTGTCATCATCCTCCCTCGCCGTTCCAAACAGGAGGTTGAATGCGCCCTTGCGCAGGAGGTGCGCCGCGGAGGACTCGCGGGCCCGACATCGGAAGCGGATGTGCAATTGCCCGACCCCCAACGTTGGGCGAAGCAAGGGGTGGAACAACTGACCCGGTATTTGGACGGGACCGTTCGAGCCATCGAGCTTCCCCTAGACCTTCGCGGAGGGACGCCGTTTCAGCGCAAGGTCTGGCGCCTGGCCACGAAGATTCCGTACGGGCGGGTCCGGTCATACGGATGGCTCGCGGCCCGGCTCGGGGGACGGCAGTATGCCAGGGCCGTCGGGCTGGCGTTGGGCGCCAACCCCATTCCCATTGTCGTGCCCTGCCACCGCATCGTCTCGCACGACGGATCCTTAGGAGGCTTTTCCGGAGGCTTGCCGATCAAGCGGAAGCTCCTGGCGCTCGAAGGGTCGCTGGCGCAGTTGAGATGAAAGCGGTCATTCAGCGCGTGACAAGCGCCTCAGTCTCGGTCGAAGGGGAGGTGATCGGATCCATCGGCCATGGGCTGGTCCTGTTGCTCGGTATCGCCAAGGGAGATACCCAGCAGGATCTCGATTATGTGGTCGAGCGGGTCATCAATTTGCGGATCTTCTCCGATCAAGCCGGCAAGATGAACCGTTCCCTGTTGGACGTCCAGGGCGCCTTATTGGTGATCTCCCAGTTCACGCTCCTGGGCAGCGTCAGCGGGGGGCGGAGGCCGGGCTTTGAGCAGGCTGCGCCTCCCGATGAGGCTCGGTGGTTGTACGATCAGGCTGTGGAACGGTTTCGCGCCCTGGTGCGTCAGGTCGAGGTCGGCCGATTCGCCGCGCACATGGTCGTGACGTTGAGCAATGACGGCCCGGTCACCCTGACGCTGGACAGCCGGACTCGATGAGCGGGAAGTGAAGAACCCGCGCGGAAGGCCGATACACAGAACAGAGGATGGCGAAACAGGAGCCACTGCCGGCCGATCTTTGCTATACTTCAGACAACGGAACCGGAGGTCACATCGGAGGCTCGCATGGGGCTTCGCATTCCCGACCATCATCCGTTGCGCCGGCTGTTCGGGGCGCTCACCGAGCGCAGTTTTGCGGAGAAGCTCGGCTGGACGGATGTGACCGTGACCGAGTACGTGTCCAACCTCCTGGTCGATTTCGCCCACGTCGATGGGTTGTATAAGATCCGGAACGCCCGTAACCAGCGCGTGGAAACCGTCGTGGAACTCCTGTATGAGTCGGAAGTCTTGCTCGAAGCGCAATCCTTCGACCGTGAGCGCGAAGTGCACCGGCAGATCGGCGACTTCACCCTGTTCATGGCCGGGCTGTTTCCGGAATATCTCAAGCGGCTCAAGACGGCCGGCCTGATCCACCATCCCGATTTTCTCGTGGATTACGTCAAGACGGGAAAACGGTCCTATGGAATCGTGGCGCAATCGTTGGCGATCGACTCCGAGCCGACATCCCCGGTCTTTCGCAGCCTCTCCGAGAATTTCGAATGGTGCGTCACGGGCTTGGGGTTTGTGCGAACCGATCTCGAGCGCCTGCAGGATCCATCCTACCGACGCGCCAAAGACATCCTCCTGAATTGAACCGACACCGTCCGATTCTACTGATCCATGGAGGGGCCGGAACCCGCGCCCTGTCGCGTGCGCAGCGCCGCTGGCTCGAACAGGCGCTCGTGGAGGGGCACGGTGCGCTCAGGGAGGGCGCTTCGGCCATCGACGCGGTAGAGACGAGCATTCGTATCCTTGAAGGATCGGGCGTCTTCAACGCCGGCCTGGGCTCCAACCGCCAACTGGACGGCGTCACTCGAATGGACGCCTCAATCATGGAGGGGCTGGGGCTCCGCGCAGGGGCGGTCGCGTCTATTGAAGATGTGGTGCATCCGATCGCCGCGGCGCATCTCGTCCTCAAAGAAACCGCGCACGTGCTGCTGGCCGGCCCACCTGCCACGGAATTGGCCCGCTATTTCAAGCTGGACCCGCGGCCGAGCGTGCTCAAACAGGTTCGCCGTCGACCGAGGAGGCGTCGGCTGACCGAGCGCGCCCTGCGAACCGCCAAACTCTTTGAGACCATGTCAAGGGCGAAACTCGCGTTGAAGGACAGGCATGGCCGCGAGACGGTCGGGGCCGTTGCGCTCGATGGCCGTGGAACCCTTGCCGCCGGAGCTTCGACCGGAGGCATCGAGGTCATGTTGCCGGGCCGGGTCGGCGATACCCCGCTGATCGGGTGCGGG
This sequence comes from Nitrospiraceae bacterium, assembly GCA_035457545.1. Classification (GTDB taxonomy): domain Bacteria; phylum Nitrospirota; class Nitrospiria; order Nitrospirales; family Nitrospiraceae; genus Nitrospira_G. Next base: position 2,498 of record DATIBM010000175.1, read on the forward strand.
ATCTACGCGGACAACCGGGCCGGCGCCGTCTCGATGACCGGGTGGGGAGAGAGTATTATACGACTAGTGGTCGCGAAGGAGATCGTAGATCGAATGGTTGGCGGCGCGAGCCCCGCCAAGGCGATCCGAGCGGTGTTTGCCCAGTTGATCTCGCGAATAAGAGGAGAGGCAGGCGCCTTGGTGCTGGCGCCGGACGGCAGGTTTGTGATCAGGCACACCACTCCCCGGATGGCCGCCGGCCATTGGGATGGCCGTGGCAAGCCCGTCATCCGGGATCGGTTCGAGGAGTGAGCAATGGATCGTGTTCTTTTTCACCTGGCGTTTCCGGTGACGGACCGCGAGGCCGCGAAGTGGTTCTACGTGGACGGCTTGGGCTGCACCTTGGGCCGCGAATCCGTGTCTGCCCTGACATTGGGGCTCCACGGACACCAACTGGTCGGGCATCTCGTGAAGGAACCGTTGCCGGTTCAGAAAGGCATCTACCCTCGGCACTTCGGGCTCGTGTTTACCGACCAGGCAGATTGGCAGGCATTGGCCGACCGGGCGACGAGCAAGGGCCTGACGTTCTACCAACAACCCCGCGTGCGCTATCCCGGTACCAGGATCGAGCACCGAACGTTCTTCCTCGAAGACCCCTCCGGGAATCTGCTCGAGTTCAAGCACTATACCCACGAATCGGCGATCTTTGGCGAGCAGGACCACGCGACGGTAGGAGATACGGATTAACAGCCGGCCTCGTGGTTGTGCGGCGGATGCCGGTCACGGGGAAGCATTCGACACGCGGGTCCGGACCTTGTCCATGTTGCGGAGGATCGTGCGCTGCCGGGCCGCCACGTGGCGGGTGATCCGGAGCGGATCGTAGCGGCGGGGAGAAGGGAGGATCGCGGCCAAGGTGGCGGCTTCTTCCTCCGTCAATTCCAGCGCGCTCTTGTGAAAATGGTGTTGGGCCGCGGCTTCCGCGCCGTACACGCCCCGGCCCCATTCCGCGACGTTGAGGTAGAGTTCCAAGATTCGGCGTTTCGACAGATGGTGCTCCAGGCTCCGGGTGATGAGCGCCTCCTGGGCCTTGCGGAGCAGCGACCGTTCCGACGACAGATAGAGGTTCTTGGCGAGTTGCTGCGTGATCGTGCTCCCGCCATGGACCACCTTCCCGGCCTCCAAGTTCTTGATCGCCGCCTCTCGGACGCCCTCCCAATCGAACCCTTCGTGAGAAAAGAACTGGGCATCTTCCGCGGCAATAACCGCGCGCTGAAGATGCGGGGACACGCGTGACAGGGGCACCCACGTCCAGCGCCGGACAGCGGGTTCCCCGGCCGCTTTGGCCTGAGCCGATCGCGCATCCATGAGCGCGGTGGAATACGGGTTGGCCGTCTTGAGGGCCGCCACGTCGGGGAACGTGATCAGCCAATAGAAGCCCAACAGTGTAATCCCAACCACAGCCGCCAGCACGGCCCTGCCGAGAAGGCGAGCGATCGACCATCGTCCCGTTGACTTCGCCATGCCCGGATGTTACGGGGTGAACGGTTGAGAGAGGAGCACCATGCGCATCGTCGGGGCAGAGTTTACCAGAAGTTGCGTCGCGCCCGAACAGTTTCCCCCGGACCGGGGCGTCGAGTTCGCGATCGTCGGCCGGTCCAATGTCGGGAAGTCCTCGCTGATCAATCGGCTGGTCCAACAGAAACGGCTGGCCCACGTCAGCCGGACGCCGGGGAAGACCCAGGCCGTCAACTTCTTCGACCTCCAGACCACCGATCGCGCGCTGTCTCCGCTTCGACTGGTGGATCTGCCAGGGTATGGCTATGCCCGGGTGTCAAAAGCCCTCCGTGCCCAGTGGGGTCCGCTGATCCAGCGGTACCTGCGTGACCGGCGGTCGCTGGGCTGCATCCTGTTCCTCATCGACGCGCGCGGCAGCGAGCCCACGGACGTCGCGACCTTCGAATGGCTGCGGAGCTTGAACCTCCCGGTGATTGTCGCCATCACCAAGATCGACAAGCTGGGGCGCGGAGAGCGGCGGGCCTGCGAGGAGGCCGTCCGTGAGACCTTTTCGTTGACCGAGGCCGATCCGGTGATCCAGTGGTCATCCGTTACGGGAGAAGGGCGGGATCGTCTCTGGCAGGCCATCCGAGAGGCGGTCAGAACTTGATTTCGATGTAGGCCTTATTCTTGAGGTCGGCGATCCAGCTTTGATAAAAATCCTCGTTCTTTTGGGCGTACACGAGGTTTTGAATCTCGGCTTTGACCGCCTCGAACGGACGAAACTGCCGGGGCTTTCGTTCCTCCACTCGGATGATGTGGAACCCCTCCGGGGTTTCGATCGCCTCGGTCGTCTCCCCGGGTTTCATGGTGGCGAGGGCCCGCTCGATTGGCGGATGCAGCTCTCCCTGCCGGACGAGCCCCAATAGTCCGCCGCGGGTGGAGTTCTCGCCGTCGGAATACTGGAGCGCCAGCTCTTCGAATTTCCCGCCGGCTTTCAAAGCAGTCAGGACCTTGTCCGCCCTGGCGCGGGTTTCTTCGGGCGTTTCGAAGCTGCGCGGCCGGATCAGAATCTGGCTCAACGTATATTCCTCGGGGAGCGCAAACCGGCTTTCGTGTTCTTTGAAGTAACGGCGCATTTCCGTATCGCCGACCGTGATGCCGCTCCGCACCTCGCGCTCGACCACCCGCATGAGGATCAACTGCTCCTTGACGGCTTGGAGATAGCGGGGATCGCTTTCGTTGACTTTCTCCCCTTGCTTCTTCATCTCGGCGAGGGAGAGCCGCACCTCGGCATCCGCGACCTCCACGCCTTTGGTCTTGGCCTGCTGCAGTTGCAACTTCCGTTCGATCATGCGGGTCAGGCCGATATGGTGGGCCAACTGAAGCCGGCGTTGCCGCTCCTCCCCCTGAAACTGCTCCCTGATCCGATCCAGGTCGGGCTGGATCTCATCCAGCACCTCGCTCAAGGTGATGACCTCCGAATTGACGACGGCGACGATCCGGTCGTGCATCCGTGCCGCGAAGCCCGGAACCGCCGAGATGAACACCAGCCAGAGCGCGAGCCCGGCGGCCGGGACGACCGAATGCCCGGGAGGCCGAGCTGAACCCGGATCATGTGAAGGCAGCCGGTCAATGGGCCGGCACCGGTGAGTCAAACGCATCGTGGAGCCGCGAGAAGCAACGCAACCGACCTCGCTCAAATAGAAGATGATACCGGATTTGAGACGGTGGAGAAAACCGGGAAAGCTCTGGGGAAAGGCTAATAGGCGGCGGCCGCTCAGGGTCTGACCGCCGCGGTGGATTCGTGTTGCGGCTCGGTCAAATGGTGGGCGGCGCTCGAATACCGGATCGTGGCGGTTTTCTTCAATTCCGCGACCAGGTCGTCGAGGCGCTGCCGGCGCTTTTCGTTCAAGAGTTCCTGCCGGAGCCGCTCGCGAATGGCCAGATCGGCCTGGATCGTCTCCTGATCGAGCGCCTCGACCTTCACGATATAGTAGAGGTCGTCGATTTTCACGGGGTCGCTGATCATCCCAGGCCTGAGCGAGAGGATGACGGATTCCAGTTCCGGACGGGCCGTGCCCTTGCGAAGGGGGCCCAAGTCGCCGCCTTTGGCGCGCGTGGCCTGGTCCACCGAAAAGCGGACGGCCAGTTTTCCGAAATCCACCCCGTCTCCCAGCATCCGCCGGATGTCCTTCGACGCGAAGATGTTCGGCGACACAATGATCGCCGCCCGTACTTTGGCCGGCAACAGAAGTTCATGCGCGTGCGAGGCCAGGTAGGCGTC
>DATIBM010000176.1:0-3919 GCA_035457545.1 Nitrospiraceae bacterium
CGACGCTCTTTTCGATGTCGATCGGCGGCGCGCCTTTGTAGACCACGCCGACGAACACGACCGGCACCTGGATGTTCGGGAACAGATCGACCGGGAGGCGCTGGAGCGACACGGCACCGAGCACGACCATGGCCAGCGAGAGCATCAGGAAGCCGATGCGGTTGCGGAGGGCGAGGAGGGTCAGCCACATGGTCGTGGATCGTCAATCGTCATTCGTGTAGCGTCAATCGTGAAGAAATCTTGTCCAGTGCTCCAAATCTGTGCCGCATGACGCTTGACGTTTGACGATTGACGTCCTCCACCGGTTGCGCCTGCACCGGCGTGTCCTCGTGGACCAGATCCTTTCCCGAGACGATGACCTCTTCGTCGCCAGCGAGGCCCTTGATGATCTCGATCTGGTTGCCGTTCCGCGCGCCCAACTCCACCGGGACACGGTGGGCTCTGCCGCCCTGGACGACATAAATATACTGCAACTCCTCCAACCTGGTGACCGCGTCGAGGGGGATCTGGATCGCATCGGCATGCTGCCCCACGATCACCTCCACCCGGGCGAACATCCCGCCCTTGAGGGCGAGGTCGGGGTTGGGCAAGTCCACCTCCACCGTCATCGTGCGGGTATTGCGGTTCAGCGCCTGGACGACGCGAGTCACGGCGCCGTGGAAGACCCGGTCGGGGTAGGCCTCCGCCCTGACTTCGGCCGGCTGGCCGATCTTGATCAGCGGCACGTCCTTCTCGACGACCTCGATCATCGTGCGGACCGTGGCGATCTCATGCAGGCTGAGGATGCCCCGCGACATGGTCGAGGTGCTGGCAGTGGAGCCGGTCACGTAGGCGCCCGGGTCGAGGTTGCGTTCCGCCACATAGCCGGCGAAGGGCGCGCGGATATAGGAATAGGTCAGGTTGGTCTCCGCCTGCTGCAGGGCCACCTCCATCTGCTTGACCTGCGCCTCCAGCGATTCCATCAAGGCGACGGCGGCGTCGTAATTGACCTGGGCTGTGTCCAGGTCCTGCTGGGACACGAATTGATCCCGGATGAGCGCGTTCATGCGGTCCAGCGTCAGCTTGGCGTTGTGCACGGCCGCCCGTTGCTGGGTCACCTTGGCCCGCGCGGCGGCCAGGTTGGCCTTGGCCTGGTTGACGGCATGGACGTAATCCGTGTGGTCGATCTCGATCAGCAACTGGTTGGCCTTGACGAAGTCCCCCTTGTCCACGTGCAGCTTGGCGATGTACCCATCGACGCGGGAGAAGATCTGCACGGTCTGGTTCGGCGTGATGTCTGCGGTGTAACTCAGGCGGAGCTGGACAGGCCCTCTGATCGGCGTGGTCGTCCCCACCGTGATGGTGCGGCCCTTGCTCGGGTCCGGTTTGGCCCCGGTGCTGAGCCGGAACACGACCAGGCCCAGGACCGTGACGAAAATGATCACGCCCAGCACGACGATGGGATGGCGGGTGAGCCGGCTCATGGGGAAGGAGACGCGCTCCTTTCGGACGCATTCTTCTCACGGGCGGGCCTGTTGCGCACGAGGCCGCTCAGAAACAACAAGACATATTCCCGGACGACCTCCTCATGCGTCAGATGCAGCGGGATGCCGAGGATGTCGTGCAGGATCCGGTGGTGCACGATGATGCCGAAGAAGGCCCGGGCGGTCAGTTGAGGATCAACCGCTCGGAAGGCGCCGTCGGCGATCCGCCGGTTGATGTACCCGGCCAGGAGATCGTAGAACACGCGATATTGTTGCCGGAAGAACATGGAAGACAGTTCGTGTCCTTCCAGCGCGCTGAAGAGCAGCAGGCGCAACATCGTGGGATCGGCTCCCTTGCGGATGCGAAAGCCGGCCAGCAGGGTGAAGAGGCGCTCGTCGTCCCGGTCGGCGGCGGCCTGCTCCAGCGCGGCGCGCAATTCCGAATACTGGGCCTTCTCGGCGAGGATCGCGCTGTAGAGCGCGCGCTTCGTGGGGAAGTGCTTGAAGAGCAGCGCTTCGCTGACCCCGGCCGCCTTGGCAATGTCCTTGGTCGTGGTCCCGCTGAAGCCCTTGGCCGCGAAGAGGGAGGCGGCCGCGCCGATCAGACTGGCCTGCCGATCCTGAGCCGACGCGCGGCCATTGCCGTTGTGACGGGTAGGCGCCTTGCGCGGTCTGGCGATAACCTTGTTCACGGGGGTAAGTTAATGAGTAAGTGAGTGCTCACTCACCTGAAAGCCTAGCACGCGGTCCTGCTCTGCGACAAGATTTGACGGAAAGGCGGAGTGCCGCTGTCCAGGCGGTCTGAACGGCGCGACAAGGCGAATCAATCTTCGAAATCTTCAGGGTAGGCACCGTGTCACTCAATCTTGTATCGGGCGCGCGATGAATCGAACTGCATGATGCAGAGAGAAATACACGTATTTGGAGCAGCTCCACGTTGCTTGCTTCTGGATTTGAGGGTAGACTTCTCCACGCCGGAAATTAACCCTGGACTGAAATTCCTGGTCCAGTGGACCCGCGCTTCGCCAACGAGGGAAACGGCCCATGCCTGCTTCTCCTCGCGACCTCACCTTCATCAGTTACAGCCACAAGGACAAGGTCTGGTTAGACAGGTTGCTGGATACGCTGAAGCCGCTTGTCCGAAAGGGCAGTGTCGCACTATGGGCGGATACCCAAATTCGACCGGGCGATCAGTGGAGAGACGAGATCAAACGGGCATTGTCATCGGCCAAGGTGGCCGTCTTGCTGGTGAGCACAAACTTTCTGGCGTCGGACTTTATCGCCAAGCATGAGCTGCCCCCACTGCTGAAAAGGGCGAAAGCCGGCGGGCTCACGGTGCTCTGGGTCCATCTCAGTTCGTCCTTATATGAGGAGATGGACATTGAAGGTTACCAGGCGGCGCATGATATTGCGAAGCCGTTGGATTCGTTGTCCGAGTCAGAGCAAGCCAAGGTCTTGGTCGAGATTGCCCGCAAGATCAGGGATGCTGTGGCGCGAAAAGAAGAGGGGCCATCACCGGATGGGTCCCAAGAGGCGATCAAAGGGTTGCGGCCATTCCGGCATGAAGATGCTGAGATCTTTGCTCGTTTAGGCCGCCAGAGGGAAGTAGAGGACTGTGCTCGGACCATCGGGGACCCTGAATTTCGATTTGGGATTCTCTCCGGAGAGTCGGGTTGCGGCAAGAGTTCGTTTCTGCAGGCCGGGCTGTGGCCGAAGCTCGAAGCCTATTGGGTGCCGCATCGCTGCCTGTACGTCAAATTCACGAACGAAGATCCTTTCGAGACTCTGAAGCGAGCGGTATCGAAAAGCCTAGAGATACCGCTCGAGGACCTGCGCCAACTGGACTTCCTGGCTGTTCTCAAGACAGCCGTGCAGGCCGATCCCAAGCCGCTGGTTTTGTTATTCGATCAATTCGAGCAATTCTTCGTCCACCGAAAATTCAAGCAAGACCGCCAGCCCTTCGTCCTGGCCCTGGCGGACTGGTACCGGAATGGCGCGGACCTGCCGGTGAAGATCCTGGTCTGTATCCGGGGAGACTTCAGCGATCGTCTTACCGAGTTGCAGACCGCCATGGGCTACTCCATCGTACCCGGGCAGAACGTTCGCCTCGAAAAATTCGAGCCGCCAGATGCGGCCAGCGTGATCAAGCAGATCGCGCGGGTGGAAGGACTGCCGGTGGAGGAAGATTTTGTGGAGTCCATGGTCAAGGAATTGGCCGGCCGGGAGGATGGCCTGATTTCGCCCGCCTACCTCCAGATCATGGCCTGGGTGCTGGGCCGGCAGAAGGAGCCGGAAAAGCGAGAGTTCACGAGCAGGGCTTTTCAGAAGCTTGGTGGGGTGGAGGGTCTGCTCGATCGATTTCTTGCCGACGCCCTTGATGCGCGCCCCGGTGACGCATCGAAGCAAACAGTCCTCAAGATCCTGGTGGCCTTGATCGATCTTGACCGCAACGCCCG
>DATIBM010000177.1:0-19935 GCA_035457545.1 Nitrospiraceae bacterium
GCCAGCAGTTCTCCGAACTGCGTTTCTCCGTCGCCCACCGGATGCTCCAGCGCGATCGGTTCCTGAAAGACAAGCATCGTCTCCTGCAGCTTGTCGGTCCGCATCCGCAGGCTATGGGCGACCTCGTCCAATCGGGCCGGACGTCCGAGTTGTTGGCCCAAGCGGCGCGAGGTGCGGAGGATACGGTTGGACGCCTCCGTTTGATGGACCGGCACCCGGATCGTTCTGGATTGATCCGCCAGCGCCCGCGTGATGCCTTGCCTGATCCACCAGGTCGCATAGGTGCTGAACTTGAAACCCTTTCGGAACTCGAACCGCTCGGCCGCTTTCATCAAGCCGATATTGCCCTCCTGGACGAGGTCGAGCAGGCCGAGGCCGCGGTTGGTGTAATGTTTCGCCACGTCCACGACCAATCGCAGGTTGTAACGGACCAGTTCGTCTTTCGCCTGCTCCAGGGTGATGCGGGCCCGTCGGATTTGCGCGAGGCATTCGCGAAGCTGTTTCGCCGCCGCCGCGCCGGCCTTGCCCTGCTTCTCCACCAGCTCCTGAAGAGCCTGCAAGGTGCTTTCTGTTCGATCCAAGACAGGAGCCGAGAACCCACTCAGTTTCCTGGTCTCGCCAAGTGTCGCGATGAGATGCCCCGTATCGGGAGACTTCCTGGTCCGGGACGCGGCCCGCACGGCCTCTCGAAGAGCGGATCGAATCAGGCGCGTGCCTTCGTCGGTCCGGCGCGCCAAAGCCACCTCTTCGGCCTTGGTCAAAAGCGGCCGCGCGTCGAACGAACGGAAATAGACCGATTCGAGCTCCATCGACCGATCGCCGAGCGCGGACGATTTCGCAACCGGCTTCGGCTGGACCGAACGGGCAACATCGGACTGTTGATTATCTTGTGCGATCACCTCGAGCATTTCGCTCGCGGCAGGGTCGTCCTGTTCGATATCCACCAGAACGGTGGCGTGGTCTTGTCGTTTGCGAAGTACCATGGTGCCCAGTCGATCTGCAATCACTGTGCCCTCCTTTAGCAGGAGCCATTTGTTCAAGCCTGTTCCTCTACCTGCTACACTCCTGCTTTTCCCCCACTAATATAAGAGCCAGAAGTTCGCCAAACGATTCATCCCGACTCCTCTCGCGTCCCCTTGGTCGTCAGATGTCTCCGTCCTCCGTACGAGCACAGGAGCTGCAGCGGATGTCCCGCCGGCTGAGATGCATAGGTGCCACAGTTGTTGTCGCAACCTTGCCACAGCACCGTAAGGCCGGGATTAGAAGTTGATTAGAAAACTCTAATGTAACGAGGCAAGGAGGGGTTAGGTGTTGCGATCCGGCAGGTGTTTAAGAAAAGGCGCGAGGGTATCGACGGGTATCGGAAAGATGATGGTGGAATTCTTTTCGGTCGCGATTTCCACGAGTGTCTGGAGATACCGTAGTTGCAAGGCCGCGGTTTCCTGGCTCATGACCCTGGCCGCATCAGCCAAGCGCTGCGCCGCTTGGAATTCCCCTTCGGCGTGAATGACCTTCGCCCGGCGCTCCCGCTCGGCCTCCGCCTGCCGCGCGATCGCCCGCTGCATCTCTTGCGGAAGATCGACGTTCTTCACCTCGACGGCGGTGACTTTAATACCCCAGGGTTCCGTCTGTTGGTCGATGATCTGTTGCAAGTTCGCATTGATCTCCTCGCGCTTGGACAGCAATTCGTCAAGCTGCGCCTGCCCCAACACGCTGCGCAGGGTGGTTTGAGACATCATGGACGTGGCCATGAAGTAATCCTCCACCTGGATCACGGCTCGTTCCGGATCGACGACCCGGAAATAAATGACCGCGTTGACTTTGACCGTGACGTTGTCCTTGGTGATGACGTCTTGCGGAGGAACATCCATGACGACGGTTCGGAGACTGACGCGAACCAGACGGTCGATAAAAGGCAGGATCACGACCAGTCCCGGCCCGTTGCCCCCGACAAGGCCCTGAGAGAGACGGCCCAGCCTGAAAATGACCGCGCGTTCGTACTCCGGCAGGACATTGAACGTCAGCTTGGCGATGAGCAAGAAAAACAAAAGAACCAGCACCAGTCCTGTCAGTCCCATCATTAGGCCTCTTTTCTCCGAAGAACCGGTTTCACGTGGAGGCGCAACCCCTCCACGCGCGTGACCTCGGCAGCATCGCCCGGTTGAAGCGGGGCTTCGCTGACCGCGTCCCAGAGTTCGCCGCGGATCGCGATCTGGCCGCGGGGAGCCACGGTCGTTTTGGCCTCACCCACCAGGCCGACCATTTCTTCCAGACCGGTCATGGGCTTGCGTCGCAGTGCGCGCAGGCCGACGCCGACGATCAACAGCGAGAGGCCCGCGGCGACCGCCACGACCGGAATGATGACCGACCAGGAGATTTGAAGAAACTCCGCGTCCGTCTTCATGAGCATCAGTGAGCCCAGCACCATCGCGGTCACGCCCCCGATGGCCAAGATCCCAAAGCTCACGACCAACGCTTCCAGGATGAAAAACACGATTCCCAGGAGAATCAGCAGGACCCCGGCATAGTTCACCGGCAGGGACTGAAAGGAATAAAAGGCCAGAATCAAACTGATCGCCCCCACGACACCGGGCAGGATGGCGCCAGGGTTGTAGAGTTCTGCCAGGAGTCCGACCGTCCCCAAGGTCATCAGGATATAGGCGATGTTCGGATCGCTGAGCGTCTTGAGAATGTGCAGCCGCAGGCTCATGGAGAAGGGTTCTATAGCAGCCTGCGCCGTGTGGAGCGCGACCTTCCGGTTGCCCACCATAACCGCCCGTCCGTCGATCGCCTTGAGCAGGGCGGGAAGGTCCTCGGCCAACAGATCGATGATCTTCAGGGAAAGCGCTTCCTTTTCAGTCGCAGACACGCTCTTTCGCACTGCGTCCTCCGCCCATTTCACGTTGCGGCCATGCTGCTCGGCCAAGGATTTGATGTAGGCGGCCGAATCGTTCTCCACCTTTTCCTTCATCGTCTTGTCCATTTCACCGCCTCCCATCGCGACCGGATGGGCGGCGCCGATGTTCGTGCCGGGAGCCATGGCGGCGACGTGGGCGGCAAGCGTGAGGAACACGCCGGCCGACGCGGCCCGGCCTCCGGAAGGAGCGACATACAGGATGACCGGAATCGGCGAAGCCGTGAAGTCCTTGATGATGGAACGCATGGAGGTGTCGAGGCCGCCCGGGGTATCGAGCTGGAGAATCAGCGCTTGCGCCTGGACGGACGACGCATAGTCGAGCGCATCGCGCACATATTCCGCCGCCACCGGGTTGATCACTCCTTCATACGAGGCCACCACTACCTGCGAGCCGGCGATGGCCGAGTCCGGGTTGAGCAGCCAGAACCAGAGCGCCCAGGTCAGAAGCAGCAAGCACAGGCCCGCTCCTGGCACGAGGTCGGCTGGTGTCTGGGGGCGACGTGGAGGCCGCCGGTATGGCATGCTCGGACCATCCTCCGTGGGAGCGCCGGCCGGTGGAACGACACGCCCGGCTGAACTCAGGAGAAAATCTTACGAGCCCATCGCAGGCCTGTCAAGGAAGCGGCCGACGGGGTCCCGCCGGTTGCAATGGCGAAGAGCCGTCTCCTAGAATGCCTCGCAAGAGTATTTATGGTGATCGAGATCATCTCGGAGAAGACATGCTGACCTTACAGAGCGGCGACCGGATCCATCTGGTGGACCGGAAAGCCCGCCACTACGCCTTGACCCTCAAGGCGGGCGAGACCTTTCAATTGAGCGGGGAGAAGATCGCCCACGACGCGATCATCGGCCGGCCGGACGGGAGCCTCGTCACCCTGGCGCGTGGCCGCCGCATGCTGGCCGTGCGTCCGACCCTTGGGGAATATGTGCTGAAGATGCCCCGTGGCGCCCAGGTGATCTATCCCAAAGACCTGGCCATGATCACGATCTGGGCCGACATCTATCCCGGCGCCAGGGTCTTGGAAGCCGGCACCGGATCGGGCGCCCTGACGATGGCCCTCCTCCGGGCGGTCGGGCTCCGAGGCAGCGTGGTGACCTATGAAGCCCGGGAGGACTTCGCGCGAACCGCGGCCACCAACATCCAGCGGTACATGGGGGAGGTCCCCAATCTGCGACAAGAACGGCGCGATATCTATGAAGGTATCGTATTTCATCCCGAAGAGGACCAGTTCGACCGGCTGGTACTGGACCTGCCGGAGCCCTGGCGCGTGGTGCCGCATGCCGTGTCGGCGCTGCGATCGGGCGGCGTGTATTTGAGTTATGTGCCGACGGTGCCCCAGGTCATGCAGACGGTCGAGGCGCTGGAACGGGCCGCCGTGTTCGGCATGATTCAGACTTTCGAGACGCTGTTGCGAACCTGGAACATTCAGGGGAGGAGCGTCCGTCCCGATCATCGTATGGTGGCGCACTCGGGCTTCATCACGGTGGCGCGCAAGGTCGAAGCCCTGTTGGAAGCTCGAACCGGAGCGGCGGGGCCGTCGGATCCGGATCAGGTTAAGGCCGACGATGCGGCGCCGATGAACCAGGATGACCAGGGCGAGCACGAGGAAGCACAGCCGTGAAGCGGCTTGAGGGCAAGGTTGCCATCGTCACCGGCGGCAACGCGGGCATCGGCGAAGCCGTCGCCAGAGCCTTCGTTCGGGAAGGGGCGGCGGTGACAATCACCGGCCGGCGCAAGGAGGAGTTGGACCGAGTGGCGCGGGACCTGGAGCAGGCGGGCGGGCGCGTGTTGGCCGTGGCCGGCTCGGTGGCGGACGAGGCCCATGCCCGCGAAACGGTCAGCCAGACTCTGCGACAGTTTGGACGGCTCGATTGCCTGGTGAACAATGCGGGAATCGGCGCCTTCGGCAAGAAGCTGCATGAAACCGACGACGCCACGTGGGATCAGTTGATCGACGTCAATCTCACCGGAGTGTTTCGATTCACGAGGGCGGCGATTCCCGACATGATCGCCGGCGGCGGAGGAAGCATCATCAATGTGTCGTCCATTGCAAGCCTGGTCGGCATCCCCTATGGAGCGGCCTACGCGGCCACAAAGGGAGCGCTCGATGCGCTGACGCGGGCGCTCGCCGCGGAATACGCAGAACAGAACATCCGGTGCAATGTCGTGAATCCTGGGCTGGTCGATACGCCAATGGCCACGAGTCTCCTTCAGGACAAGGAGCGGGCGGCGCAGGTTCTGGGCGAATACCTGTTGCGGCGGCCCGGCCGGCCGGAAGAGATTGCACACACGCTAGTCTATTTGGCTTCCGACGAAGCCACATGGGTGACCGGAGCCACCTTCGCGATCGACGGAGGGCGGACGATCAGATGAGCGTGCCGATCACATCACGGGCGAGGTGACGTATGGAGCTGCGAGCCACACAATCCATTCAATTGACGAGGGGCGCGATGGGGTTGCTGCTGGTCGGTCTCGTCCTGACCGTCTGGCTCGGGATGCCGATCCAAGCCATGGGCCAGCAGGTTGTCGAGTTTGCCGGCACGGTCCTCTCCGTCGATGTGGGGGCAAAGAAATTTGCCGTCCTGAAAGAAGGGGGCGGCACCCGCTTCACCTTTGTCGCCAACGATCACACCCAGTTCAAGGGGGAGGGGCTCAAGAGCGTGGGAGATCTCAAGAAGGGCGATGCGGTGACGGTGACCTACAAGGTGGTTGGGAGCCAGTACCAAGCCCAAGTGGTTGCGAAGAAGGCTAAATGAGTGAAAGAGGAGGAGGCGTCACGCCGGGTGCGGGAGGTGACGGAGGCGGATGGATGATGGAGATCAACGCTCACACGAAGTGGTGCGGAGTCATCGGCAACCCCGTCGAACATTCTCTCTCTCCCAGCATCCATAATGCCGCGTTTCGGGAATGTGGATTGAATTACGTCTACCTGGCCTTTAGGGTTGAACGGATCGACGACGCCATCTGCGGCATCAGAGCGCTCGGCAATGCGGGTGGATTCAGCGTGACCATTCCCCATAAGGTCTCCGTGATAGCGCACCTGGACGAGATAGACGAGACGGCGCGCCACATCGGGGCCGTGAACACGATCGTCCTCCAGGACGGCAAGCTCACCGGCTACAACACCGACGCTGGGGGGGCGCTGCGAGCGCTGCGTGAAGCGGATGTCGCGCTTAAAGGCCGGCATGTGCTCCTGCTCGGCTCCGGAGGAGCGGCCCGTGCGATTGCCTTCGGGTTGGCGGCCCACGCCGAATTGCAACGGCTGACTGTTTTGGGCATTGACGAGGAAGAGCGGCGGAAGTTGGTTCGGGACCTGGAGGCGGCCACCGACGTGAAGATCGAAGAGGGGTACCTGGATGAACGGCATCTGCACGGGACCTTGCCCGACACGCAGATCCTGATCCATTGCACGCCCACCGGGATGTCGCCGAAGGTGGAGCACACCTGCGTGCCGGCGGCCCTGTTGCATCCGGCGCTGACCGTGATGGACATCGTATACAATCCGCGCGAGACCAGGCTGCTGCGGGAGGCCAAGGCGGCCGGTTGCCGGGTCATCCCAGGCCTCGACATGTTTCTGAATCAGGCCGTCGAACAGTTTGAGCTCTGGACGGGACGGAAGGCGCCGGCATCGGTCATGCGGCAAGTGCTCGAATCGAAGTTCGCGTGAGAGAATTCCACTATGACTGTGTCGCCCTTTGACTCCTTACTCCTCACTCCTCACGAGCGACAATGAACATCGTCCTGATCGGCTATCGAGGAACGGGCAAAAGCACCGTCGCCCAGCTGGTGGCGCAGCGATTGGGCTATGAGGTGGTCTCGACCGACGCCGAGATCGTCAGGCGGGAAGGCGCCACGATTCCCGAGCTGGTCCAGCGGTACGGGTGGGAGCCGTTTCGTGATCGGGAATCTGAGGTTTGCCGCGACCTGGGAGCCAAGGATCGGTTCGTGATCGACACGGGCGGCGGGGCGATCCTCCGCGAGGAGAATGTGCAGGCCTTGAAGGCCAACGGCGTGCTGGTGTGGCTCACGGCCGAGGTCAAGACCATTGCGCGGCGCATCGGGGGCGATGATCAACGGCCCTCGCTCACCGGCACCAAATCCTTCGTGGATGAAATCGACGAGGTCTTGCAGCAGCGCCTTCCCAAGTATCAGGCCGCGGCCGATCAGGTGATTCGCACGGACGAGGTGAGTCCGTCCGAGATCGCCGATCGCGTGATTGCGGCCGTGCAAAGCGCAGCGGAACGGACACCGGTTCAGTGAGCCGCTCCGATGATCAGGCGCTTCTTGACAGCATGCCCGGCCCATGGTTCAAATAGCGGCCAGTGCGCCCGTAGCTCAGTTGGATAGAGCGTCGGGCTTCGAACCCGCAGGTCGCAGGTTCAATTCCTGCCGGGCGCACCAAATAAATCAGCAGGTTGCAGAACCTTCGACCCCTGGTGATCCCGCAGTTTGTGCTAATTTTGTGCTAGGCCCCATCCGGTCCTGATCTAGCACTTCGATTCCAGCCCGCAAACTCTCCGGATGGTGATGGGCGTACCGCATCACCATCGAGATGGTCTTCCACCGTCCGAGTTTCTGAACGGTGTACAGATCGACCCCGGCTTGCACCAGCCGAGTGGCGAAGGTGTGCCGCAAGTCGTGGAATCGGAACCGCTCGATCTTGGCTTTCTTCATGGCCGGATAAAACGCTCGAAGCAGGTCTCGTGCATCTCGCCGGTGATGCGCCTCGTTATGAAAAACATACTCCGTTGAGGCCGATCGCACCCGTGCTCGCGCCTTGAGGATCTCCAACGCGGTCGCATTCACCGGCAGGGTATCCTTGCAGCGATTTTTTTGTTCGAGCAGGGTGATCGTTCTCCGAAAGAGGTCGACTCGGTCCCATTGCAGGTTCAGAATCTCGCTCTGCCGAAGCCCGGTGTGGATCGCGAAGAGGATGATCTCTCGGAGCCAAGTCGGAGAAGCCTCCAAGAGCCGTTTCTCTTCCTCAGGCGTCAACCACCGCTCGATCAGATTATGTACTTTCTCACGAGACACCTTCTTCACTGGATTGTGGTTCGCCCATTCCCATTCTTTCATCGCGAGCTCAAACGCGTGACTCAGTAACGTGAGTTCGCTGTTGATGGTCTTGGGCGATGCCTCTTCCTTTCGTCGACGCGCCTTGTACTCGGCCAAGAATGCGGGACGAACCTGGACGAGAGTTAAATCGCCGAACGACGCGAGCAGATGGTTTGCAAGGCTCTTGTCGCGCCTGTAGGTCATGGACGCCTTGTTTCTTGCGGAATGGTCCGTCAGATACCGTTCGAGGAGTTGTTTCACGGTTTTGTCCTCTCCAACGGTCCGCTCAAACCATTTGCCTTCGGCGATTTGTCCGAGCACCTTGTCATAGATCCGCTTCGCCAGTTTCTTATCTGTCACTTCTGTAGACCGGCGGACCTGTTTGCCCTGATAACTAAAACGCATCCACCAGACCTCGCCTCGTTTATACAGAGCCATTCCTAACCTCCTTTCCATTGGCCCTGTCTTGGTCTGGTCTTCCGCGCCGGGAAGTATAGACGGCGCGTTTCGCCCTCGCAATCAGCTCATCGACCGAATCTCCTTGCTCTTGGAGCTCGAGCTGCAGGGGGAACGGTTCAGAACGAACGGCAAAGCTGGTGAGCCACTCCTGCACAGCCTTGGGATCGAATCGGAGCACCCCGTGAATCTTCAGGCAGGGAATCTTGCCGGCTGCCGCCCAGGCATAGAGCGTGGCGGGCTTAATCCGGAGTTGTTGCGAGAGGTCTCGGATCGTCAGCAGCATGAATTTCAGGAACTCCGCACGAATCGGGGGAGTCTCGCGACACCCCCGCGCCCCCGCCGGTTCGGGATCGCGGCACCCGCGTGGCCGCCGGCGCTGGTTGAGGGGGAACCCCCAGCGGGAGCGAGCCGGCGCCACAGAGCAGGGGCCCGGCCTTCCACGGGTTCATTTGAGTTCTGTTGGTGCGCTCCAGGCCTTGCCCCTGCGAGAGCGCCGGCCCGCGTCTCCTTCGACGCCCCACCCTCGCCTTGGTGAAGGGTGGGGCTACATATCAGTTGATAAAGAAGGAGGCTCACGTGGCCAGTGACAGTCCGCACAACGGTTTCCCGGTCGTTCAGCCAGTCGGTCGGAAGCGGCCCTATGCCGTGCCCTTGTATCGCGTCACGCTCGTGCGTGAACGGGTCCACCGCACCGAGCCCGATGTGCCCGTGCAGACCTCCGTCGGCGCGGCGTCGTTGCTCCGGCCCTGTTTCGAGGGCTTGGACCGGGAGCAGTTTGTCGTCTGTGGCTTGGATGCCAAGCACGGGATCATCGGCGTGAATGTCGTCTCGATCGGCTCGCTTACGATGAGCCTGGTCCATCCCCGGGAGGTGTTTAAGCCGCTGATTCTGATGAACGCCTGTGCCTGTCTCTGCGCCCACAACCATCCCTCCGGCGACATCACGCCCAGTCCCGAAGATCGCGCCCTGACGAACCGGCTGCGCAGTGCCGGGGAGTTGCTCGGGATCACGCTCCTCGACCATCTGATCCTGACCGAGGAGCGGATGTACAGCTTCGCCGATCATGAGTGGCCCTGAGGCTACCGCAAGAGCCGCATGATCCAGGCGGCGCCGGCGGCGACCAGCGCGATGCCGATCGCGGCCGTGCCCCAGGCCGCGAGGTCAGTCGCGAGGGTATTGCCGATGCTGGTGATCTGTTGGGCGGTCATGTCATCCTCGTTTGGTCGCGGTTGAGAGACGGACAGGCTGGAGCCAGCCTGCCCGTCGTTGGATCCCTTACCCGACCAGGCCCCGCACCCGTTTGTAGGCGTAGATCGCCAACACCACGCCGATCAACGCCGTGGCCCAGAGCAAGAGGTCAGCCCGTACCGTGGCGACATCCGCCGATACCGGGAACAACTGCGCGTAAGACAGCGCCGGCACTCCCACCGCCAGACACAGCGTCGCCAACACCGAAACGAGCCCCGTCATCCACCGCATACCGCACCTCCTTGTGAAGCAATCGGATGGCTCCACCCATCCTGCGCCGCCGGGTCTGCCTCCGGCGGAAGGCGCCTCAGTGCCCCTGAGGCTGGATCAGGTTCGTGATCAGGCCCACGGCAAAGCCGCCGAGCCAGAAGATGGCCGTGTAATACGTGAGGGCCTCAATCGCGGCTTGGTCCATAGACGATCCCCTCCCCGATCACTCGCGTGAACCCCTTCTCGTGGACTTCCTGGACCGTGAGCCCGTACCGCCCCGCGATCTCGGTCGCCGTGAGCCGCTCGCCGGACTCCAAGAGATAGCGCCAGACCTCCTCGTCGGTCTGCGGGTCGGTCATGCCGCCCCCGCCGATGACGTGGATCGTGAGACCGGCGCCGGTGCCTGCCGGGGCGGGTGGTGCTGATCCAAACGGAGCGGCCCCCGGCCCCGAAGCGGACGTCATCACACCCACATGCGGCGCGCCGGCCGTCCCGGCCTTCACGACGCCCGATTCCAGCGACGTCCAGGGCCGCCAGAGCAGGAGCGACAGGGCGAACAGGCCGGCCACGAGGCCGACCATTACCCGGGCCGATTTCAAGACACTGTGCCGGCGTGGTTCCTCGTGAATGGCCGCGTTCGCATAGCTGGAGTAGTAGGCATAGACCGCCGGCGAATAGGTGCCCACGAAGGCCCGGATCAGTTCCGTGTCTTCGGGGTTCCCCCGGACCTTGCCCTGATACTTCGTGTTTAAGCCGACAAAGCTCAACTTCCGAAACCGGATGGTCGCCTCGATCAGGCGCGTCACCCCTTGGGACATCTGCCGGTAGTCCTGACACATGAGCAGAATGTCCACGCCGTAATGGCGATGAGTTTCGAGCCACCGGAGGAGGCCCGCGTCGACCTTCTGCATGGACCGGAAGACGGTCTGGGCTTCGTCGATGATGACGGCCGAGCCGGGTTCGATGTGGGGGAACGAGGAGAGGACCTCGGTGGAGTCCTTCCAGACGGTGATTTGCCGTTGCAGGTGGGCGAGGTCGATGCCGGTAAACAGCGCCAGCCGGTCCAAATAGATCCCGTCCACGTAGATGTAGAGCCGTCGGCCTTGCCGGACCCAGGGCAGGAACTTCTCGGCAATCCCATGGTAGGACTTGCCCGAGCCAGGCACCCCTTCGTAGAGCTCGATCATCGTTGACTCCGCAACCGCACCCAGATCGACCAGGCGAGCACGGCCGTCCACCAATAGGCCCAAAACATGACCGCGGTCTTCATGAGCCCCACCGGACAAACGGAATGGATTGGAGAAGGAACCGGGTCCCCATCGCGCCAGCCACGATCGCGAGGGCCTGACTCATGCCGGTGGCGCCCAAGACCCAGGCGTATTCATTCGGAATGATCGGGAGGGTCAGGCTGGCACTCCCCAGGCCGGCCAGAGCACTATCCACGACCCCGAGCAGAGAGTCCCAGATCCCGAGCGCCCAGTCGGACAGCGAGAAGAAGAACTCCTGGAGCCAGCAATAGATGAGCGAGAGGATCGCGGTCATTTACCGGCCTCCCACGAAGATGATCCGGTAGGCCATGAGCGAAGCGCCGGCGATGACCAGGGTCCGCAGGGCCGTGAAGAACCAGGCCCAGTGATTGAAGTCCACTGATTGAGACCCGAAGAAGGACGACGGGAGACTGATGACCGGAAGGGTTGAGGGCCAGGTCAGCGTCTTGAGGAGATTCACCGCGGCCAAGAGGCCGCTGCTGTTCCAGATCGCTTGATGCTCGAGGAGGACCGTGCCAAAGGTCCGGCTGTCATGGGCTCCGCCGAGACAGGAGACGGTCGTCTCGGTGTCTTCCTGGGTCGTGGTCGAGCCGTCCGGATTCTCGGTCGTGGTGGTGGTGGTCGTCGTCTGCTGTTGGCCGGTGGTCTGCTGCTGGGTGCCGGAGGGCGGGGGGACATGGTCGGCCACGATGCTGTCGCCCGCCGGGACCGGCTTCTGTTTCACCTGCGTCGGCATCTCGGTCGGCGAGACCGGCTGGGACTCCACCGTGTCGGCTGATTGCGGGGTCTGCCCGACGCCCACCCCCGTGCTATGGGATTCCACCGACTGTGGATCGGACGCCGGCAAGCTCGCGACATACTGCTGAATGCCCGCTTCGGTCGGTGTTCCGGGGTTCGCTTCGACCGTGCCGGCCTGACCGGCGAAGTGGCAGGCGTAGTAGCCGTTGCTGCCGACGCGCACGGCCCCCACCGGGGGGCCTTGATAGAAGGACTGCGAGAGGTCCGGATAGGGGCCGACCATCCAATCATAGACGTTGCCGTCCCCGAGACAGGGAGAGACGATCGTCTGGAAGACCGTCGCCTGTTGACTGTTGTAGGCGGGACCCGGCACGACGAAGGGACCGGTGGTCGGCAGCGTGATGGTCCAGGAGCCGGCGGGTGTGGCGGCCTGTTTGATCGTCTGGAGATCCGACGGACTGTAATAGACCTGGGCGATGACGAGCCCGGCGGAGACGCCGAATGCCGCCCAGCCCAGCGGACCGGCGACCAAGCGAATCGCCGTCGAGGTGGGAGTGGCCGCGACCGCGGCCGCGGCCACCTTGGCCGCGAGGTCGCTCTTCTTGGCCGCGAGATAGGCGATCCGTTCGGCTTCGGCCACGACCCGGGCATATTGCGTCGTCTGCAAGGCCAGGGCCTCCATCGGCGCCAGACAGAGCGATCCGAAGATCAGCCAGACGAAGGTGAGATAGCTACCCAGCGCCAGGATCTTCATAGCCGTCCTGCCAAGAGGCCGGTGAGGAAGGCCAACAGGAGCACCATCACGACGACCACCGTGGGGTCCATTGGCCTTCCGTTCCCATCCACCCCCTTACTTCATCGCCTCCAGCGCCACGAGATCGAAGAAGATCCGGCCGGTCTGCTCGAACTTGCGGAGTTCGACGCTCGCGCGGCCCGGCTTCCCTTCCATCTGCTTACAGAGCTCGACGAGGGCGAGACTCTCTTCCGGAATGTTCAACCGGAGGGTCCCCGGATCCTTCCCCTTCACGTAGACATCCACCGAGCGGAAGAGCTTGTTGTCCTTGCTCTTCCGTTCCACATAGGCCTGCACGCTCCCTTCGACTTTCACCATCATGTGACGACCCTCCTGGTTGAGTTGGTGGATCAGAGACAGTTCTGATCCATTCGCCCCGGCCCTCTGACCGGGCTTTTGGACGAAACGTAAATTCCGAATCACATTCCCGGCAGGTCAGGACGAGCGCGCCCTGCTGCCAGCGGCAACCGCAGCCCCGAGCGCCACAGCCGGGACACATCGCGCGGTACCGTTTAGGCGGGACGCAATACATACGGCGTTTTCTCCGGCCCTTCGTTCAACAGGGCCCAGTGCTTGGCCTTCCATTTCTGGGTCCCGATCACGATCAGATCTTTCAAAAACTGCTCGCCCCGGCGACGGTAGGCCAGCGCCAGCATGGCGCTCACGGATTGGCCGAGCCATTGGCAGACCGTTTCGATCGTCTGTTGGACCTTCTGGATCACCAATCGGCATCGTTTGAAGCCTTCGGTGAGGACTTGCCACCAGGGCAGCAGCGGCGCGCGGTATTTCTCCCAGGGCTCGGCCTCTCGGGATGTCTCGCGGAAATCCACATAGGACCGCAGAATCCCGACCAGGAATTCCCGCCAATCCTCCGGCTGAAGATTGATCAAGGCCTTGGCGCAGGCTTGGGCCCGCTCCTGCTTCAGTTCCAATTCCCAGCGGACGCCAAACTGCTGCGCATCCTCCCGGCCCTTCTGTTCCATCTCCAACCGTTTGTCGTAGACCCGGAGCATCGTCTGGCTCTCTCGGCTCCCGAAATAGAGCGTCTCGCCCTTGGCGGTCCCATCCCTCATGTTGGAGGCCGCCACGGTCTGAAACTTCTGTGATCGGGTCACGGCCTGCCCCGCATCCACCGCGGCCTTGACCGTGCCCACTGCGACGAGCGCCTGTCGGTCATCCAGCGCCACATCCAAGCGCGTCACGTGCCCTCGTTGCTCGAAGATCCAGGCCAAGACTGTCCGAACCTTGGCTTCCGGCCAGGTCGAGACGATTCCGGCCGACAGATCCACATGCACTTCCTTGGTCTTGCGATGAGCACCCGTCCCCAGTTTCCCGACCCCCTGACGGCCGTTCGAGGTCAGCCAGGAGATGGGATAGCCCCGGAAGCCCGTCTCGGTCTTGAACCAGTCCCCGCCGATCATTTCGATGATCTCCTCGACGGCGGCCTCTGGGAGCGTGAAGGCCAGCCAATCGATCGTCTGCGTGAAGGGCGATGGCTCCATCGTGTGGTCGTTCATCGCATCAGCTATGAACGCCCCCGTCTTACCGATCGGGGGCTGGTGGCCGCGCGCCGCCGGCTCTCGCCGCCGGTCGCGCTGCGCGAACACCGACTGTTCGGCATCGCCTTCGCCTTCATCTCCATGGCTCGCTGAACTTTCCCCAAATCGAATCGCAACGTCCGGCAAATTTGGGCAGCGGGAATATCTCCCTTGCGATAGGCCCTATAGATAGAATCCACACTCATGCCGAGCACAGTAGCCAGTTCCTTCACGGACAAGAATGTTGGCTTCATGCGATGTCTCCTTCTCACGATGCTGATGACGGTGCTGACCTTACCGGCACGAGCGGGTAAATGGAATGAGGCAGGTTGCGGCAGTTCTAGGCAGTTTGACGCACTGACCGCATGGGCAGCGGCGGGAGAGGGTGCAAGATTGGTGCAAGGAAGCCCGTACACGGGAATCTAACGTTGGAATGAGTCATGACACCACGTGGTCCCAAGAGAATGGGGACGGATCCGCCCCCTGGGACCGTGAGCCCTGTCTCCCCCTGCGATAGGTCACACTGGCCTGTCTCCATGATAGGGTACAAAATACCTAGCTATAGGTCCTATGTGAGGGCATGGTGTCACTATTCATGCGACACACTTGCGCGTGGGAAACCCTCTGCTACAGTTGTCCTATTCCAGTCCGCTTCACGACGTGATCTACGTTCATTAAAGGCCATCATGACCACACTCCGGAAGATTGTCTCGGATTCCCCGCATGCCTCGCGATGTCGGGTCTTTTTGCTGCTGGTCTCCGTGGTCCTTGCAGGGGTCACCAGTCTCGTGCCCCAGACCTGGGCCGAGACGGTCGGGACCCCAGGTCGGCCGGTGAGTGGGCGGGTCTTGTCGGTCCGAGATGGCAAGCCCCTGGCCGGTGTGTTGGTGAGTTTGGCAGGCCAATCTTCACGGACCGATGCCAGCGGACGCTTTACCTTCGCGCAGCCGCCCAGCGGGTATCAGCTCATTCAGATCGACCAGGCGTCGCTCGATGGCTTCCGACGGCCGCTCAAGGACGGCTCGCCCGGCGGGTTGATGCATGCCGATCCGGTCTTGGTCAAGGTCTCCAGCGAGACAGCCATCGAACTTCCTGATCCGATCTGGGTCGTGCAAACCCAGCCGGCGACGTCTGCCATTACTCCCGGCCGGCAGACGGATGTGCGGCCGACGCATCTGCCGGGCGTCACCGTCGCCATTCCGAGCGGCACGACGATCATGGGAGCAGATGGACAGCCCCACACACGCATCAGCATCACGGCCGTGCCACCGGATCGGGTGCCCCGCTTGCCCGAGTCGGCCGCGCCGCGGACGGTCTATCTCATCAGTTTCGACAAACACGGCGGCGGCGTCTCCAACAAACCGGTGCCGGTCATCATGCCGAACGATCTGAATGCCGATCCGGGCCGCCCGATTGCCTTTTGGTATTACGATAAGGTGCCGACGCCGGATCCGACCTCGCACCAGTGGAAACTCGCCGGCTATGGCAAGGTGAGCCAAGATGGGCGGTCGCTGGTCCCGGATCCCAACGTCGGCATGCCCCGCTTCTGCTATGCCTATGCAACCGATGTGAACGCCGTGAATACGCAGACCGGTCCGCCGGATACGGTCCGTCATGCTGGCGATCCGGTGGATGTGACGTCGGGCGTCTTCTCGATGGAAAAAACGGACCTGGTGCTCCCAGGGGTCCTGCCGGTCCACATTACGCGGACCTATCGCAGCAAATCGGAGGGCATTGGGCCGTTCGGCCAAGGCGGCAGCTTCAACTATCACCTGTACCTGTCCGTCGTGGGCACGGCGCTCCGCCTGCAACTGGCGGATCAAAGCCGCTATTTGTTTTCCCAAGACCCCGACGGCAAATATCGCAATACGAGCTATCCGTTCTTAAAAGGGGCCGCGATTACGCGGCTGGGGACCACGGATGAGCTGCGGTGGCGTGACGGGATGGTCTACGTCTTCAACTCCGCGGGGTGGCTCATCGAACAGCGCGATCGGTACAACAATAAGATACAAATCCTTCGCGATGGGTCCAACCTCATTACGGAAATTCAGAACCCGGCCGGCCAAGCCCTGACCTTCACCTACACCACGGTGCGGCGCGGGCATAACTATTTTCCCGTGATTGCGTCGATCACCGACCCGGTGGGTCGGACCGTGCGGTACGCCTACCACGAATTCCACAATGGCCGCTTGGCGTCCGTGATGGACCCGGCCGGCGGGGTCACCCGCTACACCTACGGCGAGCAGGCGCAGACCTATTATTGGAACGAAGGGATGCTCTCAATCACCGATGCGCGGGGGATCACCTATCTCCAGAATCAGTACGATGCCAACGGCCGCGTGGCCAAACAGATTCTGGCCGATGGCGGCGCCTATACCTTCGCCTATACCCTGGCCGGCCAGACGGTGACGCAAACGAACGTGACCGATCCCCGCGGCAATGTGACCATCTATCGGATGAACGGCTCCCAATACGTGACTGAAGTCGAGCGGCCGGGATCAAACGTGAGCACCTATGAGCGGGAAACGGGGACGAACAAGCTCACCGCCGTGGCGGATCCGCTCTCCCGGCGGACCGAGTTTACGTACGACAGCATGGGGAACGTGTTGACCATTAAAGATCCCGAGAACAACACCACGACGTTCACCTATGAAGCGACCTATAACCGCCTCGCGACCATCACGGATGCCCTCACACCGGCCAATGTGACGACGTTCACCTATAACGACACCGCCCGGACGACCACGATCACCGATCCGGAGAACAAGCAGACGGTCATCCAATACAACACGGCCGGGCAGCCGACCAGCATCACCGATCCGCTGACGCACGTCACGAGCTTCGGCTATGACGCGGTGGGCAACCTCGCGACGACCACGGATGCGCTGGGGAATGTCACGACGCGGTACTATGACACGGTGTCGCGGCTGACCCATCTCGTCGATCCCCGCGGAGCCCTCACCCGCTTCAGCTACGACGACGTGAACCGGGTGACGGCCATTCAGGATGCGATGGGCGGCCTCACGCGGTTCACCTACGACTACAACGGCAATCTGCTCACGGTCACCGATGCGAAGAATCAGACGACGACCTACACCTATGACGAGATGGACCGGCTCAAGACCCGCACGGATGCCCTGAGCCGGACAGAGAGCTATGCCTACGACAAGAACGGCAATCTGACCACATTCACCGATCGGAAGAGTCAGCAAGCCACCTTCGCCTACGACGCGTTGAACCGTAGGACGGGCGCCACCTATCCCGACGCCACCGTGACGTTTGGTTATGACGCGATCGGCCGCCTGACGAGCGTCAGCGATTCGGTCGGCGGGACCATCACCTGGACCTACGATACGGTGAGCAGCGGCCATCATCCACGCGTGCAAGAGACCACCACGCCCGGCACGGTGACGGTGGAATATGACGAGATTGGGCGGCGGGTGAAGCTCAGCGCCACGGGGCAGACGGATGTGACGTACACCTATGATAAGAACTCCCGGCTCAAGACCGTGACGCAGGGAACTCAGACAGTAACTTTAGCCTACGATGATGCGGGACGGAGAACCAGCCTGACCTATCCGAATGGGGTGGTGACCAGCTACGCGTATGACAACGCCAATCGGCTGCTAAGTATCGACCATGTCAAGACGCCGACGACGATTGAAGCCTTGACCTATCAAAACGACGGAGCCGGCAACCGGATCAAGCTGACCCGGGCCAATGCAGCGGCTTCCCTCATTCCCCAGGCCGTCACCAACACCGCCTTCGATGCAGCGAACGAACAGACGCGTTTCAATAGTGCCTCGACGAACCTTGTCTATGACAACAACGGGAACCTCACATCCTTCACGGATGCGTCCGGCACCACGACCTACACGTGGAATGCGCGGAACCAGTTGACGGCCATCAGTGGACCAAGTCTTTCCGCCAGTTTCGTGTACGACGGCCTGGGCCGGAGAACCAGCAAGACGATCAATAGTGCAACGACTGGATTCTGGTACGACGGTGCGGATGTGCTTGCGGAACTCTCCGGCAGCACACCGACGGCAACCTACATCAGGAGCTTAAGCATCGATGAGCCGTTTATTCGGAAGCAATCGGGCGGCGATGAGTTCTATCAGACGGATGCGCTAGGCACCACGCTAGCGTTGACCGATGGCAGTGGAGCGTCGAGTACAACATACACACTAGAGCCGTTTGGGAAGACGACCAAGACTGGAACATCAACAAATTCGTTCCAATATACAGGAAGAGAGGATGATGGCACCGGCCTGCTGTATTACAGGGCGAGGTATTACCGTCCTCAAATACAGCGATTTCTTAGTCAAGACCCGCTGGAATTTGATTCCGGCGATACCAATCTGTACGGGTATGTGAGGAACAACCCGATGAACCTTATCGATCCCACAGGTCTCACGTGGGAAACGAACACAATGTTTCTCTGGGAATGGTCAACAGGTCTTCATAACAATGACGTGCGCAATTACCGTTCATACGATGTCGAAACGATTGAAATGAGCGAGTCACTAGGGGCTGAAAAAATGAGGGAAGCGTTCAAGCTCAATGGATGTAAGACCAAAACCGGCATCCCATACGGTACGTTTGAGGCCGCATGGGATACCTTGCTCAATCCTTTCACGGCAGACTTGTCTAGCACGGCTTTTCAAGTGGGAGGATTTGCAGGTGCTTCTGTTATTGGCAATAAGAATGGAACCGTGACGTTTCGAATCAGGAACGTAGCCGGCACTCATTCGTTTTTCTACCATTTGGTGTCGGATAGAAAAGGAAAGACTGGACCGATGCGGAGCATTGAACAAAACTTCTCCTGGACAGAACCGAATCCTTGCACCTTAAGCGGAAGAAAGTGAGTCTATACGGGCCATGCAATCACTTTACCGACTTATCGCTTCAATAGGCCTTGTGGTGTTGATGCCCGGATGTTTACTCCATCCCGATCCGCAAGAAATACCGGGAACCTATGTGGCCGAATATGAGTTTGGTACAGACACCCTCATTCTTAAATCTGATGGCACCTACACACAGGAAATTAAAGTCAAGCGAAGATCTGAGCCATTACGGGTTACTGGTATATGGAAATATGATCAAAGTACCAACCGCGTTAACCTAAGCGACGTGTATTTAATGCCGAATCCTTACAGTGACAACTGGGATGAAGCGACCGCAACGAATCGAGGGGCAGCGAATCTTCCAGTAGAACGGTATTTCTTTAGCCGCAAGTTACGATTTGGGCCTGATGAAGGACATCCCTTCAATAAGGTTTAGGCTTCGTTAGGGAAGGTCTGATTAATTCAGACTTCTGAGCAGAAGCAAGCAAGATTCCCTGTGTTTGGCGTGTTGGCAGATTGAAAACGTGAATTATTCAGACCTTCCCTAACGTTGGAATGAGTCATGACACTACGTGATCCCAAGAGAATGGGGACGGATCCGCCCCCTGGGACCGTGAGCCCTGTCTCTCCCTGCGATAGGTCACACCGGCCTGTCTCCATGATAGGGTACAAAATACCTAGTTATAGGTCCTATGTGACGGTATGGTGTCACGATTCATGCGACACACTTGCGTGTGGGAAACCCTCTGCTACAGTTGTCCTATTCCAGTCCGCTTCACGACGTGATCTACGTTCATTAAAGGCCATCATGACCACACTCCGGAAGATTGTCTCGGATTCCCCGCATGCCTCGCGATGTCG
>DATIBM010000178.1:0-7824 GCA_035457545.1 Nitrospiraceae bacterium
GGATGATCTGGAGGTCGCGCGCCATCAGGGCAAACGGTTTCCCTTCCCGACATTTCAGACGACGGAGCCGCGAGACGGCTGCTTCCTGAGTCGCGTCACAGGCCAGCTGCACGCCGCCCAGTCCTTTGATCGCCACCACCGTTCCTTTTTGAAGCAAGGTGCGCGCGGCGTCCACTGCGTCCAGCATCGTCAACGCGTCGACGGCAATCGGTTTCCCGTCGGCCCGCTCCAGCCAGACCTTTGGGCCGCAGGCATGGCAAGCGATCGGCTGTGCGTGGAACCGTCGATCGTTCGGATCCTGGTATTCCGCTTCGCATGAGGGGCACATGAGAAACTCGCGCATTGTTGTGCCGGATCGGTCGTAGGGAATCTTCTTTTGAATAGTAAGGCGTGGACCGCAGCGCGTGCAGTTGGTAAACGGATAGCGATAGCGCCGGGCAAAGGGATCGAGTACCTCTTGCACGCATTCGCGGCACGTCGCCGCATCCGGCACGACTCCTGTCGTAACTTCGCCGGATCCGCTTTCTATAATTGTGAAATCAGGAGGAATGTCCTGGAACGAGGTCGGTTCAGAAACGACCTCAACGATTCGCGCGAGGGTCGGCGGGTGTTCCTTGAGACTGGCCAAGAACTGCTGCAGTTGTTCCGGAGCACCGATGGCATAAATTCGAACGCCTTGCCCGTCGTTCAACACATGGCCACGGAGCCGATGCTCCTGTGCCAGACGCCACACGGCGGGGCGGAACCCAACCCCCTGAACAAGACCACGGACACGGATCAGGACCGCCGCATGCTCTGATGCGCGGAGGGTCAGTGCAGGGGTCATCCCGACACCTCCCGATGCAGCGGACGGATCATCACCCGATTGTTTCCACTATCGGCGATAGCCAGCAGTCCCCTGCAGATCGAAAGTCCGTACGGCCAACAAAGCGTGTCGCGCGATGGGAATGCCCACTGGTTGTCTCCCTTCATCTCGAATGTCGGTTGCCCAGCCAGGGCCTGCGCCTTAGCCCCCGTCGCAAGATCCCGTTTGTGCCAACCCAGGAGCCGGGAATTCGCCGTATCGGCCACGACCAACCAGTCGCCGGCGGCGGCCACCCCGTAAGGCATGTTGAGGGTTCCTGCGTGCGGCCAGTATTGCCCGCCGTTGTGGTCTACCTGAGCGGCGTCCGGCTGTCCTACGATCCACTGACACTCGGCCCCAGGCTCCGCCGGCATCCGGTCCCAAATCATCAGGCGATTGTTGCCGGCATCGGCCACGCAGAGCGCATCGCCCCACCGCGTGATCGCGTGGGGCCACCGCATGCTCATGGCAGAAGGCTCTCCACCCGCATTGTCATCCCGTCGGTCGAAGCCGGCCTGTCCCAATACGAGATCAGCCGGCTGACCGTTGCGCTCCGGCGGCGTGAGCCAGATCAGCACGCGTCGGTTGCCTGTGTCAGCCACCACCAGCGCCTCTCCCCAGGCGGAGACGCCATAGGGCCAATAGAGCGTGTCCGCTCCTTCCGAATAGAGGTCCGGTTGTCCGATCACCCAGTCCGCCGGAACGCCGTCTTCGGTCGGACAACGTCGCCATCCCAGCAACCGGTGATGCCCCGTATCCGCAATCCAGAGACGGCCGTGCTCACTCACCAGACAGCACCGGCGCGGACCGAACAAAGTTCGCGGCGACGAAACGACCGGAACCGGGAAGCCTTCGGCATCCCGGTAATCGCCCAGTATGGCAACCGGCCCTTCGGCGCTCCACAAGGGGACTGGAACACGCCGTTCATGATCCGCCGGCAGGGCCTGCCAGGGCTGCAATATACGCACAGCGAGGCTCACGTGACTATCTCCTCAGCTTCACTTCCACCTTCGACCCGACCACGCGCACCGCATGGGACACCAAATGCACCTCAGGTGCAGTGAGACACTCTCCGGATGACAGGTCGTAGCGAAATCCATGATAGGGACGGGTAATCGTGCCGCCAGCTACCAGGCCCATGTCGAGCGGCATCCCCATGTGCCCGCCGAGCTCCAGCGCTTTGATTCCGGTATCCCGAATCTCCGCCAACTCTACCGCATGCGTTTGAGAAACTGAAGGCCTTGAGACTCGCTCGGATTCGGCGCAGTGGCGGGAATGCCACCCCAGGTCGCGCAATCCCCGACCGCTACCACATATTGCGCGACATTGCAGAGATCACGAACCCACTGCTTCATCGGACGTCCGGCAAATCGATTCCATTCACCGGTGCCGTTCGGGGCGTTGACCACCGTCCCTTCAAACACGAAGATGTCCAACGGAATCTTTCCCGCCACGCAATCTTTGAGAATCCTCTGGAGGTTATCCCCCAGCTCCACGCCCAAGGAGGGATCCAGAGGACGTTGATCCCAAAGTCTGTCACGAGGTCACAGGCACTGGGTTCTTCCGCATTGAGGAATGACATCGTATTGCCCGAACAGGCACCACCTTGCAGCCAGAGTAGATTCGCCATGGTTCAGAAGTCGGCCAATGAGAAGTCCGGGCACTGAACAAAGCTCATCTTTTCTCCAAGCTTCCATTCAAAGCAAACGCAGTGGGTAAACGTCTGTCCGTCCATCTCTAAGCGCAGATCGGCCCTCCAAATCCCGTCCCGCCTCTGCAATTTCACGAACCTTTGGGGTTCCAGGGATCTACTGACCAATTCTTTGTTGGATGTACTTTGAATGAAGTCGCAGCTAACCGGATCATCTGTATAGAGATTGGTTGGTCCATAAATTCTCATCGGCACAAGATCGCCGCTTCCATCAAAACCCTTAATCACACTGAATTGCTTCAAACCTTCAGACCAGATCTGAAAATCTGCAATTGAAAGGGTGCAATTTTTTAAAGGAGTAGGCTGCCGGTTCGCGGCTCTGTGTGGGGTTACTGCAAACAGCATGAGATCGCCAACTTCTGTCCCAAGGATCTGGCTCAACTTGGCCAGGTCGCGCGCAGTCGATTGCGCAGTATGCAACGGCGCCGGACCCTCATGACAGCATTTTGGGAACAGGCCCACTTGCCCTTCTGAAATGTCACTCTATTTGTGAACTCTCAATAGTTGGACTCACGAATCTGAACTGCGATCACATGTCTTCCGAACCTTGGCTGTGAGTTTTCTCGCCACCTCCCTTGTCGCGTCCTAGAACAACCGCCCATCGGTGTCCTACCCGAGAGTCGCTGGACCGCCTGTCAAAACTGACAGTACCTGCTGCTGGGGCTGACAGGTAAAATGCCCTTGTCTGAGAGCGTGGCACTTCTTCAGGAATCGGTTGTCGCGTGAAAGGCTCGACAAAGGAAGCAGGTCATGACGGAAGAGGCCAAGCGATTGGACGCCGTGCGTGAAGGGTATGTCGCATGGCGGAAATGGGGACCCTATTTGAGTGAGCGGCAATGGGGGACGGTCCGTGAGGATTACAGTCACGACGGCAATGCCTGGGATTATTTCACCCACGATCAGGCCCGATCGAGGGCCTATCGCTGGGGGGAGGATGGGCTGGCCGGGTTTTCCGACGAGATACAGCGGCTCTGTTTCGCGCTGGCTCTTTGGAACGGCAAAGACCCGATCCTAAAGGAACGTCTGTTTGGGCTCACGAACAGCGAAGGCAACCACGGCGAGGACGTCAAGGAATATTACTTCTATCTCGACAGCACGCCGACCCACTCCTCTATGAAGTACCGGTACAAGTATCCGCAGGCCGCTTTTCCTTACGACGACTTGGTCAAGACCAACCGATCCCGGACCAGGGATGAACTGGAATACGAATTGCTGGACACCGGCGTGTTCGATGAAGACCGTTACTTCGATGTGTTCGTGGAATACATCAAGGAAGATCCAGAAGAGATTCTTGTCAAGATCAGCGTGCACAACCGCGGCCCGGAGCGGGCCGAATTGCACGTGCTGCCGACGCTCTGGTTCCGAAACACCTGGTCATGGTCTCAGGAAGCCGTCAAGCCGGCTCTGGAGCAGGCCGCGAGCCCCCGAGGCGTCACCGCCATCGCCGTGTCGCATCCGGAACTGGGAGCCCGTTATCTGTATTGTGAAGGAGACGTGCCGCTTCTCTTCACCAAAAACGAAACCAATGCGCAGCGACTGTTCAACACGGCCAACCGAACGCCGTATGTGAAGGACGGAATCAACAATTATCTCGTGCAAGGGCAGGCTGAGGCGGTCAATCCCTACCGAACCGGGACGAAGGCCGCCCATTACCATATCCAGATCGATGCCGGCCGATCCACGGTCATCCGTTTGCGGCTCAGCACCAGCGCGCCGAGCGAACAGGTCGGATCCAAGTCCAGCGCGCCCTTCGGTGATCCGTACGAACAGATCATGACGGCCAGAGCGCGCGAGGCCGACGAGTTCTATGCCTCGATCACCCCTCCCTCTCTGGACAAGGACCGGGCCGCCGTGATGCGACAGGCCTTGGCGGGCATGTTGTGGACCAAACAGCACTACTACTTCGATGTGGATCAATGGTTGCAAGAGCACAGGGCCAACCTTCCGGGAGCGGTCAAATCGTTGAATGTTCGCAACCAACATTGGTTCCGCATGGTGAACGACGACGTGATCTCCATGCCGGACAAGTGGGAGTATCCGTGGCATGCGGCCTGGGACTTGGCGTTTCATACCGTGGCGCTGGCCAATGTGGACGTCGATTTTGCGAAGCACCAACTCGACCTCATGTTGCGCGAGGTCTACCTCCATCCGAACGGACAGATTCCGGCCTACGAATGGAACTTCGGCGACGTCAATCCGCCCGTCCATGCGTGGGCGACCTATTTCGTCTATACGACGGAAAAGCCGAAGCGCGGCAAGGGCGATATCCGATTCCTGGAGCATGCCTTTCAAAAACTGCTGCTGAATGTTACCTGGTGGGTCAACCGCAAGGACCAGGAAGGTCGCAATCTGTTCGAGGGCGGATTTTGGGGCTTGGACAATATCGGGGCCTTCGATCGGAGCGCGCCGCTTCCGACCGGCGGCCATTTGGAACAGGCGGACGGCACAGCCTGGATGGCGGTGTTCAGCCAAAATCTGCTCACGATTGCGCTCGAACTGGCGGTCCACGATCCGATCTACGAAGACATGATCGGGAAGTTTGTCGAACACTTCATCCGCATCGCCGGGTCGATGGACCGCGTGGGAGTGCATCAGGATGAATTGTGGGATGAGGAGGACGGGTTCTTCTACGACGTGCTCCGCTTGCCGGACGGCAGCGCCACCAGGATCAAGGTGCGGTCGATGGTGGGGTTGCTCCCGCTCTGCGGGGCAACCGTCATTCCACAGGAGGTGCTCGATCGATTCCCCAAAGGCGTCGAACATGCCCGTCG
The DNA here is from genome assembly GCA_035457545.1 of Nitrospiraceae bacterium. Classification (GTDB taxonomy): domain Bacteria; phylum Nitrospirota; class Nitrospiria; order Nitrospirales; family Nitrospiraceae; genus Nitrospira_G. The sequence continues at coordinate 5,327 of DATIBM010000178.1, forward strand.
GATTCTCAATCGCAATGCGGATCTGGTGGCCAATATGGTGCCGCTCAACAAGCCGGGCGTGGCCGGGCGCCGGTTGCTGGCGATCTTGAACGAGGACAAGCTGCGCCGGGTGTTGGCCCGCATGCTCGACGAGAACCGATTTCTCAGCCCCTATGGCATTCGGTCATTGTCCCGCCATCACTTGGAGCATCCCTATGTCTTTACGGTCCATGGCCAGGAGTACCGGGTCGAATATCTGCCGGCGGAATCCAATACGGGCATGTTTGGGGGGAATTCCAATTGGCGCGGCCCGATCTGGTTCCCCGTCAACGCGCTGATCGTCCGAGCCCTGCTCAACTTTTATCTCTACTACGGCGACGACTTTAAAGTGGAATGTCCGACCGGGTCCGGTACCTACATGAATCTGTTCGAGGTGAGTCGTGAAATTGCCAACCGGCTGACGGCCATGTTTACCCGCGACCGGGACGGCCGGCGTCCCGTCTTTGGTGGGACAGAGAAGTTTCAACGCGATCCGCATTGGCGGGATCATCTGCTGTTTTACGAGTATTTCCACGGAGATAACGGAGCCGGGCTCGGCGCGAGCCATCAGACCGGCTGGACCGGGTTGATCGCCACGCTGATTTGGATTTACGGCGCCGTCACCCCTGAGGAGTGGCTGGAACGAGGGGGGATTCGGAGTGCAATGCCTGGGAAAGAGCCGCCGCCAACGGAATCGCGAGTGGGTCGTGCCCTGGCCGCCAAGGCCGGATGAAAGATCGGCGCGTATCTGAATGAACCACATTCCTCACCGGCGTCAGATACCGTAGGCCGCTGCTAATCCGGGTGGGGCGGATTCATGTCCATCGTGGAAGAAGAACAAAGGGGGAATCCCATGCCTGAGACAGCCGAGCATCGACGATTGCTTGAAGACGGTCAAAACTGGAAACGGTGGGGACCCTACCTCAGCGAGCGCCAATGGGGGACGGTCCGGGAGGATTACAGCTACGGCGGCGATGCGTGGAACTTCTTCACCCACGACCATGCCCGTTCCCGGGCCTATCGCTGGGGCGAGGACGGCTTGGGGGGAATCTCCGATGACAAGCAACGGCTCTGCTTCGCCCTCGCCCTGTGGAACGGCAAGGACCCCATTCTGAAAGAACGTCTGTTCGGCCTGACCAACAGCGAGGCGAACCACGGCGAAGACGTCAAAGAATATTACTTCTATCTCGACAGCACGCCGACCCATTCGTACATGAAGTTTCTCTACAAGTACCCGCAAGCGGCCTATCCCTATGCCGATCTGGTGGAGACGAACAGGCGGCGGAGCCGGGAAGAGATGGAATACGAATTGTTGGACACGGGCGTGTTCAACGAGGACCGCTACTTCGACGTGTTCGTGGAATATGCGAAGGCGTCGCCCGAGGACATGCTCATCAAGATTACTGTGGCCAACCGGGGGCCGGAGGAAGCAGAACTGCACGTGCTGCCGACCCTGTGGTTCCGCAACGACTGGGCGACGTGGATCACCCGACGCGGCGAGAAGCCGCTGCTGAAGGAGATCAAGGGGTCGGCTGGAGCGAAGACGATTGCGGCCGTGCATCCCGTCCTTGGCGCGTACGACCTGTACTGTGAGGGGGATGTGCCGCTGCTCTTTACCGAGAACTCAACCAACCATGCCAAACTCCACCTCGACTACCCGGACGTCGGCCCCTATCTCAAAGATGCGATCAATAACTATGTGGTAGAGGGTCGTCGGGATGCCGTGAATCCGGAACGGCAGGGCACCAAGGCCGCGGCGCATTACCGGCTGAAGGTAGCGCCGCGTACATCGGCGGCGGTGCGGCTGCGTCTCGTCCGGCAGCCCGCGGCGCCGACTGGCGACAATACCGCGAAAACAACCGTCAAAGGCAAAGCAAAAGGCGAGGCCGGTCCTTTCGGCCAGGCCTTTGACCAGATCGTGCAGGAGCGGCTGGGGGAAGCGGACGAATTCTACCGTGCGGTGACGCCGCCGTCCGTGAGTCCGGATGCGGCCAACGTGATGCGCCAGGCGCTCGCCGGCATGCTCTGGTCCAAACAGTATTACTATTGGGACGGTGATGCCTGGCTCGAGGAACACAACGCCCACCCGCTCCATCGCGGCAGCCGCCACTTCCGGAATCGAGAGTGGTTCCACATGATCAACGACGACATCATCTCCATGCCCGACAAGTGGGAGTACCCCTGGTACGCTGCCTGGGACCTCGCCTTCCATACCCTGCCCCTTTCGATCGTGGATCCCGACTTCGCCAAGGAGCAGATGGAAATGATGTTGCGCGGGGTCTATTTGCATCCCAGCGGTCAGATCCCCGCCTACGAGTGGGCGTTCGGCGACGTGAACCCGCCGGTGCACGCGTGGGCCGCTTTGCGGGTGTTCGAGATCGACGGGTCGCGGGACATCGAGTTCCTCCAGCGGATCTTCCACAAGCTGACGCTGAACTTCACGTGGTGGATCAACCGCAAGGACGCCGAGGGCAACAACG
>DATIBM010000179.1:0-2299 GCA_035457545.1 Nitrospiraceae bacterium
TTTGCGCGGAAGAACGGATGCCAGGCCAAGCTGTAGGCGCGAGACACCCCCCGGTCTGGCGTGGCATCCTGGGCCCGCTTGATCCATTCCACCGCTTCCCGCAGGTGAAATCGGTTCTCCTTCACCACGACCCCGCGTTGCTCCGCCTCTCGGCGCAGTTCCTGATACGCTTCCTGGTTGTAAAACTTGGAAGCCTTCACGCGATGCTCAATGCCCTGGATCACCCGTTGAATCATGGCGACGAGGCTCCGGTTAGGCGGCGGCTTTGGTCGACTTCATCACGATCTTTTCCATGACATAGCGAAGCGGAATCATGGAGCCGAACAGTTTTTCAAATGCAAACGCGGCCGCGTAGTAGGTGCGCAACAAACCCGGCGCATGCTTTTCCAGAATCCCGTTGACGAAAAACGCGTCGAAGAGATACTTGTGAAATCCGAATCCCACTCCCCGGCCTTGTAAGCCGCGCATGCGATTCTTGTTCAGCCAGGCCTTGACCTCAAACCAGTGATTGTAGTTGTCGTAGTCCAGCCCCCACTCGGAGAACGGCGACAGGGACCGGAACAGCAGCCTGAACGGCGCATTGAAGACCGGCTGGAGTCTGGACATCCGGATTTCCTTCCAGATCGTTTTCAGGTTCCACGTGTTGTACAGTTCCAAAATGAGGTCCCCGTTGACCCTTGTGACCCGACAGAGCTCCTGGACGGCCTCCTCCTGCTTCTTCAAATGCTGAATCACACGGCAACTGATGACCGTGGTGAAGAGATTGTCCTTGAAAGGCAGGTGTTCGAGCTCGCAACAGACGTGGAAATGTCCGCGTTTTCGCCGTTGCGCCGCCCGCAGGAGATTGAGCGACGCATCGATGCCGACCGACACCGTGGTCGGCGGCAGCGTCTCCAGAAAGCGTCCGTTCCCGCATCCGGCATCAAGGAACAGGCCCAGCTTGTTCTGATCGAAATAGTAGGTCAGCCCGTAGATCTCGGATTCGTGGTTATAGATGCCGAAGATCGAGCCGGCCCCTTCGACATTCGCGTCGTACAGGTGCGCCTTGTCCTCGGCATCCCAATAGCGCGTGAAGAGATGTTTCATCTCGACTTCGACATTACAGGGGAACAGCACCGGAATGCCGTCGACGATCGGGAACACGAACGCGCAGGTCGCGCACGAGAACGCCGATTCGTCGTGTCGCAGGGTCAGGTTGCCCTTGCATTTCGGGCAACACAACATGCCGTAAAAGGCTGCTCTATCCATGGCTTCGTTTTCCTTTTTGCTCAGGTCCTCACCCGATGCTGCATCCGAATCTCTTGACAGGGGAGGTGCGTCGTGGACACCCGGTGCGGCGGACACCCGTCCCTCACCGTTTTCTGAATTGATCAAGCAGGATCGTAACAATGCGCTCCGCAGCCTGGCCATCCCACAGAGGAGGAGGAGCCGGGGGCTGGATGGGGTGATCGAAGACCTTGGCGGCCTCGGATACGATTCGGGAAGGGCTCGCCCCGATCACCCGATTAGTCCCGTGCGTCACGGTCACGGGCCGCTCCGTGTTCTCCCGGAGCGTCAAGCACGGAATCCCCAGCACCGTGGTCTCTTCCTGCAAGCCCCCGGAGTCCGTCAGCACGATTCTCGCGCTCGCCACCAGGGCCATAAAGTCGAGATACCCAATGGGGTCCATGCACCGGATGCCCGTGGCCGGCGCGGGTCCATCCCCGAAATGGAGACAGGACCGGAACCGATCCAGCGATTTCAACGCTCCGATCGTCCGGGGATGAACCGGAAAGACGAGCGGGCACCGTTGGGCAACCACGCAGAGGGCCTCAACGAGCCCCTCCAGAATTTTGACATCGTCCACGTTGGAAGGGCGATGGAGCGTCACCACCCCATACTGGGCCTTGCTGAGCTGGAGCTGCTCCACAATGTTGGAACGGGTCCAGAGCCGGCGCGACGATTCGAGGGAATCGATCATCACGTTGCCCACGAAAAAGATCTTGTCCGGAGCAATGCCTTCGGCCCTCAGATTCTTCTCCCCGCTCTCCTCGGTCACAAACAGCAGATCGGACACCGCGTCGGTCACGAGCCGATTGATCTCCTCGGGCATCGACCGATCATAGCTCCTCAGCCCTGCCTCCACATGGGCCACCTTGATCTTGAGCTTGACCGCCGTGAGGGCGGCGGCCATGGTTGAATTGACGTCGCCCACCACGAGCACGAGGTCCGGTCGCTCGCGCTCGAGCACAGGCTCCAGCCGCTTCATGACCTCGGCCGTCTGCATCGCATGCGTGCCGGATCCGACTTCCAACGAGAC
>DATIBM010000180.1:0-3032 GCA_035457545.1 Nitrospiraceae bacterium
GGGAATGAGTTGGATAATATGCTGGTCGGGAACAGTGGACTGAACCGACTCACCGGCGGGGCCGGCAACGACACGTACGTGGTGGGAATGGGCGATACGGTAGTGGAGGGCGCAGGAGGAGGCATCGATACGATCCAGACCCACATCACCTGGACATTGGGGAGCAACCTGGAAAACCTGACGCTGACCGGCACCGACCCGATCAGCGGGATCGGGAACTCGCTCAACAACGTAGTGATCGGCAACGCGGGAGCAAACCTGCTGGACGGGGGATCGGGTCAGGACCGGCTGGACGGCGGCGAAGGGAACGATCTCCTCCTCGGCGGCAGCGGCCACGATCAGCTTGCCGGCGGGGCGGGCAATGACGCCTTGAACGCCGGGAGCGGCCAGGATTTTCTGGACGGGGGCGACGGCACCGATGTGCTTGATGCGGGATCGGGCGACGACCAGCTTCACGGTGGATCGGGCGACGACGTGCTCCTGGCTGGAAGCGGGGCGGATCGGCTTACCGGTGGAATCGGGAACGATCTCATGATCGGAGGCTCAGGAAACGACAGTTACCTGTTCTCGCGAGGGGACGGCCAAGACACCATCATCGAACAGGACCCCTTTCCCTTCAACCAGGATTCGCTGGAATTCGGTCCCACGATCGACCCGTTGGATCTGGTGCTGAGCCGGCAGGCCGACGATCTGCGGATTGCCTTGTACGGTACCTCCGATCAGGTCACGATCCAAAATTGGTACGATGGAACGGCCAATCAGACGGAGGTCATTGTCGCAGGCAACGGCCAACAGTTGCTGAACAGCCAGGTGGATCAGCTCATCCAAGCGATGGCGGGCTTGACCAGCCAAACCGGTCTGTCGTGGGAAGAGGCCGTTGCTCAGCGGCCGGATGACGTACAGGCCATCCTGGCCGCCAGTTGGTCGTAGCAATACGTCCCGGAAATTCGTTGTATTGATCTGCCAGAGGATTTCCCCTCTCCCTTGCCCTCTCCCCATGGCCCATTGCATTCGCCAAGCACAATGGGTCCAGGAGCAACGGGCACCCCGGAGAGGAGCGGTGAGGGGTGAAGCGACGGGCGGGCGCGCTTCGTATCTGCTCAGGACTCCCAATCATCCCGTTCCATCCAATTTCCTTCCGGTCGGTCCGATCGCCATGCCCATCTCACTTCATGGTTTGGGTCCCGCATGGGCCAGTGCCATTAGGGGGGAATCCCATTCCTCTGGAGAATCGCCGATTCATCGCCACATGAGTAGGATAGGCCCGTTTGCTCGATGTGTGTATGAGGCAACGAGATGGCCGTGCCGCCGATGCCAACGCGATGAGCCAGCCGGATACTCCCTCTCCGCAACCCTGCGCCGAGGCACATCAAGAACAAGACAGCGGCCTGCTCTGCCTGTTGATCCTGGCCCGGTTCTTCGACCTGCCGGCGGACGGCGGGCAGATTCGCCATCAGTTTGCGGAAACCGGCAAGCGGCTCACCGAAGGGGATCTGATCAGGGCGGCGAAGCACCTGGGATTAAAGGCCGGACGGGTGAAGGCGGACTGGTCCGAATTGCCGACCCTGCCGTTGCCGGCCATGGCCCGCCGGAAGGACGGCCGGTTCGTCGTGCTGGCCAAGGCCGAACCCGACAGGGTCCTGATTCAGGAGCCACGGGCCGAGCGGCCAGCCATCCTCGCCCGCCGAGATTTTGAGGCCGCCTGGTCCGGCACCCTGCTGCTGTTCACGAAACGGTCCCAGAGGCGGCCTCACGATCTGACGTTCGACTTCACCTGGTTCATTCCCTCGCTGGTGAAGCACCGTTGGTTATTGGGCGAGGTCCTCCTCGCCTCGCTGTTCTTGCAGCTCTTCGCGTTGCTGACGCCGCTGTTCACGCAAGTCGTGATCGACAAGGTGCTGGTCCACAAGGGCTTCACCACGCTCCATGTGCTGGCCATCGGCATGGCCGGCCTGGCGATCTTCGACGCCCTGCTTGGAGGATTGCGGAGCTACCTGTTCTCCCATACCACCAATCGGATCGATGTCACGCTCGGGGCGCAGTTGTTCCGCCATGTCCTTTCGTTGCCGCTTTCCTACTTCGAAGCGCGGCGCGTAGGCGATACGGTGGCGCGCGTGCGCGAGCTGGAGCAGATCCGGCAGTTCCTGACTGGTCATGCCGTCACGGTCGTCTTGGACCTGCTCTTCACGGCGGTCTTTCTGGGCGTGATGTGGTTCTACAGCCCCCGGCTCACGCTCATTGTCCTGGGGTCGTTGCCGCTCTATGCTGTGCTCTCGCTGGTCATCACGCCGATCATCCGCGCGCGCCTGAATGAAAAGTTCACGCGCGGCGCCGAGAACCAGGCCTTTCTCGTCGAGGCAGTGACCGGCATTCAGACGGTCAAGGCCTTGGCGCTGGAACCGCCCCTCGAGCGGCGATGGGACGGGCAGTTGGCGGACTACGTCCACGCGAGCTTCCGGGCGACGAGCCTGACGACCGTGGCGGGGCAAATGGCAGGATTGATCCAGAAGCTCACGGTCATCGCGATCCTATGGGCCGGTGCCTACTTGGTGATCGACGGCACGTTGAGCATCGGCCAATTGATCGCGTTCAACATGCTGTCGGGCCAAGTGACCGGGCCGCTGCTCCGGATCGTGAACCTCTGGCAGGAGTTCCAGCAGGTCGGCGTGTCGATGCAGCGCCTGGGCGATCTGCTCAACAGCAGGCCGGAACCCTCCTACAATCCCAACCGGACGACCTTGCCATCCGTCAAAGGTCAGGTGGTGTTCGACCACGTCACGTTCCGGTATCGGCCCGACGGGAGGGAAGTGCTTTGCAAGCTTTCGCTTGCAATCCAGCCGGGGCAGGTGATCGGCATCGTCGGCCGGTCCGGGTCGGGCAAGAGCACGATCGCGAAGCTGATCCAACGGCTCTATGTGCCGGAACGAGGCCGCGTGCTGGTCGACGGGGTGGATCTGGCGCAGGTCGATCCGGCTTGGCTGCGGCGGCAGGTCGGTGTGGTGCTGCAGGAGAACTTTCTCTTCAACCGGTCG
>DATIBM010000181.1:0-14135 GCA_035457545.1 Nitrospiraceae bacterium
TCGCCTCTTCCTATACCGATGAGGAACTGGCCAAGGAAGCCCGGTGGCTCAAGCGGGCGGCGCAGGACGGCCATGACGTGTATGTCTATTTCAACAACGACGCCCTCGGTCATGCGGTGGCGAATGCGCGGACGTTGCGAAGGTTGATAGAAGGACGAAGGCGAAAAAAAAACGCCACGGGCGGGCGGTTGTTGAGGCGCCCGCCCGAGTGAGCGGCGGAGCAGCACAGTGTTGTTACGGTCGCCGGCTGACGAACGCGTCTCTCACGCCGTTGGTATCCCCATCGACGAGGCTCGACCCATCGGAGTAGTACATCACGAATCGACCGTCCCCGCTGATGGCCGGATAACGGCTTTCCCCGTTGGATTCGCCCCCATTGCCGTGGACGGAGACCCTCTTCACCGAACAGGGTTGGGTTGCGTCGAATGTACAACTGCGGTCCGTGACGATGATATCGCGCACGCCATTGGTATCGGCCGCCGCGGCATCGAGATTGGTCGCCAGTGAATCATAGGCCACGAGGCGGCCGTCGCGACTGATCGAAGCGGACCGGCTGTCCCCGTTGCCGGAGGCCAGATTCAGGTTGACGGACACTTTGACGATCGAGGGTTGCGCCGCCTGCATATCGGCTACAAACACGTCCGCGATGTTGTCCCCCTCCGCCGGTCCCGCCATGAGATTGCCGGCCTGCGACCAGAAGGCTACAAACCGCCCTTCTCCGCTCAGCGACGGGCTGAAACTGTCGCCGTTGGCCGCGCCGCCGCCGGCTGGGACGGAGACCTTCCGCAAGATGCCGGTTTGCAGGCTGTACAGGAAGACATCGGTCACGATGTCGGCCGAATCGCCTGCGAGGAGATTGCTCGCATTGGAGGCAAAGGCGATGAATTGGCCGTCGGCGCTGACCGCCGGACTGCCGTTGAGAATGTTGGCCTGTGCTCCTCCGATACTGGCCGAAATACGGCGCAGGACCGGCGCGCCCCTCCGGTCCAGCACGTAGATATCGGTGCCGTCGTCGGTGTCGTCCAAAACCAGGCGCGAAAAACTGCCGAAGGCGATGACCTTCCCGTCCGCGCTGATCGCGGGGCTGAAGCTGTTGCAGCCTTCGCCGGGGTTCGGACAGATGCCCTGCGCGCCCTGAACTCCTTGCGAAAGCCGCTCCGTGACGCCCGTGGCCCGGTTCCGCAGGAAGATATCTCGTGCGCCGTTGGTGTCCCCTGGAATCAGATTGGCGGCGAACGAGTCGAACGCGACCAGTTGCCCGTCGTCGCTCACCGCCGCCGTGAAACTATCGTCGTCGCCGGGGACATTCCCCGGACCGACCGAGATCAACTCCGTGATGCCCCGCTCGCGGTCGTGCAAATAGACCTGCCGCTTGCCGTTCGTGAGCACTCCGGGAACCAGGTTGGCGGCGCCGGAATCGAAGACCGTGAACCGGCCGGTTCCACTGATTCCAGGACCGAAACTGCGCTCCTGGAGCACGCCGTTGGTCAGCCTGGTCCCGTCGCCGCTGCCGCCGTTGCTCTCGGCCAACGATTCGCTCACGACGGAGACCCGGTGTGTCCTGGATCGGACGGTCAGCGTGTACTCTTTGGTATCGTTCCAGGTCGGCGCGGTGACTTTGACGGAGAGGGGCACTGAGGCAGGCGCCGCAGGGGTGCCTGTGATCGTGCCGGTGGAAGGATTGAATGTGAGTCCTTGAGGCAGCGAACCGGTGACCGTCCAGGTCAACGGCCCTGGACCCGATACCGTTAATGTGGCCGAATAGGGCAGCGATTCGTCGCCCACCGGCAACAATGTTGTCGTGATCGATGGCGTCACATGGCCCGTCACCCCGCCTGCCCCTCCCGCACCTGATCCACCGTCGCCGCCCCCGGAACAGGCCACCAACAGTGCACAGGCGACGGCGCCCAGCAGCGTATCAACAATACAGGAGTGATATGATCGGCGTTCCATGCATTCTCCTCCTCAGAAACGAAATGTCGATGTGTGTCCTCTCACAGCTTCGGGTAGGACTGACCTGCGGTAAGCCCTAGTTGGTTGGGATTTCCCACCGGGACATTAAGATTAGATATAGATATGGATGCGTAGCGGGTGAGGACATACGTCCTTCTTACCGGCTCAACGGAAGTGAAAATTTACGCCCATAGCGAATGAGCAAAGTTAATGCCGATGACGCGCACCGGATTGCTTGGAAAAAAGCAGTGGACAGATGAGTGATTTCATGAGCGCGGCAGGATCAGACCAATGTGGACGCATATTAAAATCTGTATGAATGACTGCAATCCACTTCACGCGGCGTCTGTACCATAAAGAACGGCGTGTGAGCAATTAGAGCCGTTTGTCGATTGATAGGGCCGTTGGGCAGGGTTGTTCTTAGCAATGAGGCCTGTGAAAACGGGCCTATCCTGGAAGTCAATAGGCCGTTCTGGATCGGTTGATCGCGTCAGCGGGCAGGAACGGCAAGGCTTGGCGGCTAATCCAGCGGGGCTAATTTTCGACAGAGGTCCGTGATGCGGCGCTGTACGGGCTGGCGGACCTGCGTGAAGGAGAGACCGAACTCGTCTGAGCGCACCCAGCGCACGGAGGCGACATCGATCACGAGCGGGTTCTCGTCTCCGTCGATGAAGACGCACAGTTCCAACTCCGAGCCGGCGGGGGCGGTCACCTGGCTCTTGATCCGGCAACCGGCCTGCGAGAGGTCTTGCAACTCTCCGTCTCCGGCGACCATCCGGTTTTTGGAGGAGAAATGGCTGCGATATTGGACGCGCACGCGGGGATGGCGTCGCTTTTCATGTGATCTGGGAGCGGGCAAGGCCATGGGAATTTCCTGAGACCGAGCGTGACCGGGGCCGGCGATCTCGAATGGAGCCTACCATGCCCCCTCGGTTCTGACGAGCCAAATAGGCCTACTGATCGGAGCGACGCAGGCTCCTAGCCAAGGGTGGCCCGGCTATGGCAAAGTTGTTCGGCCTCGGCGGAAAGAGGGAATGCATACGACCTTTCGATTCTTTCAGCATTGTCGATGGACGCCATACAGTACCCCAGAAGTCCCAAGGTCTTGCTCGGAGGCTTGGCCCACTTGGCCCGGTTGATCGATAAGATCCGGCTGCGTCATGCCGGATTGATCCAAGACTATAATTACCTCACCACCGGGTTCGACAAGTCCTTAATCGACTTGCTGAGCATCGATGCGCGGGCGTTCGAACAACGGGTGCTGGCGGGAGGAACGGACGAGGCTCTGTTGGAGTGGGTGCGAACCCACGGAAGGGCGCTGTCCGAGGCCGAGATTCTGCTCTGGACCAGAAAGGTCCTTACGGCGGGGCCGGCCGATGAGGCGGCGCGCGAGCGGTTTCAGGGGCGGCTCCGGGATGTGGCGGCCAAGCGCGGGGTGCCGCTTGAATCCTTGCCGCCCGTCACAACGTGGGTTGAAGCGATTGAGCTGGACGAAGATTGGTTGTAGCGAGGAAGCTCGAGGTGGATCGGATCGATCGCGCTCATGCCGGCTTGATGATGAGGTGGAGAACCGCGCTCCTGGTCCTGGCGTTTCCGGGATTCATTGTTTCCGGCTGCGGGGTCTCCTCGCCGGCGCCTCGCCTCGATGCCTATCTGGGGACAGCCACGCAGCCGGACGCCGCGACGGTGGCCGGACTCCCAACCGGTCTTCGTGTCGGGCTGGCGGTGATCAATGATGCGGCCGGCCCGGAATCCGCGCCGCCCCTCTCTGAAGGCGCGCTGGTGTTCGTGACCGATCAGGCTCGGCAACATATCAGCCGCGCGTTGCCGCTTGCTGTCGTCAAGGTCGCCCCCTCGTCCACGCGCAAGACCGGTGAAGCGCCCGTCGCCTGGGAGCAGGTTGCCCTGGAGCAGGGAGTCGATCACCTCCTGCTCGCGGTGATTTCGAGCGTGGAGGTCACGAGTGCGACGACCTTGCCCCTCGACGGCACGCAAGAGGGGGGCGGGGCCATGGGACGTCTGCCCGGCTCCAGCACGGTCCAGCATGCCTTGGCCGAGCTGGCTCTCCTGGACGCCAAGACCGGCGCCGTTCTCGCGCGGGCGGAAGGCCGGACGTTCTCCACCCTGGAACAACTGGCGGGACGGCTGACCTCCAATGCCTATCCGGTCATTCGCCGGTCCGGACGGATGCAGCGCATCGCCGCCCCACGGGATGATGCCGAGGCTCATGATGTACTGCGGAGCCTGGCTGCGGACGAGGCGATCGAACTGGCGGCCTACAACCTGAAAGGGCGTTGGGATCGAGCGCGACCGGCGCCGTGAGTGTCGGCGGTGTGGGGTAGACTCGGCCGAATCGCAGCCATGGCGGCGTTGCTTCTGGGGCTCCCGCTGGCGGGAGTTCATCTGGCAGGTAAGCCGCTGGCTCCCTACCTCGAGTTTCCTCCCCGGACTCAATATGTCGCACAGGCTCCGTTTTCTTGGATCGCGTTCTCGCTGCTTGCCGTGGCTATTTTCCTCTGTGTCAGCCCCTTCCTATGGCGCCTGCTGGCCGCTCCGGTTCGGGTTTGTTCGGAACGGTCCCCACGGTCGTTTCCCTGGTGGGGGTGGGCCGGACTCCTGTGGACCGGGCTGGCCTGGATCGTCGCCTGGAATCGGTTTGAATGGCTGGGCGCCTGGCAAGCCCATACCTTCACGCCGCTCTGGTTGGGCTACATTCTGGTCGTCAACGCCTGGACCGAGGCCCGGAGCGGGCGCTGCCTGATGCGGAGCCGTCCTCGGTTTTTCCTCTGGTTGTTTCCGCTCAGCGCCGTCTTTTGGTGGTTCTTCGAATATCTCAACCGCTTCGTCGAGAACTGGCACTATCCGCCGGTGTGGGAACCGACTGCCTGGGAATATATCTGGTATGCAACCGTGCCGTTCTCCACGGTCTTGCCTGCGGTCTTGAGCACGACGGAGTGGCTCTCGACCTGGCCAAGATTCGACGCAGCGTTCCGCCGGCTGTGGCGGTGGGACTGGGTGAATCGTCCGATCACGGGATGGGCCGGCCTGATCGCGGCTGCGCTCGGTCTGTTCGGCATCGGCATCTGGCCGGATTATCTGTTTCCGCTGGTCTGGGTGGCGCCGCTCCTCCTCTTGACGTCGATGGCGCTGATCAGAGGAGAAGACACGATCTTATCCGAATTGCAAGCCGGCGATTGGCGGCCGGTCTGCTTGCCTGCCCTTGCCGCGCTCGTCTGCGGCTTCTTCTGGGAGCTGTGGAACGTCAAGAGTCTCGCCCATTGGGAGTATGCCATTCCCTACGTCCAATGTTGCCACCTGTTCGAAATGCCGATACTCGGCTATGCGGGCTACCTGCCGTTCGGCCTGGAGTGTGCGGTCGTGGCGGGGTTGATTGAAGGAAAGGGGAGCGGGAACGTGGCCTGTCATGGGACGGACGCAGCGCAGCGGAAGCCGATGGTGGCGGAGCGCTGATCGGGAGCAGACCCGCCGCGTGTCGCCGTGCGGAGCATCATCGGCTTGCTTTTCCACGAACCGCCCCGCACGACCTTGTACCGGCCCGAATTCGGACCCGGCGGATTGCGGTCCGGCGTGACCGCGTAATAGTCGAAGCCCAGCCAGTCCTGCACCCATTCGGCGATGTTGCCGGCCATGTGACGGGCCCCATACGGACTTTGCCCCTCTTCCCCGCTGTCCACCGCCGCGACCAACGGGATCTCATGCACGTGATACTGTCCGAACACCGCCAGACCCGGTGACGGCGGACGATCGCCCCATGGGAACAGGTTGCCGCCAGCGCCGCGCGCGGCCTTTTCCCATTCAGCCTCCGTCGGGAGCCGTTTGCCCTGTGCGCGGCAAAAGTCCGCCGCCTCCTGCCAGGTCACGTACAAAGCCGGCCAACGGGCCAGCACGACGTCCGGCATGGAGTGGACCGAGATGACGTGCCAGAGGAGCCGTTGTAGCTCGTCCGACACCGGTTGCCTGGTCTGGCGGAGGAAGGCTAGGTATTCTCCTACGCTCACTTCATCCCGGTCGATCTGATAGCGATCGAGCCAGACGCGATGTTGCGGCAGTTCCGTGTCGTCGAATTGCGTCTCGAGCGCGTAGGGCTCGTCGTCCTTTCTGACGGTTCCCATGAGGAACCAGCCTTCCTCGACGGTCACGGAAGGAGAGGGGCGCACGACGGCGGCGATCGAGGCCAGGTGGCGCGCGAGTTCCTGTGTGGGCAGGGCTGGTCGGGTATCGGAACGGGCGTCGGCCGTGCCGACCGTCAAGCCGGCCAGGATCACGGCTGGCAGCAAGGCGCGGAGGCCGTTCACAACTTGTCTTTGGCGGCGACGGCCTTGCTGATTTCGGCGATGAGGCGCCGCTCGATTTCGGCCGTTTCGTCCGGGCCGGCCGTGAGGATCCGCCCGCCCTGGGCGAGTTTTTCAAATTCCGCCTTCACGCTCAGGCGGGTGACGCTGGCCGAGGGAATCTGGAGGGCGATCAGGAATTGATTCCGAAAACCGGAGGCTTCGAGGGAAGTGGGCGGGGACACCTTGCGCTCGGTCACGTACACGGCCTTCTGATCCGTTTTGACGCTGACTCGGATGGCGTACCCGTTGCGAGCCAGCGCCTCCTCGACGGCTCGCGCGACCAGGGCGAAGGGACGAGGAAGGTCTTCAACCTGCGCGCCCTTCTCCTCGGCGCGCACGGTAAAGGCGGCCTGGGCGGCGGCCGTCCGCTGCACCTCGGCGGAGAGCTTCTTGGTTTGGGCCACCTGGGCCTCGAATTTCAGGGTCGCTTCCTTGGCCTCGGCCCGGACGCGCTCGGTCTCGTCGTGCGCCCGCTGGGTTTCTTTCTTGGCGTCCCGCAGTTCCTGGTTGAGCAGGTCGATCTGTTGTTGCATGACCTTCGTCCCGTCTTGCAGCGAGTTCAAGACGGACTCCTGTCTGGCCAGTTGTTTCCGCAAGGCTTCGTTCTCGGCCTTCAAGGGCGCGTCGTCCGGTTTGCAGGCCGCGGCGAGGAGCCACAGGACCATCGGCACAAGGCCAATGACCCGGAACGTCGGTCTGTCGATTCGGGGCGGCTGCGAGGTGCTGGGTTCTGTGAGCGGGGGTTTGACGGTCTGCGGCATCGCAGCTTATGCTCTCACTATGCGAATGACAGCGGTCGCCATGCTCTGTCTCTGCCTGATGGTGCGTGGGTTGGGCGATCAGCTCCTCGCGGCGCCGACCGGGATCTCGCGAGCGGATGGGGAGTCCGTGCCCGCCGAAGAGTATCCTGTCTACGATAGGGTTGTCGAGTCTAAGTTTCTGACGAGCCTGATCCGCGTCGTCGTGATCGAGCGCCTCACCCTCACCCGGCTCCATCCGGGCGAACCGATTCCGCCGAGCGAGCGGTGGTTCGATGAGCAGCAGCCGTTCGACGGGCGGTTGCCGCGCGATTTGATCGCGGATTTCATCGCGAAGAACCAGCGTCCCTCCCGATTGGAGCCGCAATTCCGCTTCGGGGCGCGCGTGCAGTTCGTCTCCCCCGGCGGGGCGGAGGAATCGGACGTGTTCCTCGGGCCGTCATTCGCCGCATGGAGGCGCCCGGCGCAGGAGGATGAAACCCGTCTCGCTCGCCTGGCGTTTTCCCGGGTTGCCTGGACGCTCAAAGAGGACCAAGCCTTGGTCTATGTGGCCAATGAACGGCCGGACGGAACCGGAGCCGGATTTCTCCATTGGTTGCGGCGCCAGGGGCGGGACTGGACCCTGTTCGACACGGACGTGATCTGGGTCGCCCATCCCGAAGGGAGGAGCTAATGTCCGCATCCATGATCCGCAGGACGTTCGCGGTGCCGCCCTTGGGCTGCAATTGCTCGATCATCGGCGATCCGCACACCAAACAGGCGGTCGTGGTGGACCCGGGCGGGGCGCCGGAGCGGATCCTTCATGAAGTGCGAGCCTTGGGCCTGACCGTCACCCGTATCCTGCACACGCACGCGCACTTTGATCATTTTCTCGCGTCCGGAGACATGCAGCAGGCGACAGGGGCGTCGCTCTGTCTCCATCCGGACGATCGCCGGTTGTGGGAGTTGCTGGAAGAGCAGTGCGAGGTGTTCGGCGTGCCCTATGCGCCGGTCCCGCTGCCCGACTACTGGCTGAAGGACGAGGAGCAATTCGCGGTCGGCACGCTGGCCTGCGTCGCGATCCATACGCCGGGCCATACGCCAGGATCCATGAGTTTCCATCTTCCCGCCGAGCGGCTGTTGTTGGCCGGGGATACGCTCTTCCGCGGTTCCATTGGGCGGACGGACTTATGGGGCGGCGACTTTCAAACCATTGAGCGGTCCATCCGCGAACGCCTCTACCGGCTGAATGGAGACACGGTCGTCGTGACGGGCCACGGGCCTGAAACGGACATCGGGACGGAGCAACGGAGCAATGCCTTCGTGAGAATCTAACCGGCCGGATAGCCGCCGGTTCAACCAAGGTTGGTAAGGGGAGAAAGCGAGGAGGATCACCGGTGGCGTTTCTCCGGCGTCCGAATACAGAGGAATGGGAATACGCATAAGGTGTTTCTCCGGCGGCTCAGTTATGAAAGGACACGGATTAGCCAGCGGTTCAAGCGAAGCTTGGTATAGAGGGGCTTCGCCCGATGAGCCGCCGGTTCAACCAAGGTTGGTATCAAACGAGTCAAAAACCCCTGGAGGTGTTTCTCCGGCGCCATCATATCCGATACGACGCAAAAGAGGCGCCGGTCAACCAAGGGTGGTAAGGGGAAAAAGCGAGGAGGATCACTGGTGGCGTTTCTCCGGCGGCGACAATGAAGAGGGGCTTCGCCCGATGAGCCGCCGGTTCTAGCGAAGCTTGGTATGGAGGAAATGTATGAACAGGCCAACCGTCGCAATCGCAGGTCTGTTGTGGTCGGCCGTTGCCGTGCCGGTGTTCACGGGGACGCCGGCCGGCCAGGCCGTGCAGGCGGAAGAGTCCGCCGATCCCGCTCAGCTCGTGGAAATCGCCGACGTGCGGGTGCGGGTCTCCGAGCAGGGCCCGGTGGTGTTGCTCCTGGCCGAAGGCCGCGCCATTCCGATTTTCGTGGATGCCACCGTCGCCGGCTCCATTCACGGCGCGCTCACCGGCGAGAAACTGCCGCGGCCGATGTCGCACGACCTCATGCACAACATCCTGCAAGCGTTCGGAGGACGCGTGCTGCGCACCGTGATCACGCTCAAGGGAGGCACCTATTACGGCGCGCTCACCGTGGCGGTGAACGGCGAGGAAAAGGTGTTCGACAGCCGGTCGTCCGATTCGATCGCGCTGGCGGTGCATTTCAAGGCGCCGATTCTCGTCGGGCGGGATCTGTTGGAGTCGGCCGGGAAGGTGCTGCCCGAGTTCAAGAAGCAGGAACTCTGACCGGTCATTCTTTCGCCATCCGCTCTTCGAGCCGTTTCAGCCGGTTCTGCGTGGCTTGCTTGATGAACGCCATGTTCTCGGCCAAATGCTGCTCGGCGGTAATCTGCCCCGCATCCCGCCGGCGTTGTTGTTCGAGCCCGAACCGCGCCATCTCCCCGACGGCCTGATCGTTGAGCTGTTTCCAGATCGCCTGACAGACCGCTTGCTTGCCTTCGGGATAGCGGTCGCAGGGAGGGTCGCCCGCAGCTACGGAGAGCGGCATCGGCGTCGCCGATCCCAGCAATGCGGCGGCCCATGTTGCGATGATCAGCACGCTCGGCGGGGGTCTGCGATGAATCACGCGCACAGCATACCACAGCGGCCCGTTTCGCGCCGTGATTTCTTGACAGGCTCAGGGGGTTTCCTTAGACTGCGTTCCGTTCGGCAATGTCGGATCCCGCTGCGCGGCGGCGTCCCACCGCGGGGTATCCTGCCATGACAGCCGGTCGCACGTACGATCTCACGACCTTTTCCCTCCGCGACATGACCGAGTGCGGAGTGGCGTTGCGGGCGCTCGGTCCGTCCTCGCCGGCCCTGCACGAAGTTGCCCAGAACCTCTCCCAATTCCTGTACCACCATCTCTGCGATCGGCAGACCGGACTGCCACAATGCGTCCTGGTTCGGTGTTTTTTGACCCGGGAATACGGGTCGTTGAGCGAGGCGGATCGCCAGCTCGCCAGCCAGGCGCTGCGCCGCCGGCCCAGGTCCAACGCGATGAAATGTCTCACGCTCATGGGAACCGCCGGGCAGGAAGCGGAGTGGAATGATCGGGACCGGTCGCGCCGATATCGCGCGATTCCGCTGGCGAGCGAACAGTTCGTGTCCCAGTTCCCCATGTTCTCTCAACTGCTCCGGCAGTTCGGCGTGAACATGGAGTCGGTCGTGACCCCCGGCTCCGACCTGGTCATCGACTGGGAGGAACGGACCCATAACGTGTTTTTCGTGCCGGATGCCGTAAAGAGCCCGTTCGTGCCGGTGCAGGAGGAGTTCGTTTTGCGGTATGGCGTTCGGTCGGTCTTGGGGTTCGGCGGGATCTTGCCGTCCGGCCACCTCTTTGCCGTCATCCTGTTTGCGAACGTGCCGATTCCGAGCGACACGGCCGATCACTTCCGCACGCTGGCCTTGAGCGCGAAGCTGGCGATTTTGCCCCACGATCAAAGCGCCGGTTCGCGGCACAATCGTCATCAAAAGGCCACGGTCGAGCCGGTTGAGACAGTTCAGGGTGATCAAAACGCGACCGCCTTGCTGCAATCCCAGGTGGGCACGTTGCAACAATTGTTGGCCGTGCACGAGCGGACGGTGATTGCGGATGTCATTCAGCGGGATCTGGATGAGGCCAACCTGGAGCGGCTGCGACGTGATTATGAGCTCCTCCTGAACTCGGCGTGGGATGGGATCTGTCGGGTGGACCTCCACGGCAACGTCACCTTCGTGAATCCGGCGGCGGCGAGCCTGTTGGGGTGGCGCGCGGTTGAATTGATCGGCCGGTCCATGCAGAAGCTGGTGCGCCAGACACGGGCTGACGGCACGGACTATACCGCCGATGAGTTCCCCGTCATGCGGTCCCTGCGCCAGGGGATGATCCAGCATTCCGTCGATGAGATGTTCTGGAGGAAAGATGGAACCGGCTTTCCGGTCGAATATTCCTCCACGCCCATTCTCGAAGACGACCGGATCGTGGGGGCGGTGATGACGTTTCGCGACATCAGCCGGCGGAAGGAAGCGGAACTGGCGCTGCGCAAAAGCGAAGAGCAACTGCGGGCCTTCGTCGATTCCAGCGAGGACGGCATTATCACGATGGATGCCGGGGGCGCCATCGTCTTTTGCAACCGGGGCGCCGAGCAACTGTTCGGCTATGCCCGTGCGGACCTGCTGGGGCAGCCGATGACGCGACTCCTGGCCGAGCGTCACCATCCGCTCTATTGGCGGGTCGTGTTGGGCGCAGGGGCGGGCCCGGCTGAAAGCGAGCGCGGCACGCTGTTCGAGTTCATCGGCGTCAAGCGAGACGGAACGGAATTTCCGATGGAACTGTCGCTCTCAACCTGGACGATCCCGAGCGGCCGATTCTTCACCGGCATTATCCACGACATTACGGGACGCAAGCGGGCCGAACAGGAATTGCACCAGGCCCTTGAGGGGGTGCGGACCCTGTCCCACAAGCTGGAAGCGGTGCGGGAAGATGAGCGCACCCGGATCGCGCGGGAGCTGCACGACGAATTAGGGGTCGGGCTCACCTGCCTGAAGCTCGATCTCTCGCGTATCCGCACGCTGGTCACGGGCGACCTGGCTCCGCGCGAGCGCGCCAAGTTGACCGACAAGGTGCAATCCATGACCCAGCAGATCGATGCCACCATCACCGCGGTCCAACGCATCGTGGCGGAACTCCGGCCTGGCGTCTTGGACGATCTGGGGCTGGTGGCGGCGATTGAATGGCAATGCCGGGATTTCACGCGACGCACCGGCATCAAGTGCGCGTTCGCGACGGGGATCGAGGATCTCCACGTGGAGCGGGGGCAGGCCACGGCGGTCTTCCGCATCTGCCAGGAGGCGCTGACCAACGTGGCCCGGCATGCGGCGGCGACCGAAGCCAAGGTGCGGCTGGAGGCCGCCGGGGACGATCTGTTGTTGGAAGTGTGGGATAACGGCGCAGGGGTGCCGGAAGTCCGCCTGTCCGATCCCAAGTCGTTCGGCCTGCAGGGCATGCGGGAACGGGCCCGGGGGTATCGGGGGACATTGACGATTGCGAGCGAGCCGGGGCAGGGGACCGCGGTCCGACTCAGGCTGCCCCTTCACTGAGCGAGGGACCCATGTACAGAATTCTGATTGCGGACGATTTTCCGCTGTTTCGGCGGGGCGTGAAGGAGATGTTGGCGGAAGGGCTGGGACCCGTCAAGTTCGGCGAGGCGGGAAACGCCCGCGAGTTGCTCGATTTGGTGCAGAAGAAACCATGGGACGTCGTGATCATGGACATCTCCATGCCCGGCACCACAGGGACCGAGGCGTTGAAACAGGTGAAGCATGACCGCCCCGCGCTGCCGGTGATCGTGCTCAGCATGCATCCGGAAGATCAATATGCGGTCCGCATGTTCAAGGCCGGTGCGGACGGCTATCTGAACAAGGCCAGCGCGCCACAGGAATTGGTGCAGGCCATCAAGAAAGTCGCGAACGGCGGCCAATACGTCAGCCCGCAAGTGGCCGAGCGGCTGGCGCTCACGATGAAAGCCAGCGACGGCCGCCCTCCCCATGAGCTGCTGTCGGATCGGGAGTATGAGGTGCTCCGCCTGATCGGTTCGGGGAAGACTGTCTCGGAAATCGCCGAGTCGCTCAATCTCAGCGTGACGACGGTCAGCACCTACCGGGCGCGCATCCTGAACAAGATGCAATTGAAGAACAACGCGGAGTTGACCCGCTACGCCCTGATGCATCAAGTCGCCGAATAGCCGGCCGGTCAGCTCAGCCCTGTCGTCGAAACCGTCCTCACATCACGAGCACGCTCCCCCGGCCGCCCCATTCTTGTCTTGTAGTCTAAACCACGACAACCACTCTTAGGCTAATTCGACAAGAATTTCGACGGTTCGAGGATGGACCGCCCAGGGGTTCCTGCGTTATACCACAAGCCTCTTTTGTTCGTGCTGTCCCGGTTCATCACACCGTTCACCGAGGTAGGCATGACACGTCACGAGGAGTTGGAACAGGACATTGTCGGCCTGTTGGACGGGAACGCCCCTCGCTCGCTCGAGGACCTGATCGCCCGGTTGCCGGCCTACAGTTGGAACGAAATTTTCGGCGCCGTCGATCGCCTGACCCGTGAATCAAGGCTGGTCCTCCTGCGGCCGAAACCGTCCCAGTATTTGGTGGCCCTCCACCCTGTCGACCATCTGTCCCGGTACACGCCGGCAGCCTGATCCAAGCCGCCGGGTCTGTACCCTCCGATGTCGGATTTCCTCGATATCGGTCGGGAGAACGTCCAGCCGGGGTTGAGTCCGATCCCGGCTGGGAAGGCGCCGTCATCATTCGACCGTCCTCCCGTGCGATTCCGCGCAGAGGAGCATCTACCCGACACACCTGGAGGTGACCGTATGCTCGACTATCATTCAGACGATGAGAAACCCGGCGGCCCCTGGTCCATTGTGCTGGGGGGCGGCGACAGCCACCCCGTGCGCCCGCTGATCGCGAAATGGCTGGGGCGTCAAAAGCCGAAGCCCTTCTGCACGTTTCTTGGCACCAGGTCGTTATGGCAACACAGCATTGACCGGGCCATCCAGCTCAGCCGGCGGGAACGCGTGATCGCGGTCGTGAACCAGGACCATCGGCAGGAAGCGATGGATCAGCTCGGTGATCGGACGATCGATCGCCTGCTGGTGCAGCCGACGAAAAAGGGCATCGCGGCCGGGATCTTCTTGGCGCTGTCCAGCATACGGATGCGCGATCCGAACGGCACCGTGGTCATTGTCCCTTCGGATCATTTCGTGTATCCGGAAAGCCGGTTCCTGCGGGCGGTCGAGGAAGCCGTCTGGATTGCGCGGGAACTCTCGCATCGGCTGGTGCTGTTGGGCGTGCCCCCGGAATCGCTCGAACTGGACTATGGATGGATCAAAACGGGGGCGCCGGTGATCCTTCGCACCGAGTCGCCGGTCAAGCTCGTGCGATCGTTCGTCGAGAAGCCGTCCGCCCTGGAGGCTGACCGGGTCTTGGCGGAGGGGGCCTTGTGGAACACGCTGGTGGTGGCCGCCCAGGCCGAGACCCTGTGGACTCTGGGGCGAC
>DATIBM010000182.1:0-21397 GCA_035457545.1 Nitrospiraceae bacterium
AATTTGCGCTGCCAAGAGCTGTAAGCTCTGCACGCAGTATTGTCCGGAAGCCAACACCATTCTGTATAGCGACGAGATGGGGAAGGATAAAGGCTTCAAATACGGATCAGCCTATGTCGCGGTGGATCGGTGCAAAGGTTGTGCGCAATGTGTCTGGGTCTGTGACAACATGGCGAAGAACAATGCCATCAAGATGATCATGATCGATCAGCTCCCCCAGGCGGCGTTGACCGACAATATCACGTATGGCGAGAAGTCAACGACGGCTGTCTTGATCAACCCAACAGTTGGTTGAGGCGAAGGAGATGACACGAGTGGCGACCACAGCGCAGGAAAGAGAGAAAATTATCGTTCCAGGCCCCGCGGGCTTTCACCCGCCATCGGCGGCTCAGTTGGGCGTTGCGTTGCCGGATCCGGGGCACGGACTCTGGTACGGGAACGACGAAGAAGAAGACAAGGTGATCGAGGAGATGGCTCGCGTCATGTTGACGAGTCCGAACCCGACCCTTTTCCCCGGCCCCATGATTCTCTGGGCGTGGAACGAACATGCGATTGAGAAGGCGAAGGCCACGCTGGAGATCGCGGCGCAGATTCCGGACGTCATGATCATCCCCATGCCCGATTACCGGCCGAAATATCCCAAGATCGATCACGAAGAAGTCATCAATCCGAACCACCCTAATCTGACGATTTGGGGGAATCGGATCGAGGCCTGCATATTCATTGGCGTGCATTGCCACTATGCCAACCTGACCCTCAAGATGATTCGCGCGGGAACGAACTGCTGCACCATGGCGGTCTGTGCGGAGCAGGGGCATGAGGACGCGATGCTGACGATTCGCGATTCGGACACCGCCAAGATTAGGAAAGTCGCGCAAATCTTCAAGCGCGTCAGGGAGAGCATGGGTATCAAGTTGCCGGCTGACGGTCGGAACGTTCGGTTCACGGGCACGCAGTCGCGGGTGCACGGCGGTCAGACTCACACGAATCCGCTCGACTTCGTTCCCACCGCAGCCGGGCTCTCAACCGCCGCTGCGTTTGGCCACAAACCGGAGCAAATGCAAAAAGAAGCCTGAGATCGTGACTCCAGGCCGGACCGATAAACCCGGAGAGGTGATGTTATGAGCGATGCGCTGGACACAGAGGTCAAGACCAACCCGCAGGGCGATCCGATCACCAGCGTGGCGGCTCCGAAACCGGCGGGGGAGATAAAGAAGGACCCCCACGCGGAAGCCAAAAAGCAGCGCGTGGTGACCCCCGAATATATGTTCCTGGAGGCGCCGCGGGTGCGGGAGTTCATTACAGGCAGTGAAGCGGCCAAGGAAGCGGTTCGGCGCAGCAACGTCGATCTGGCCATTGCCTATCCGATCACGCCGCAGAGCGAAACGATGCAATTGGTCGGCGTGCTCTACGGTGAGGGCTACGTCAAGGAGTACTATCGCGGCGAAGAGGAAGTCGGAGTGATGGCGGCGATTGCCGGGGGGTCGCGTGCCGGGGTGCGTTGCTTTACCGCCACGGCAGGACCGGGAACGCTCCGTGGCCTGGAAGGCATAGCGTCATGGCCGGGCCACCGGCTGCCGGCCGTGGCCTTCTTCACCTGCCGCGTCGTGAATGCCCCCTTGGCGATTCAGCCCGACAACATCGAGATCGCTTATCTCTTGAATTGCGGCATGGTCGTCTTCCATGCCGAGAACCAGCAAGACGTCTTCGACTTCATCATGAAGGGCTTTACCATCAGCGAGAAAAACGATGTGACCCTCCCGGTGGCGGTCTGCTGCGACGGCTTCTTCGTGACCCACGCCCGAGGCTATGTGTCCATGCAGGATCGGGGGCTCAAACTTCCTCCCCGTGAGGCGTGGCGCGGGGCCGTGCCAGTGTTGGATGCGGAAAACCCGCCGGCCCGGTTGTCCCGGGACGCCCCGGTTCAGAAGTCCAACTTCATGGCCTACAACATCCATGCGGTTTGGCAACAGGAGGTGTGGGCCGCTGTTGAACGGTCGCGGAAGTATATTGATAAGTACATGGGCGGCTTGTGCACGGCCGAGGGAGTCGAAGATGCCGACGCGATTCTGGTCGCATCCGGCAGCGCTGCGGCCCAGTCGCGCGAAGCCATCCGTCTCTGCGCGGAGAAAGGCATCAAGGTCGGGCTGATTAAGATCCGGTCCCTCCGGCCGTTCCCCACGATGGAGCTCCGGAAGCTCTGCGCCAAGGCCAAGTTGATCGTGATCCCGGAGTTCAACTATGTGGGCTGGCTGGCCAAGGATGTCGCGGCGGCGATCTATGGCCATTCGAAGGCCAAGATCATTGCGGGTCCGCACGTCTATGGCGGCCAATCCATGCCGGTCGAGTTGATTGTGGATGAAGTCGAGTCTGGGCTGACCGGGAAGAAGTCCACCAATGTGCCGCTGTCTCAGGTCATGGGCAATGCGGAGACGGATCCCTCCGCCATGGCCCACTTCATGCGCAGCATCTGAGCGGCTGGCGGAAAAACGAAAGGGCCTGATCCCGGATCGGGATCAGGCCCTTTTCTTTTGCAGCCGCCGTAATTCGCCGCTCGTTAAACGCTGGACAGGGCCTCCGGAGGATTAACGGTTGAGGATTCACGTTTGACGGCGATCACCCCTGCACGTCGTCGCGAATCAGCTCCTCGCTTTCGGGCATCCCAGACGCGATGAACTTGGCATAGGACAGGTAGATGATGCTGCTGTCCCGCATGGCTCGGGCCCCATGCGTCATCCGCTCCAGGTTTGTCGCGTCGGCCCCTTCGGATGATTGGAGGAAATCGACGTACTCGACGAGCAACTTGTTATAGCGCTCCATCGCCTGCTCGACGTCCAGATAGGCTTGCATGATGGCATTGGTCATGGCGGTCTCCTCCACTCGCTGTGTCACCTTACACCGGGGAACAATGAGCGTCAACACGGGGTGATGCCGGACTATGACGCGGACCGTTTCCACCGCCGTTCTTTGGGCCATCGAGACGGCTCTCGGCCAACGCCCGGACTCGGAGAGGGCGCTTCTGGCCGCAGGGGTGACAGCCTTATCCCAAGGCTTCACGAAAGCTCGCCGACTCTGCGGACAGCGCTATCTCGACCAGCCGGATCTGCTCCCCGCGTATCTCAGGTACTATCTGCCGGTCAATTTGGCCAAAGTGCAGTCCCTGCTGGATGAGCTTCCGGGGGATGCTCTGGCGGATCACAAAGCTGCTCCGTTGAGACTCCTGGATATCGGGTCCGGCCCAGGCACCGCGTCCCTCGCCCTGCTGGATTGGCTCGCCGAGAGGAAGGCCGAGGCTGTCGAGGTGGAGGCGGTGGCCTGCGACCATTCTTCCGCGGCTCTCTCCGAGGCCAGAACCGTCTGGGATCTGTATGTGCGACACCAACAGGTCCGGTCGGCCCGGTTGGCCGCCCGGAGGATGAACCTGGAACGGACGGCGGACCTACGCGCCCTCTGTTCCGGCGAATCGGGCCGCTTTCATCTGGTGTGCCTGGCCAATAGTCTCAATGAGCTGTTCCATGACGCTCGGAATCCTGTCGAACGCCGCTGTCAGATGATCCAGCGGCTGCTGGAGGTTCTCCGTCCGGACGGATCGTTGATCATCCTGGAGCCGGCGCTCCGCGAGCCCACGCGGGACCTGCACCGGGTGCGAGACCTCTTGCTCAAGACGGGCGCTTGCACCATCTACAGCCCCTGTCTCCACGAACACGCCTGTCCGGCGCTCCACCGCCCGGAGGACTGGTGCCACGAAGAACGCGCCTGGTCGCCGCCGGCGGAGATCAGCCGGTTGGACCGGCAGGTGGGGTTCATCAAAGACTCGCTGAAGTTTTCCTACCTGATTCTCCGAAAAGACGGCAGGACAGTCGTCCGGCGCGATCGCCAGCTTTTGCGGATCGTCAGCGAGCGCCGCGAGTTCAAGGGCGAGACGCGGGTCTGGACTTGCAGCGAGGCGGGTCGCCTGGAAGTCGGACGCTTGGATCGCGAACGGTCGGGGAGCAACGCGGCGTTCGATCACGCCGAGCGCGGCGCGATCATGCGATGGAGACAGCCCGACGACGACGCGCTCAAAACGGGAATGGGGCGGGTCATGCGAGTCCGAATCTTGGACCTTCTCACAATCGAGCGACCGGCGGGATAGCGGTCGACAGGTCAGTCGGCCTCCGGTTCCGTTCCGCCGTGTTGATGCGTGACCCGGTCTTCGTCGAACAGTTCCTGCATTTCTTCGGCCATGACCTCGGCATCATCGGGAACCGACACCATCGGCAACAGCTTCTTCGGCTTCGGTTGATCCTCCGACGAAGGTGGTGAAGGGGGAGAAGGCGGGGTCGGTGGCTTGTGTTCGGTCATGGTTGTTGTTGCGTCAAGCCTTGGCCTCGGCTATTCAAACGCCTCGAATGAGCTTCGTTCAGGGAACGAATGTTTGCAGGTTTGGCACGTGACGAAATAATAGGCCTCTCGAACGGAGAGGGTTGCCCGGAAGTCGAGAGCGACCCCGCGCGCGGCGCATTTCGGGCACGGCACGGAGCGGAGAAAATAGGGCACGTCCGGCTGGGTGCGCTGGTAAAACTCCATGTCGACATGGACCGGGAAGGTGTAACGGCACTTCATGCACAGCCCTTTCCATTCCCCGTCGGCGTGGAGGTTGCGGCGGTCGATGGCGAATGTATTGGCTTTACAGATGGCGCAGCGAACCGATGAGAGCCGAGCCTCAACTGTTTCGACCGCCGGAAGCGTCATATGCGTTTCACGTTCACAACAATGAATGATCCGATGCCGGATAGTATACCGGCTGGATCGAGGGGTGCACAAGGCCGATCGCTGACGCGCCGAATCGGCTCCAGAGATTCCCCCGGCCATGCCTGCGGCCAATTCTCGCGCGGACCGTTCACGGGCTCAGAGTTTTTTCTTGACCCCTGTCGGCCCCTCCCTATACTGGCACTATGCACATGATCTCCAAACAACTGCTGGTCGGAAACATCGAAGCGGCGCGAGAGATCCATCCGGCGATCGGCGCCCTCCTGCTCGTGGCGCAAGAATATGACGTCACGCCGCCATCCTGGGTGGATTATGCCAAGATTCCCCTCAAAGAATTCACGGCAGCCGACCCGCAACAGGTCCGTGAAGCGGTCGAATGGATCGAGCGGAAGATCGGCGGCAACCGGGTGCTGGTCTGTTGCCGGGCTGGCATGGGACGGTCGGCCTCGATCATCATCGCGTACCTCTGTTGCGTGGAGGGGATGAGCTATGGCGAAGCGCTCAAGCTGGTGAGCGCTAGACGGCCTGGCGCGCTCCCCTTGCCGTCCCTGGAGGAAACCATCGCGCTCGTTAAGCAACTGCGCGCAGAGCAGGCGGCGCTGGCCCACGAAGCGAATTCCCCGGACAGACCGGGCGGCGGACCGGCCCGAATGCACAAGAAAATCGCCTGACGGCCCCATCCCATCTCCCAACGGCTCGTTTCCGCCGCCTCCCGTGGTTCTTTCCCAGGGTTGGTCGTCTCATCGACCCTTCACGCAGTTGCAACCCTCTGTTGTTCCTGCCTATTGACCCGGCGAGCTGGCGCGGCCGACTCCTGCCTGTCGTCGATCCGTGGCTCTTTCCTTCAGCCTGGCACATCGACTAAGGTGAAGCACCTGTTGAGTCGAGGGGGGCTACGCCCATGCCGGAACTGCCAGAGGCGGAGGTGGTCGCCAGGCACATCCGTGACCGATTGCTCGGAGCACGATTGGCCGATTACCGGGTTCTGCGCGACGACATCGTCCGGGAAGGGCTGGACAGCTTTCCCTGGTACCGGGGCGCCACGTTTGAATCGGTTGAGCGATGGGGGAAAAGCCTGGTGCTGGCCTTTTCGCGGGAGGAGCGCAGCCGGTACCTTGTCGCGGAATTGGGGATGACCGGCCTGTTACTGTTCGAGGAGGCGGTGGCCTCCCGAGCCAAGCACACCCACGTCAAGCTCTATTTCGAAGGAGGGCGCGAGCCAAGCCTGTACTACTGGAATGCGCGGCGATTCGGCCGACTGTATCTGCTCGATCAGGCCGGATTGCGCCGATTTACCAGCCGCCGCTTCGGATGCGATCCCCTAGCGGTGGACTGGGAGTCCTTTTGGCAGATCCTGCATGGCCGCCGCGGCCGCCTCAAGGCGCTGCTCATGCACCAGCAAGTCATCGCAGGCATCGGCAATATCTACGCGAACGAAATCCTGTTTGCGGCCAGGCTTCATCCCCATCAACCGGCGAACCGAATCTCGAAAGCGCGGGCGCAGGCGCTCTATCAAGCTATGCAGTCCGTCCTCGGGCAGGCGATTGCCCAAGGCGGCTCCAGCATAAGGGACTTTGTGGCGCCGGACGGAAGACCGGGACTCTACAGACACGATCATCGGGTGTATGGTCGGGAAGGCGAACCATGTCCGCGTGCCTGTGGAGGTTCGATCCGAACCAGAAAAGGGGAACGCACATCTTTTTACTGTCCCCTGTGTCAGAGCCGGTAACGCGAGCGGGAGACTCTGCGGGTCTAGGATCGTAACACTCTTAAAATCAATTGGTTATGGTTTTCGCTGTGGGGGACTCCCAATTCCCGCCTTCCGTTAGGACTTCTGCTCAAAATCGTTAGGCCCTTTGGGGCCTTGAGGTCCTTCCCGGAATCCGCTAATCTTTCGCTCCCTTAATCGCAATCGTTTCTCTGAATCCACCAGAAGGAGTGCGCTGTCATGGCCAAGGTGCTGGAAGGTCCCGGGATGGGACTGATGAAAAAATGGGGCATCACCGTTCCGAACTATATCGTGGTGACGTCGGTCGAGGAGTTCAGCAAGCTGGCGGCGGCCAACGACTGGCTGAAGCAGGCCAAGCTGGTGGTCAAGGCCCATGAGGCGCTTGGTTCCCGGTTCAAGCTCGGCCTTGTCAAAGTGGGTCTCGACCACAAGGGCGCCGAAGCGGCGGCGAAAGAGATGCTGGGACGCCAGGTCGGCTCCATCACGGTGTCCCAGGTCATCGTCTCGGAGATGGTGCCGCACAAGGAAGAATATTATTGCGCGGTCAAATCGACGCGGGAGGGAGCGGAGATCCTCGTCGCCAACTGCGGCGGGATTGAGGTCGAGTCCAACTGGGATCGGGTCAAGAAGCTGCCGGTCGAGGTCGGGGCTGCGCCGACCCGCGAGGCGCTTGAAAAGTTGGCGAAGGACGCGGGATTCACGGGGAATCTGGTCGCGCAGATGGCGGACTTCGCGGGAAAAATGTTCGCCTGCTACGACAACGAGGACGCGCAATATCTGGAGGTCAATCCCGTCGTGGCGCGGGAAGGGGACGGCCAATTGATGGCGCTCGATGCGGTGACCCTGCTGGACGGCGATGCCAAATTCCGCCACCCGGACTGGAATTTCCCCTTTGCCGCGGAGTTCGGACGGGCCTATACCAAGAGCGAGCTGGAGGTGCAAGCGGTCGATGCGAAGATCAAAGGCTCGGTGAAACTCATCGAAATTCCGGGCGGGCAGATCGCGATGCTGCCGGCCGGCGGCGGAGCCAGCGTGTACTATTGTGACGCTGTCGTCGCGCGAGGCGGCAAGCTCGCCAATTATGCCGAGTATTCCGGCGATCCGCCGGACTGGGCCGTGGAGGTGCTGACCGACAAGGTCTGTTCGCTGCCGGACATCAAACACATCATCGTCGGGGGCGCGATCGCCAACTTTACGGACGTGAAGAAGACCTTCGGGGGCATCATTGCCGGCTTCCGGAAAGCCAAATCAGAAGGAAAGTTGAACGGCGTCAAGATTTGGGTGCGGCGCGGCGGCCCGCGCGAAAAAGAAGGGCTCGAGGCGATGCGCGCGCTCAAGGACGAGGGGTTTGATATCCAAGTGTTCGACCGCAACACGCCGCTGACCGATATCGTCGACAAAGCACTCCAGGCCAACTAAGCAGCGCGATGGGAACGACGGAGAGGGGATCCCGATGAGTATTGTTGCCAATAAAGACACCTATGTCGTCATCCAGGGCGGCGCGGCGGGCCTGAACGCGGCGCGCCGGATGGCGGAGTTCTGCTATCTGATCAAGCGCCCGCTGAATGTGCTCGCCTTCGTCTATCCGCCCGACGCCGGCAAGACCAACGAGATTCCTTACGGCGGCAGCCTGATGCAGATTCCCGTCTACAAGAGCATTGCCGAAGCGACCGCGCACCATCCCCAAATCAACACCAGCCTGGTCTACATCGGGGCGGATCGCGCCTGTGCGGGCGGCATGGAGGCTCTGAACGATCCCAAGATCCAGGTCGTGTCGATGATCACGGAAGGCGTGCCGGAGAAAGACGCCAAGTTGCTGAGCCGGCATGCCATCAAGCTGGGCAAGACCTTCAACGGCCCCTCCTCGATCGGCGTGATCTCCGCCGGGTCCTGTCGGCTGGGCGTCATCGGGGGCGCGTATGACAATTTGGTGGCCTGCAAGCTCTATCGCGAGGGCTCGTTCGGCGTCATCACCAAGTCGGGCGGCTTGTCCAACGAGATCATCTGGCTCTGCTCGCAGTTCGCGGACGGCATCACCACGGCGATCGGCATCGGCGGCGACGCCTATCCCGGGACCGATTACGTGAGCTATCTCGAAAAATTCGAACAGGACCCTCAAACGAAGGCGGTCGTTATCGTCGGCGAGATGGGCGGCGACCTCGAAGAGCGGGCGGCCGAATGGTACGGGGCCAAGAAACGCCGGATCAAGCTCATCGGCGTGGTGTCCGGTTTCTGCCAGGAAAGTCTGCCGAAAGGGATGAAGTTCGGCCATGCCGGCGCCAAGGAAGGCATGAAGGGCGAAGGCTCGGCCCGGTCCAAATCGGAAGCGCTCAAGAAGGCGGGAGCCATCGTGCCGCCGACGTTCGGCGCCCTGGGCCCGGCCATCAAGCAAACCTACGATGAGTTGGTGAAGAGCGGGGCCATCGTTCCGGTGGCGGACCTGCGGCCTGAAGAACTGCCAAAGCTTCCGAAGAGCGTCGACGAGGCCATGAAGGTCGGAGACGTGCAGGTGGTGCCGCTGATCAAGACGACCATCAGCGACGACCGGGGCGACGAACCCTGTTACGACGGCTATCCCGCCTCCGAACTCATCAACAAGGGCTACGACATCCCCCACGTGATCGGGTTGCTCTGGGACAAGCGCCTGATCTCCAAGCAGGAAGCGGAGATCATCAAGCGGATCATGATGCTCTCGGCCGACCACGGCCCCTGCGTCAGCGGCGCCTTGACCACGATCATCGCCGCCTGCGCCGGGATCGGGATGTCGCAGGCCGTCGCCGCTGGGTTGATCATGATCGGCCCCCGGTTCGGCGGCGCGGTCACCGACGCGGGCCGCTATTTCAAGTATGCCGTCGAGAACAAGATGTCGGTAGACGAGTTCCTTGCGTACATGAAGAAGAACGTCGGACCGGTGCCGGGCATCGGCCACCGTGTGAAGAGCCTCCGC
Organism: Nitrospiraceae bacterium; assembly: GCA_035457545.1. Lineage (GTDB taxonomy): Bacteria > Nitrospirota > Nitrospiria > Nitrospirales > Nitrospiraceae > Nitrospira_G. Next base: position 9,429 of record DATIBM010000182.1, read on the forward strand.
AATCCGGACAAGCGCGTCAAGGAATTGGTCGGGTACGTGAAGAGCTTGGGCATCAAGACGCCGCACCTCGACTTCGCGCTCGAAGTCGAAAAGGTGACGGCGGCCAAGAAGGATAATTTGATTCTGAACGTGGACGGCACCATGGCCGCGGTGCTCGTCGATATCGGGTTCCCGGTCGATAGTTTGAACGGGTTCTTCATCCTGTCGCGGACCATCGGGTTGATCGGCCACTGGACCGACCAGAAACGGCAGGAGAGCCGGCTGATCCGCCTGTTCGACTACCTGGTGAACTATGCGGCGCCCAAACGGCGGGAGGTCCCGCCGCTGAAGTAAGACGTCAATGGTCAGTCGTCATTGGTCATTCGCAAGCGGTTGGGAGTCTTTGCATTCCCGCCGATTGACGTGTGACGAATGACGGATGACGTTTTTTGAGGAGATACATCATGTCGATAGATCTTGCCAAGAAGCTGTATGCCAAGATGCCGGAGGTGTTTGCCAAGGCCAGGAAGAAATTCGGCCGCGGCCTGACGCTGGCCGAAAAGATTCTGGTCGCCCACGCGGACAACTTTGACACACAGACCTGGGAGCGGGGCAAGGCGATGTTGTCGCTCCGTCCCGACCGCGTCGCCATGCAGGACGCCACGGCCCAGATGGCCATGTTGCAGTTCATGCAGGCCGGCAAGAAGAAGGTGGCCGTGCCGAGCACGATTCACTGCGACCACCTGATCCGCGCCGAGATGGGGTCCGAGAAGGACCTGCTCCGCGCGATGGACGAGAACAAGGAAGTCTACAATTTCCTCGCGTCGGCCGCGAAGAAGTACGGGATCGGGTTCTGGAAACCCGGCGCGGGCATCATCCACCAGGTTGTGCTGGAAAACTATGCCTTCCCCGGCGGCCTGATCATCGGGACCGATTCACATACGCCCAACGGGGGCGGCCTCGGCATGTTGGCGATCGGCGTCGGCGGGGCCGACGCAGGCGAAGTCATGGCGGGCCTCCCCTGGGAAGTGCTCCATCCGAAATTGATCGGCGTCCGGCTCACCGGCAAGCTCAGCGGCTGGGCCTCGCCGAAGGATGTGATCCTCTACCTCTGCGGGCTCCTGACCGTGAAGGGCGGGACCAATAAAATCGTCGAGTATTTCGGCCCGGGCGCGGAGACGATCAGCGCGACCGGCAAGGGCACCATCTGCAACATGGGCGCGGAACTCGGCGCCACGACCTCCGTGTTCCCCTTTGATCAGAAGATGGTCGCCTATATGAACATCACGGACCGGGCGGAGTTGGCGAACCTGGCCTTGTCGCACAAGGACCTGCTTGTGGCCGATCCCGAGGTCTATCAAGCGCCTGAAAAGTATTATGATCAAATCGTGGACATCGATTTGTCCAAGCTCGAGCCGTACGTGGTCGGGCCGCATACGCCCGATCTCGCCCGGCCGATCTCGAAGCTGGCGGCGGAGGCAAAGGAAAAGGGCTATCCGGTCGAGCTCAAGGCGGCGCTCATCGGAAGCTGTACGAATTCGTCCTATGAAGACATCAGCCGGTCCGCCCACATTGCCCAGCAGGGATTGAAGGCGGGCTTGAAGGCCAAGACGGCCTTCCTCGTCTCCCCCGGCTCCGAGCGGATCTACCACACGATGAAGCGGGACGGGTTTCTGGACACGTTTGAGAAACTCGGCGGCACGGTCCTGTCGAACTCCTGCGGTCCCTGTATCGGCCAGTGGAAGCGGGCCGACGGGGTCAAGGGCCGGGCGGATTCCATCGTCAGCTCGTTCAATCGAAATTTCCCCGGCCGCAACGACGGCATTAACGAGACCCTGTCGTTCCTGGCCAGCCCGGAGGTCGTGACGGCCTATGCGCTGACGGGCGATTTGGGATTCGATCCCGTGCACCAGACGCTCAAGGGAGCCGACGGGAAGGAATTCAAGCTGGAGCCGCCGAAAGGCGAGGAGCTGCCGGCCAAGGGGTTTGCCAAGGGCGAAGAAGGCTTCGAGGCCCCGGCGGAGAACGGCGAGGGGTTGACGGTCGATATCCCGCCGACCAGCGAACGGCTGCAGTTGCTGCAACCCTTCCCCCGGTGGGATGGAAAGGACTTCGAGAAGCTCCCGCTCCTGATCAAGACCAAGGGCAAGACCACGACCGACCATATTTCTCCGGCCGGCCCGTGGCTCAAGTTCCGCGGCCATCTCGACAAGATCAGCGACAATATGTTTCTCGGGGCCAACAACGCCTTCTCGACGGAGCCGGGCAAGGGCACGGACGTCTTGACCGGAGAATCCGGATTGACGATCGCCCAGATCGCCCGCCGGTACAAGGCCAAGGGGATCGGCTCCTTCGTCGTCGGCGACGAGAACTACGGCGAAGGCAGCAGCCGCGAGCATGCCGCGATGTCCCCCCGCTTTCTCAACGTGCGGGTGGTGTTGACCAAGAGCTTCGCCCGCATCCATGAAACCAACCTGAAGAAACAAGGCATCCTTCCGCTCACCTTCGCTGATCCGAAGGATTACGACAAGATCGAACAGACGGATCGATTCAGCGTGGGCGGGTTGGCCGGCCTCGCGCCGGGCAAGCCGGTGACCGTGACGGTGCACAAGGCCGACGGGTCCACCTGGACGCTCCAGGCGAATCATAGTATGACCGAGCAGCAGATCGGATGGTTCAAGGCAGGGTCGGCGCTGAACGCGCTGAACTAAATCTGAACAGAGGAGAGAAGAGGATAAACCATGGCCACCACAGCATCCAAAATCATCTATACCAAGACCGATGAAGCGCCGATGTTGGCGACGTACTCGTTCCTCCCGATCATCAACGCCTTTACCAAGGCGGCCGGCGTGAGCGTTGAATTGCGGGATATCTCCCTGGCGGGGCGTATTCTCGCCGTGTTCCCCGAGTACCTGACGGCGGAACAAAAGCAGCCGGATGCCTTGAGCGAACTCGGCGAACTCGCCAAGACGCCGGAAGCCAACATCATCAAGCTGCCGAACATCAGCGCGTCGGTCCCCCAGATCAAGGCGGCGATCAAGGAATTGCAAAGCCAGGGTTACAAGATTCCCGATTATCCAGAGGATCCGAAAGACGACAAGGAGCGGGAGATCAAAGCCCGCTACGACAAGGTGAAGGGAAGCGCCGTCAACCCCGTCCTGCGCGAGGGGAATTCCGATCGGCGGGCGCCGCTATCGGTCAAGCAACATGCCAAAAAGCACCCGCATAAGATGGGGCCGTGGACTCCGGATTCCAAGACGCACGTCGCGCATATGACGCAGGGGGATTTCCGGTCCAATGAGAAGTCCCTGACGGTTGCGGCGGCCACCGACGCCCGCATCGAGTTCGTCGCCCAGGACGGCAAGGTCACGGTGCTCAAGCCCAAGATCCCGCTTCAGGCCGGTGAAGTCATCGACGCCACGTTCATGCGCGCGCGTGCATTGCGGGAGTTCATCGAACAACAGATCGAAGATGCGAAGCGACAGGGCGTGCTGTTCTCGGTCCACTTGAAGGCCACCATGATGAAGGTCTCCGATCCGAAGATCTTCGGCCATGTCGTGTCCGTCTATTACAAGGACGTGTTTGAAAAGTACAAGGATGTCTTCAAGAAGCTCGGGGTCGATCCCGACAACGGCATCGGCGATCTGTACGAGAAAATCAAGGCGTTGCCGGACGATCAGCGCAAAGCCATTGAGGCCGACATTCAAGCGGTCTATCAGAAGCGGCCGCCCTTGGCGATGGTGAACTCGGATAAGGGGATCACGAACTTACACGTGCCGAGCGACGTGATCATCGACGCCTCCATGCCTCCGGTCATTCGCGATTCCGGAAAAATGTGGGGGCCGGATGGGAAGCCGGCGGACACGAAGTGCGTCATTCCGGACTCGAGTTACGCGCCGATCTACAAGGAGATCGTCGAATTCTGCAAACAGCACGGCGCCTTTGATCCTCGGACGATGGGCAGCGTGCCCAACGTCGGTCTCATGGCGCAGGCCGCGGAGGAATACGGCTCGCACGATAAGACGTTCAAAGCGCCCGGCAACGGCACGATGCGCGTTGTCGATGCGTCCGGAAAAGTCATGCTCGAGCACCAGGTGGAGGAAGGCGACATCTGGCGCATGTGTCAGGTGAAGGATGCGCCGATTCAAGATTGGATCAAACTTGCCGTCAATCGCGCAAAGGCCACCGGGGCGCCCACGGTCTTCTGGCTCAACAAGGACCGCGCCCACGATGCGGAGCTGATCAAGAAGGTCAACCAGTACCTGCCGAAGCACGATGCGACGGGTCTCGATATCAGGATCATGCCTCCCGCGGAGGCGATGCGGTTCTCGCTGCAACGGGCCAAGGAGGGCAAGGACACCATCTCCGTCACGGGGAACGTCTTGCGCGACTACCTGACCGACCTGTTCCCGATTCTGGAAATCGGGACCAGCGCCAAGATGCTGTCGATCGTCCCCCTGCTGAACGGCGGCGGTCTGTTCGAGACCGGAGCGGGAGGCTCCGCGCCGAAACACGTGCAGCAGTTCCAGGAGGAAGGGTATCTGCGGTGGGATTCGCTCGGCGAGTTCCTGGCGCTGGCCGCGTCCTTGGAGCATCTGGCGAAAGTCGGGAACAACAAGACCGCGAAGATTCTGGCGGACACGCTCGACCGGGCCAACGGCAAGTTCCTGGAGAGCAACAAATCCCCGGCTCGCAAGGTGGGCGAGATCGACAATCGGGGCAGCCATTTCTATCTGGCCATGTACTGGGCGCAGGCGTTGGCGGAGCAGACCGAGGATCGGAATCTGGCCGCCAAGTTCGCCAAAGTGGCGAAACAAATGGAAGAGAATGAATCGAAGATCATGGCCGAACTGCTCGCGGCTCAAGGGAAGCCGGTCGATATCGGCGGCTACTATCACCCCGATGACGCCAAGGCAAGCAAAGCGATGCGTCCAAGCCAGACCTTGAACGCGATCGTGGACTCGATTGCGGCATGAGCCACGGGCTGGCCGCATGATCGCAAAGGCAATCGACAACACAGGACGACGGGAGGGGTGGCATTAAGAACAATTCGAGACAGTGAGCGTTGACGGCCGGAGCTCAGGGTTCCGGCCGTCGGCGATTCACGTTACAGGCAACACACCATCCATGGCCATTGAACAATTCGATACCCAGAACGTGATCGACCAGGAAGAGGTGCTTCGCCCGCGCATGGTCACGGTGGAGATCGCGGGGAAACGGTACGAAGTGCCGGAAGGCATTACGGTCATCAAGGCACTCTGGTACACCGGACAAGATGTGGTCCGGGGCGTCGGCTGTCTCGGCGGATTCTGCGGCGCCTGCGCGACCTATTATCGGGTGAAGGACGATCCCAAGGTGAAAACCTGCCTGGCCTGCCAGACGGCTGTGCAGGACGGCATGTCCTTTACGATGATGCCGCCTTTTCCGGCCAGGAAGGCCATCTACCAGATCCAGGAGTTGAAGGATCCCAAACAGGACCTGTTCGACCTCTATCCGGAAGCCCCGCTCTGCCGGAATTGCAACGCCTGCACGGAAGCCTGCCCTCAGAAAATCAACGTGCGGGAAGGGGTCTGGAAGGCCGCATTCGGCGATTTCAAAGGGGTCGCCGACATGTTCATGGATTGCGTCATGTGCGGGCTGTGCGCGCCGGTCTGTATCGCGGATATCGCGCCGAACCTCGTGGCCCTCTACGCCAGCCGGGCGCAAGGCGCCCATTTCACCGAGAAACCCCAAGGCCTGGCGCACCGCATCCAGGAGATCAAGGAAGGCCAATACGACGACGAGTGGAACCGCGTCCTCGCGATGAGCCAGAAGGAACTGACGGAGCTCTGCGCGACTCTGAAGTGACAGCCTCGTTCGCGTCCCATCGCCCGCTCATGATCAAGCCGGAAGCCGGTCTGTGCGGGTGCGCTCCTGACGAACGACCATTGACGATTGGCGGCGACTGACATCATGGACATTCACGTTTTACAACAGGTCGTGCACAAGACGAGAGACGCTCGTCGCAAACAGACCCTTCCCAAACTGTCGCTGGCCGAGCGCGACACCCTGATCAAGAAGTATCATCCGGATTTTCGCGAGCACGCCTATCGGACGATTCGATTCGGGCCGAACGCCGGCGACAAGACCGTCGTCGAGCTGGCCGCCTTGCTCGAAGGGATGAGCCAGGTGCCCGATGATCTGGATCTGACGCCCTCCTATACGACCGACGTGCTGGTGGTCGGCGGAGGGGGGGCCGGCTGCGCCGCCGCGCTGCATGCCCATGCGGCCGGGGCCAAGGTGATCCTGGCGACGAAGCTGCGGCTCGGCGATTCGAACAGCGTCATGGCGCAGGGCGGCATGCAGATTTCCGTAACCCCTGAAGATTCGCCCGTGACGCACTTCCTCGACACCCTCAAGGGCGGGTTGATGCACAACGATCACCAGTTGCTCAAGGTGATGGTCGAGGAGGGGCCCGCCATCGCCGACTGGCTGATCAGGCTGGGCGTGCTGTTCGACCGGGACCATGACGGGAATCTGCACGTCAAGAAGGGCGGCGGCAGCTCCAAGCCCCGCCTGCTGACCTGCTCCGACTACACCGGCCTCGAAATCATGCGGGTCCTCAAGGACGAGGTGCTGAATCAGAAGATTCAGTTGCTGGAGTTTTGCGCCGCGGTCGAGCTGCTGAGCGACGATCAGGGCCATTGCACGGGCGCGGTATTCAAGGACCTCGACAACGGGCGGTTCGTCGTGGTGTCGGCCAAGGCGGTGATTCTCGCCACAGGCGGCATCGGCCGGCTGCACATCCAAGGGTTTCCGACGAGCAATCATTTCGGCGCGACAGGCGACGGCTTGTGTCTGGCCTATCGGATGGGAGCGAAGCTCGTCCATATCGACACCTTCCAGTACCACCCCTCCGGCGCCGTCTATCCCGAACAGCTCATCGGCGCGCTGGTCACGGAAGGGATCCGCTCGGAGGGCGGCCATCTCGTCAATGCCAAAGGGGATCGGTTCGTCAACGAACTCGACACGCGCGATGTGGTCTCGTCTTCGATCATCAGGGAATGCGAAGAGGGGCGGGGCATCAGGACCATGGCCGGTCGCGTGGGTGTGTGGCTCGACACGCCGTTGCTGGACGTGGAGCACGGTCCCGGGACGGTGCAGAAGCATTTTCCCGCCATGGTCAGGCAGTTCGAACGGTTCGGCATCGATATCAGCAAGGACCCCGTGTTGATCTATCCAACGCTGCACTACCAAAACGGGGGCGTGAAGATCGATACCCATGCGGAGACGGGGGTGACGAATCTATTCGTCGCGGGGGAGGCGTCCGGCGGATTGCATGGACGCAACCGCCTGATGGGCAACTCCTTGCTCGACTTGATGGTCTTTGGCAAGCGGTCGGGGCTGACCGCGGCTTCCCGCGCGCAGTCCATGTCGCACGGCAAGCTGACCTTGCACCATGTGCGCCGCTTCCGCGAGGAGGCGAAGAAACATGGGGTGTCGTCGAGCGAGGTGGTGTCCCCGATGATTCTTCCAGCCTATGCGCGAAAAGTCGTCTAGTGTAGGGCTGAGGACTGAGAAAGCGACGAGGCTCGGTCCGCAGTCCTCATGACGGAGTCCTGAATCGAGAGAAGGAGCGACATGAACGTTCATGAGTTTCAAGCCAAGCAGTTGTTCGCGCAGTTCGGGGTGCCGGTTCTGCGCGGCAAGGAGGTCAAGACGCCGAAGGCCGCCAGCAAGTGGGCCGCCAAGCTCAATACGCCGGTCTATGTCGTGAAAGCCCAAATCCACGCCGGTGGCCGAGGCAAAGCCGGCGGGGTCAAGCTGGTGAAGGAGCAGAGCCAGGTCCCCGAGATCGCGAAGGAACTGCTTGGCAAGGTCCTGGTCACGCACCAGACGGGGCCGAAGGGCCGCAAGGTCAGGCGCTTGCTGGTCGAGGAAGGGGCCAATATCGCCAAGGAACTGTATCTCAGCCTCCTGGTCGATCGCGACACGGGCTGGGTGGTCTTCATCGCCAGCACCGAAGGCGGGATGGAGATCGAAGAAGTGGCGGCACACGCTCCCGAGAAAATTATCAAGGAGGCGATCGATCCCGCCGTCGGCTATCAGGGGTACAACGGCCGCAACATCGCCTTTGCCCTGGGGTTGAACCAGATCGAGCCGGCCGTCATCAATTCCTTTGTGCAGATGTTGGGGAATCTCTACCGGCTGTTCATGGAGAAGAATTGCGCCCTGGTGGAGATCAACCCGCTGGTGATCACGAAGGAGAAGACGCTGATCGCCCTCGACGGCAAGGTGTCCTTCGACGACAACGGGCTCTTCAAACATGCGGACGTGCAGAAGATGCGCGACTTGCACGAGGAGGAGCCGTTGGAGATCGAAGCCGGCAAGAACAACCTGAACTACGTCAAGCTGGACGGCAATATCGGTTGCATGGTGAACGGCGCTGGCCTGGCCATGGCGACGATGGACGTGATCAAGTTGGCGGGCAGCGAACCCGCGAATTTTTTAGATGTCGGCGGCGGGGCCACGAAGGAGACGGTGGCGGCGGGGTTCCGCATCCTGCTCAAGGACAAGAACGTGAAGGGCATCTTCATCAACATCTTCGGCGGCATCGTCCGCTGCGAGCGGATCGCGCATGGGGTGATCGAAGCGGCCAAGGAGGTCAAGCTCAAGGTGCCGCTGGTGGTCAGGCTCCAAGGCACGAATGCGGAAGAAGGGCGGACGCTGCTCCAACAGTCGGGATTGAAGCTGGATGTGGCAGACGATTTGTGGGAGGCGGCGCAGAAGATCGTGGGAATGACGGGGAAAGCGGCGTAAAGAAGGCAACGGCGTAAACGAGGCGACAGGGTTGAGCCTCCCTGCTCCCGGAGAGCGCGCCCTAAGAAGGGCCTCGCTCGACGGCCGCAATAGAGGCTCAGCCCCGCCGCCTCGCGAATGATGAGAATTAACCCTCGCCCCTTGGGAGAGGGTAGGGTGAGGGGAGGCAGAAGGCAAGTCGCTCTCGGCACCTGCCGCCGCAGAACTGGAAATTGCTAGCAAGTACTGCGGGGATTTAGATCGTGAGAACGTGGTACTCCGCGGTCATTCTCGCGATAAGCTAAGTGGGTGGTAAACGAGTCCACTTGCAGGAAATCTATGATGCTATTGGGCACTATCGTTCACTTTCAGATCATGACTTGGAATCCCATCCAACATATGGCCAACAGAACTATAGGCATACGGTAAGATCATGCCTAAACGCTCTTAAGAAACATGGGTTGGTAGATTACTTCGGGAGAGCAATATATTCTCTTACCCCGCTAGAAAATCTTCATATCTTTGAAGCGGATACCTCTGGAATGAGCGGAGGCAGCCGAGAAGTTGACTTGGAAGAACTATTGGCGGGTTTGAAGAAAATTCGACCGGACAGCCTGAGATCTGAGTAAGTTAACTCTCCCTGAGAACGGGTTGAGTGTGAGAGGAGACAGATCGTGAGCATTCTCGTTAATAAAAACACGCGGGTGGTAGTGCAGGGGATCACGGGCAAGGAAGGCTCGTTCCACGCGACGCAGTGCAAGGCCTACGGTACCCGGGTGGTCGCCGGCGTCACGCCGGGGAAGGCCGGCCAACAGGTCGAAGGCATTCCGGTCTTCAACACCGTACGCGAAGCCGTCAAGAACACCCAGTGCGACACCTCGCTGATTTTCGTGCCCCCGCCCTTCGCGGCCGATGCGATTCTGGAAGCGGCTGATGCCGGCGTGAAGCTCATCGTCTGCATCACCGAAGGCATCCCGGTGAACGACATGGTGCGGGCCAAGCGGGCCTTGTGGGGCCGCGACGTGCGGCTGATCGGTCCCAACTGCCCCGGCATCATTACGGTGGACGAGGCCAAGATCGGCATCATGCCGGGGTTCATCCATAAGCGAGGCGTGGTCGGAGTGGTTTCGCGCAGCGGCACCCTCACCTACGAAGCGGTGCATCAACTGTCCACCCTTGGATTGGGCGAGACCACCTGCGTCGGCATCGGCGGGGACCCCGTGAACGGGACTAGTTTCGTCGATGTGCTGCCGCTGTTCGAAAACGACCCCGAGACGCAGGCGATCGTGATGATCGGCGAGATCGGCGGCGATGCCGAAGAAAAGGCCGCCGAGTTCATCAAGAAAAATGTGAAGAAGCCGGTCGTCAGCTTTATCGCCGGCATCACGGCTCCGCCAGGTCGCCGTATGGGCCATGCCGGAGCGATCATCAGCGGAGGCAAGGGCACCGCCTCAGAAAAGATGAAGGCCCTTGAAGCGGCCGGTGTACGAGTGGTCAAGAATCCTGCCGAGATCGGCGCCACCGTCAAGGTCGCGCTCGGACGGTAAACTTCTCCGATACCAAAGCCTCGCAAGCCGTGATGAGGGGTTGTGCGTCAGGTGTGATCCGAATGGACGTTATCCGCCATGCCCGGCCAAGCATTTTCTTCCCATTCTCCTTCGAATCGTGTTAGGCTCCACATCCAAGGAGTCTGATCGACCTCTGACGCGTCTCTGATCCGTCTTCTTGATCCTGTCCGTCCGCGTGACCGTCGTTTCAAGACCGCTCCGATTTCTTGAGCGGCAATCATCAGCAAGAAGGGGGCTGCTGCGGTTGTTGATCTTTCTCGTCCACGTTCGTGACCCGCAGTTCTATGCTTTGCCGGCCAAGACCCGCGCCAAAAATGGGCGCGTGCGGGTCATGGGATTCCCTCCGATCGGCATCATGTCGCTTTCGGCGGTGCTGAAACGGGCCGGGCATGACTGTGTGATGTTCGATCAGGCCAATCCGGACACGCCGAACGACGTCATCATCGAGGCCATCAACCGGCGCCGGCCGGCGCTGGTCGGGTTGAGCTTTCTGAGCACGACCAGCTATCCCTACGCGAAGATCCTGGCCCGTCAGATCCGCGCGGGGAACAGCCAGGTGAAGCTGGCGTTCGGCGGGGTCTTCGCGAGCTTGAACGCTTCGCTGGTCAAGTTGCAATGCCCGGAAGTCGATTTTGTCTGTCGCGGCGACGGGGAACAACTCATTCTCGATTTGGTTGAACGGCTCGATGATCCGACGGAGGTCGCCGGGGTGACCTGGGCGAAGGACGGCAAGGTCATCCAGAATCCCAATCGTGTCATGGAGCGGAACCTGGACCAATGGCCGTTTCCGGACCGGGAGAGTCTCGAGCTCGACTTTGTCGAGTCGATGCCGCTGGATGTGCCGGCGGTGCTGTCCATGGAGCGGTTCACGACCATGCAAACCTCCCGGGGCTGTCCCTGGCCCTGCGTCTTCTGTGACATCCCGATTTTCAACGAGGGGAAGTGGCGGGCCAGGAGCCCGCAGCATGTCGTGGCCGAACTGAAACATCTGGAGGAACACGGATACGGCTCTGTGTATTTCGTGGACGACCACTTCCTGCTCCAGCCCAAGCGCATCGACGCGATATGCAACGGCATCACTCAGGAGCGGCTGTCGATCCAGTGGGGCATTGAGGGCCGGGTGGATTCGGTGGCGCAGCATCTGTTCCCGGCGATGGCCAAGGCCCACTGCCGAACGGTCATGTTCGGCATTGAGAGCGGAAGCCAGAAGATCCTCGATCGCTTGCAAAAGGAACAGACGCTCGAAGAGGTTGAGACCGCGGTCAAGAACGCCAAGCGGGCCGGCATCGAAATCGTGCACGGTTTCTTTACGGTCGGGAACCCCGATGAAACCGTTGAGGACATGAAGGCGACCTTCGACTTCGCCTCCAAACTGCCGCTGGACACGTTCGGCTTCAATCGGCTCTGTGTCTATCGAGGCACGCCTTTGTGGCAGGAATATGTGAAACGGGGGTTGGTCAATGAGGCGACCGACTGGTACAAGTACTTCAAGTGCTCGGAGATCGATCCGACCTGTTTGCCCGGCGAGGTGATCAACCGGGTGCGCCAAGAGGGCCTGCGGCGGCTGTTTCTCTACAAGATCTTCCACTACCCCGTCCAAACCTACAGGCTTCTCCGCCGGTTCCTGCGGTTCATGCCGGTGCG